>CAIQJJ010000392.1 GCA_903872065.1 uncultured Anaerolineales bacterium | reverse complement strand
GCGCCAGACTGGCTGCCTCCCTTCAGCCGCCGGCGCCGGGCCGGTGAGCGTTTTCAAATAGCTGAAACCGGCCGGCAGGGTATCTGTGATGGTGATCTGACCGATGGCGGCGTCATAACTGTGCGCCAGGGTGATGGTATACGTCACCACCCCGCCTTGAGCCACTACCGTCGGGCGGACTTCCATCGAGGCGGAAGCTTTCGGCAGCGGCGCCGGCGTGACGGAGACAAGTGCTGTTGGCCCAATGTTGGGGATGCTCCCCGTTGGGCTGCTGGCCTCGACATTATTGAAGTAAGCGCCTGGCGGCGTACTCCTGTCAATCTTAGCATCTATGATCAGGACGATCTTGCCGGTGCTTTTTGGCAGGGTCAATCCTTTCCAACTAACGATTGCTTTATCGCTGCTGACGAAGGATGGCGCGGAAGTGCCGGGGTGTACCTTGACAAACGTGAAGCCAGTCGGGAGGGTGTCTGTGACCATTACCTGGTTATAGCTGACATCACTCTGATTGATCAGGGTGATCGTGTACGGGACAACCGTTCCAGCCACCGTTTCTGTCACCCCGCTTTCTTTAATCACGGCCAATACCGGGTAGACCAACACACCGCCGCGTAGATCATCTAGCGCCTCTTTGAGATCTGAATCAGAGGTGGTTTTGATCGGCGTTTCACGGCTGTAAGCGCTCAAATAGTTCAAGTAGTAATTGAACAAAGTGGCCGACTTCAGGCGGATTTTCCAGGTGACAGTCGCTTTGCCGCCTACATCAACATTTTGCCAGACTAACTGATTGCCGATTTGCTGGACCGGCTGTGGCCCGACAAGCATATCCACAAAAGTAAAACCAGTCGGGAGCGTGTCTGTGACCAGTTGGACTCTGTAAGAGTAAGCGTCAATATTGCGGATGCTGAGCGTGTAATCCACCAAAGAGTCAACCGGCACAGTTTTCATCAGGTGCTTTTTGCTTAAGATGACGACTTCTTCAACCACATTGATCTTGCCGGTGCCTAACGGATCGTCGCCCGTAGCCAACTTGCCAAAGCAGACGCCCGTTGCGGAAGCTTGCAAGGTTGGCGTCTTGACGCCATAAGATGCATTTTCTGCAATTTGCACCTGGAAATAGATTTGCAGTTCGCTGACCGGGGCAATATTGACCCCATCCCACGTAACCAGAGTGCCCTCAACTGTCGCGACATAGTCCACATTTGGATCATTATCGCCGATCATTTTAACGAAAATCACATCGGCGGGTAGATTGACGCTTACAGTGGCATTTTGCGCCGCGACAGACGAGCCGTTGAACAGGCTTAAGGTGTAAGTGACATAAGAGCCGGGCAGCACCGCCTGGCGCTGCGGGATCAGGTCCGAGACCACATGCGGGTTGATCTTCAGCGGCGCCAACGCGGACGGATTATAACCGGTGATGGTCATCGGCGCGGTGAAATGCACCGCGATCGCCTTGGCCGGGTTCCAATAGGTTTTGGGCAAGTCGGCGCAGTTCAATTCCTCCGGCGAGACCACCACGCTGAATGGCAGGTCAATCTGGCTGCCGGGGAGAATATCCTCCGGTGGGCTGAGCTCGATCACTGCCGGGTTGCCCACATTCACCTGGTTGAATCCGGGCGGCAGGCTGTCTACAATCCGATCAATTGTCCAGGTGTCTTGCAGGGTGTCGTTGTAAATGCTGATCGTGTATTCCACTGTATCGCCAGGGAAGATCTCATCTGGCTCAACCGTTTTGATCAACTTTACTGGCGAATCGATCACAATACAGGCTTTGTTCGTAATGCTGGGAATATCCGTCGGCGTGGTTGTCCCATCGCCGCGTTCAGAGGCGTCTACCCGGTTGCAATATTTGTCCAGCCAGTGTCCATCCGGGTAAACCTCAAAGATCAGTTGCGCCGCCTGGCGGCTGTTCAAGTCTATTCCATCCCACACCATCGGATTTTTGTTGTAATCGAGCAGCGGATCTGGCCCGTTGAGCATTCGCAAGAAGTAACTGCCTCGATCGGGGTCAATGGCGATGGTATCGGTAATCCGCAGGCCATACAGGGGATAGACGCCTTGATTGTTGAGCGTGACGGTATAGATGATGGTTTGGCCGGGCTGCGGCCTGGCAATAGATACCGCTTTGGTGATCACCAGGGCCGCTCTGACTCTGACGGTTGCCAGACCTTTTTCGGTGAAAAACTTCACCTTGGGGTGAAATGCGTCGAGAATGTTTTTGTAATCGTAAGACGTTTTGTTATCCGGGATGATCGTGTTGCGGGGGATGCGTACAACAAACGAGCGCGTGGTAAAGCCGCCTACCGGGATGCTTTCAAGCGTCCAGGCCAGTTTGCGTCCCTCCTCCAGAATTGTCGGCGGGGCGTTCGTATCTGCCATGCGGACATAAATGAAGGGATCAGGGTTGCCCGGCAGGGTATCAGTGACAGCAATCCCGGTTAAGGTATCAGTATAGGGGTTATACACTGTGATGGTATAGGTGACCTCTTCACTTGGAAAAATGTAGGGGATCGCGCCTTTCATCGTCGCGGCGACAGCGGTTTTTTGCAGCACCTTGCCCACTTTGACCGTGATTGATTTGCTCCCCAGCACGTCTTTGATTTTTATTTCCTGCGCTCGGATCACATATTCTGCTTTTGCATTGGTGATCGAGAGATTGGACTGGGTGTTCGGGTTTACCAGGACGCGGAAGGAGACGACGCTCTTTTCTCCCGGGTCGAGCGCTTCGCTCAATTGAAACACCACGCGATTATTGACGCGATCATAATAGCCGCCATGGGTCGCATCCACAAAATACGATCGTTCTGGCAGCACATCGCTGATCACCACATTGGTGGCGCGGATCGAATCGGCGCGCACCACATTGGAAGCAGTCATTGTATATACTAAATAATGCCCCGGCAGGACTATCGCCGGCGCGGCGACCTTTTCAAGCTTCAACAGCGGCCCTACAATCGTGATCGAAGTATCGTCTATGCTGCCGACCGCGCCAGGCGCGCTGATCTCAACTGAGTTCCCCAGGAGCATCGGCTTGGCGATCAGCAGGCTGGGTTCTGGGCTAGTGTATACCGTGGTATGCAAAACGATCGTACCAGAACTGTTGCCGTTGATGGTTAAGTTGCTCCACTGCATCTCGAAGCCTATGGCCGTCGCGTCGCATGTGAAAGACGATTCGGGTAATGAGGGGGTGCTGGTATACGTGCAGTCGAAATGCTGTCGTCCCAAACCTTTTAAAGTTTCATCGCTCAGGGTGTCTTTAATCAGCGCCCCCGAAATGGCCGTGCTGCGGTTGTTTGTGTAGCGAATTGTGTAAATCAGCGGTTCACCGGGGCGCACCTTGTCTGAGGAATCTGGCCCTTCGACTGTGGTTTCAATTTGCAGGTCGGCAAGCGTCGCAGCCGGCTGTTGCTGCACCGCCGGCGGCTCGGTGGCGTTGGCGGCTGCCGTACTCACATTCGCGCCTTGCAAAAAGCTGCCCGCAAACAGCAGCCCGGCCAGGATTACACCCACAAAAATGAGCCAGCGGGAAACAAGATGCCTTGTGACGATAGAGAGGTGCTTTTTATCTTGATCCATTTTCAAACTCCTTCAGCAAGTAATAGTCGGGAAAACGTTATTGACGCTGGCCGCGCCGTTCACTATTTTGCCAGATGGCATTCCACGGATCGCGCAGCAGGTTGCCCAATACACGGTTGATCCCCTGCGCCGGTAAAACGTCCCCATCCGGTTCCACATAGAGCCAGGCATGTCCAGCCCCCGATGGCTGCTCCTCAGCCGCGGTTTCAAGACTGACCGGGTTAAACGCCGAATAAGGCACTGGCAGATCCCAGACCAATGACATCCCCAGAGCCGCGCTGTGTTCACGCATGGCTTGTAGAGCAGGCTGCAAGCTGGCCTCGGCGGCGCTGAGTGACAGCGCGGTGATGCCGCTTTGCTGTAATTTCTCAAGCTGCCACGAGGCCCGCGCCGCGTTTTGGGCTGTGATCGTGAGATGCACCACCAGGTGCACATCGGCCGCCAGGGTATTTTTGACTGCCGCCGCGACGGCTAAATTATCTACATCCAGATTGAGCATAATGTGATCCAGGCCGGTTTGCAAGAGCATATCCAAGTACTCTGGATCGGCGAGGCGCTGCCCGTCGGTGAGCAAACCCGAAACCATGCCTTTTTGTTCAGCATAGCGGATTAATTCGGACAAATCCTCGCGCAAGGTTGGCTCGCCGCCGGTGAACACTACATGCGGAATGCCGGCCTCCCAGGCCTTGTCCAGGATAGTTTCCCACTCACGGGTGTCCAGTTCGCGGTCAACCTGTTTGGTAGGGGCGTAGGCTGCATCCGCGCCTTCCGGCAGGCGATAAGTGAGCGCGCAGTCCAGGCGATAGGGAGCGGAGATCTCTTGTGAATAAGGGTTAAGGCGGTCGAAATCCAGGAAAGTGACCGGATCGAGGTCGGGTGTGCTGATCAGCGTTTGAATCTGTTCCTTGAACTTGACAAAATCTTGGTGCGCCTGGGTGGGATTGATCCGGTAGCGCCTGGAGATGGCGCTGGCGACCTCTTCCTCCGGCGTGTTTTGCACCAGGTGATAGGCATATTCAGCCGCCGTCGGATTCAGATGCAGCACGGTCGCTGCATTGATAATGAATACCCCGCTTCGATCTGGCTCGAGGCGCAGGTGCAGGCGATAAGGCGCTGGGGCGTCAGGCGGAGCTTGAAAATGATAGCTGCCTGCGGTAAGCGCTTCTGGCGGCGTAAACCAGCGTTTAATCGCCTGTTTGAGGCTCAATGTCTTTGTCTTCATTCCGTACTCCTTTTGCTGTCTGGCGCGCAGCGAGTCTTAAAATCAGGTATCGTTTTTTCAATGGTTAACGGGCATCCACCGCCGCATTCGGAGAGCAGCGCACAATCCTGGCACTTCGCCTCGATCAAGCGTCGCTCGCGCAGGCTGATGGACAGATCATGCTGCCAGATACTTTCCCACGGGTCGCACAGCAGATTGCCTAGCGCATGGTAATAAGACTGGCAGGGCAGCACATCGCCATTCGGTTCGATGCACATATTATAGAGCGCCGCCGTGCATCCCTTAACCCCCAGGTCAAGCTGCATTGGGTCAAAATGGCAATATTGGGTCGGTGTATACCAGATCAGTCGTTGGCGCTGCGCCTCAGTCTTCGCGCGCGCCACTTCCAACAGCGGCGGCAGGTCTTTTTCCGGGATTCCACTGCCGACTACCGCCCCTCGCCCTGAATAAATCAGCGCGTTCAACCCCACGGTTGGAACACCCAGGCGCGCCAGAAAATCCAGCGTCTCGCCCAGGTAGGGGCTGTTCTCTTGCAAGAGCGTGGTATTGGTCATCACATACAACCGGCTTTGCAGTGCATTTTGCAGCCCGGCGATAGTCTGCTGCCAGGCGCCGTGGCAGGCTACCATCTGATCGTGAATGGCCGGATCGTGCGATTCTACGGTGATCTGCACATGATCCAGGCCGGCATCCACCAGGCTTTGCAGGTAGCGCGAATCGTGCAGGCGGCGGGCGTTTGTATTCAGTCCTGTGATCTGTCCTAAACCCTCGGCATAAGCAATCAACCCGGCAAGATCGGCGCGCAAGGTAGGTTCGCCGCCGGTGAAGATGATATGCGGCACCCCAATCGCCCAAAGTTGATCGAGAATCCGCTTCCAATCCGCAGTGTCTAGCTCGTTGGCCTGCGTCCCAATGACCAGAGAAGGCGAACTGGCCTCGCCGTTGGGCCGGCGCGAGCTGCTCGAACGTGGGTTGTAGCAGTGCGCGCAATCGTTATTGCAGCGATAGGTGAGCGCCAGATCCATGCGATACGGGGCGGAGGGGCGGGCGCTAAACGGAGCAGCGATCTCAAGATCGAGATCGTGCAGCGGGCATGCCCCATCCGGGCGCAGCAGTTCAGTGAGCTGTTGGTTGAATGCCTGGTAATCGGAGGCGGCTTGCTGCCGGCTGACGGTGTATGCGGCGCGGATGGCCTGGATGGCCTGCGCTTCAGGGGTCTTTTCAAGCGCTAAGTGGGCCATAGCCGCCGCCGTGGGATTCAGGTGCAGCACGCGGCTGGCGTTAATCAACAAAACTCCGCTGCCATCGGGGTCAATGCGCAAGTGGGCGCGCGTTTTTTCACCGGGGGCCTCAATTTGATAGTGGTAGAGCCGGGCCTCGCCTGCCGCCTGGCCGCTGCGCGCCGCGCCCGGCTGCGCCAGGGTCGTTTGCCCTGCCTGGCCTGGCAGCCAACTGCTGCTGGCCGCCCGCCCGGCGCCGATGATTTTTTTGACCTGCACCGCTACCCAGTTCATCATCCTTTTTTCGCTTTTATTCTTTAAAATTGAAACGGTAGGCGTTGGTCTCCCAACGCACAAAACCCAGGTTTTGATATAAACGGTTGGCGGCTTCACGCGCCGGCCGCGAAGTCAGGTTAACGCTCTTTGCGCCGGCCGCACGGGCATGTTCGAGACCGCGCTGCGTTAAAGCCGCCCCAATGCCCTGCCCGCGCATCTTCTCATCTACCACCACATCTTCGATCCAGGCATGCAGCGCCAGGGGGGTGCGGTAGATCGCCAGCGTTAGCGCGCCGGTGATCGTCCCGCCGGCATCGCGAGCGATATAGAGAGTAGTCGTTGGGCTGGCGACAATCTGCGCCAAAGTATCCCTTTCCGGCAGCCGCGCCTGCGGGGAAAGCTGCGGCATCAGGCGTTCAAAAGCTGCCATCAGTTCATCGGTAACAGTAGTCACTCGTTCGATCTGAATCTCACCCATTTGTTTTTTCGCTTTTCCGGCTGCCAGGAGCTTAACGTCCTCCCCCTGCACAGGCGCAGGCGCACCCCGCGCAGGCGCAAGCACAGGCGCAGCTGCTTCCGCCGCTGCGCCCACCGCCGCCGCTGCCCCCGCTGCTGGTTGAGACAGGTACCGGGTTCGTGCTTTGCGTCACCCGGCTGGTAAAATCATTCACATTGCCGATCACACTGCCGGCAAAATTCTGCACCCCTGTGACCATCGAAGCCGCGAAGTCGGCCCCCGGTACGCTTGGCAGCCCGCCTCCGCTGCTGATGCTCGGCGCAGACGGCCGGTTGAAGCTTGGCGTGGCGGTATGGCGGTGGTAGCCTGGATCGTAGCGTCCCCACCAGACCGGCACATACACCGGTTGGTGACGGAAGACATCGCGCGTGCGGTCGTTGAAATCGCGATCCAGCATCGTCCATTCCATCACCTCATCAAATTTCTGGCTGCGCACTTCAGGAGTATTGGCCGCTTCGACCTGCGCCCAGGCGCGCTTGCGGATATCCTCGTAGTAGGCCATAGTCTCTTTGCGGCTGAAGCCTTTCATCTTCTCTGAGACCGCCCGGATCAGATGAATCATGGTATCTTGCAGCGCACGGCGGCGCGCCGCGCCTTTTTCGTCGAAAGCGTTGATGAATTCTTTTTCATAGTAACGCAGGTCTTCAGGCATCGGCTCGATCTTCTTGATTTCCAGCGGCTCACGGCTGACCACTTCGGCAGCGTTCTTCTTAATCAGCGCAAACAAAATCATGGTCAAGATGCTGTCGGGAGGCTGTTCCATCAGCACCGCTGCTTCAATGGCGGTCAGGCCGCGTTTGATGCCATGCCCCTCGATCGAAATCTTGGGCGGCAGGTATTGCATGCGCCGCTTCCGGTCGCTGTAGGCGCTGAGTCCGACCAGGCCAAAGAAACCGCCGATCACAAGTACCGGGATGCAAAGTTCCGATGTTGCGCCAACAATCATCAGAATGCCGCCCAGGATCACATCAATAAACGTTACCCGCACAATGGCCGATTCCGGCACATATTTCAGTGGGAAGGATGCGCCAAAGGTGTATTGTTTGGATGCGTCCGCGTGGGCATTGCGCCAGGTGTAAGTGACCCGGCTTTCGGCATCGTATACGCTGCTCGGCTGCTTGGGGAATCCATCCGCGGTTTTATCCTCGTGCCAGCGGGGTTCCTCCGGGGCCATGCCCGGCGGCAGGTGGAAGGTGACGGTCAGATCGGTCTCGCCGTACATATATTGCGAACCAAAAGTGACCGGCGCGAACACCGCGCTGGCGTAGGTATTATCGCTGGAGTCTTCGTACAACACCTTTTGGATGACGCCGACAAACGCATGTACGCGCCCAACCTTGCCCGGTCTGATCGCGTAATTCCCCAACCCTAGCGCCACCCCAGAGCCGCTGCCCTGGTAGCCAGAGGTGGTAATATCGGTGATGGGTTTGCCATCTACATCTGCATAGATCGTCCCCATATCAAAATTGCCGTTGGGCAGACCCAGATCCACATAGGCCAGGTTGTCTGCCGTCGGGCTGTTCTCGAAGACTAACACATAATCCAGCGACTGCGTCCCATCGCTGTTCCAAAATATATTGACCGTTTCTTGGGTCAGGCGGAAGTAGTAAGTTTCGGCGCGCGCGAGATCGGTCGCCGAGAAAAGGGCAGTATACCCCACTGCCAGGGCAAGGAGAAAGACGATCGTCAAAAATTTACGCATCAGAGGCCTCCATACATTGTAAAACGCAGAAGAAAGTTATCCGTTTCACTCGCCGCGCCATCCAACGCGGTCACCATTTTGGCTCTTCGGTCAACTGATAAGTCGTTTTGCAATAAGGGCAGCTTACCACGGGCGCGCCGTTGATCATTTGGATATTGTCCGTGCTTAATACACCGCCGCAGGCTTTGCATTTCATCGCATCCAAACTGACATTGCCGGGCAAGTCTACTTTCAACGTCACATTTTGCGCCGCCTGGCTGGCGGCGGCGCGCGAAGCCAGCCAGAGCAAGGCGATTCCCCCCGCAATTAACAGCACACCGACGCAGACGGTCATCGCGCCGATCACCGCCCAGTTTTGCTGACCCTGCGGGCTGAACGATCCCCAGATATAGATCAGGCCAAATCCTACGATGGGCAGCGCGAGCAAGAAGAGCGCCCCCGCCCCAAGGAACATCAACGTTTTGCTTGAACACATAGCTCAACCTTTCCTTTCATCGCCTTGCAGAGAGTTATTGGAGTGATCCAGTTCTTTAATTTCACCTGTCGCCACAAAAACAATCCGTTCGCAAATATTGGTCACGCGGTCAGCGAGGCGCTCCAGGTTGTGCGCCGCCCACATCAGGCGGTTGAGATCGTCAATCAAAGCCGGGTTCGCCATCATTTGCTTAATCAGCTTGCGGTAGACGCGATTATAGAGATCATCTACATTATCGTCCAGCGCCGGGATCGCGCGGGCAGCTTCGACATCCCGCGCCAGGAAGGCTTGCAGGGCTTTTTGCAGCATCTCCAGCCCAAGCTTCGCCATCTGTTTAAATTCGCTCTTGGGCATATCCAGGTCTTTGGATTCGATCAGCGTGACAATCCGAGCGATTCCTTTGCCATAATCGCCGATGCGTTCCAGTTCGGTGATGATTTCCAAAATGGCGGCCAGCAAGCGCAAATCGCGCGCCATGGGCTGCTGCGTGGCGATCAGAATCAGCGTATTGGACTCAATTTCATAACGTTTTTCATTGATCAACTGATCGTCCGCCTGGATTTTGCGGGCGCTCTTCCGGTCATGCTGCCGCAGCGCTTCGACGGACTGTGTCACGGCTTCATTGACCATATTGCCCATCAACATGACCTGATCCTGGATTTGGGCAATCTCGCGATCGAAATTTTCACGCGTCATAGCTCCTCCTGCTATCCAAACCGTCCTACTACGTAATCCTCCGTGCGTTTATCGCGGGGGGTGGAAAAAATCGCTCGGCCCGGCGCCCACTCCACCAGCTCTCCTTGCAAGAAGAACCCGGCGTAATCCGCGGTGCGGGCTGCTTGCTGGACAGAATGGGGTACTAGAATGATAGTGTATTGCGTTTTCAGCTTTTGCAGCGAAGCCTCCACCTTGCTGGTTGAAATGGGGTCCAGGCCCGAAGTCGGCTCGTCCAGCATAATAATTTCAGGTTGCAGCGCCAGGACGCGCGCCAGGCACAAACGCTGCTGCTGCCCGCCCGAAAGCGCCGCCGCGGGTTCATCCAGGCGATCTTTAACCTCGTCCCACAGCGCCGCCTGGGTCAGACTGCGTTCCACCGCCTCCGCCAACACCGCCGCGCGGTGTTCCCCGGCCAGTTCCAGCCCATAAGTCAGGTTGGCGCGCATGCTCAACGGCAAAGGCACGGGCCGGGCGAAGACCATCCCCACTTTGCGGCGCAGGGCGATCACATCCACCCCAGGCTCCAGGATATTTTGCCCATCAATCAACACTTTGCCGCGCACCGTTTTGACATCCGCCAGATCGTTTAAGCGATTCAGGATGCGCAGCAAAGAGGATTTGCCCCCGCCCGCCGGCCCAAACAGCACACTGATGGCATTGGCCGGGATATTGAGATTGATCCCGCGCAGCGACTCGGCGCCATCTGAATATTCAAGAGAAAGATTTTCAATGGTTACTTTGTTCATTGGGTTCACCATTGCCTGGCCGCCCGCGCCCGCGAGCGGATGACCGTGGCTGCCAGGTTCATGCTCAAGACAAAAACCAGCAGCACAAGCGCCGTGCCAAATTGGATGCGCAGGGGCATGCCCGGCACCTGGGTGGAGATGACAAAGAGATGATACGGCAGCGCCATGGTTGCATCCAACGGCGAGCCGGGCAGCCGCGGCAAGAAAAAGGAGGCGGCTGTGAACAGGATCGGCGCCGTCTCCCCTGCGGCGCGTTCCAATCCCAAAATCACTCCCGTCAAGATGCCCGGCAGCGCCTGGGGCAGCACAATCCGCCGGATGGTTTGCCACTTCGTCGCTCCAAGCGAGATGCTGACCACGCGAAAGGCCTGCGGCACCGCGCGCAGCGCTTCTTCGGCGGTGCTGATGATGACTGGCAGGGTCATAATCGAAAGCGTCAGCGAGCCGGCCAGGATGCTGACGCCCAGTTTGAGAAATAGAACAAACAGACCCAGGCCAAACAGTCCATAAACCACCGATGGGATGCCCGCCAGGTTAATGATCGCCAGCCGGATTAAGCGCGTCCAGCGGTTGTTGGGGGCGTATTCGGAAAGGTAGATGGCTGCTCCCAGGCCGAGCGGCACCGAAAAGAGCGCCGTGCCCAGGGTCAGGTAGATCGTGCCAACGATCGCCGGCCAGATGCCCCCCGCTTTCATGCCATCGCGCGGAAAGGTGAACAGAAATTCCCACGATAGCGCCGCCGGCGCTCCTTGCAGCAAAATCCGCCCGATGATATAGAGGATCGGCAGCACGGTCAGCAGCGTCAGCAAAGTCAGCAGCCCGTAGCCGATTTTTTGGGTGAGCTGGCGGGCAAACACAGATTTGTTCATGAGAGCACCCGTTCGGCGCGCTTTTGCTGGCGCATAATCACGCTCGATGCGGTCAGGTTGACCAGCAGCGAGATCACAAATAAGGTCAGGCCGATCAGAAACAAGACATGATAATGTTCACTGCCCTTGGCGACTTCCCCCATCTCGGCGGCGATGGTGGCGGTCATCGTGCGCACCGGCGAAAACAGGCTGTTGGGGATCATCGCCGCGTTGCCTGTCACCATCATTACCATGATGGTTTCTCCGATGGCGCGGCCTAAGCCGAGCATCACCGCCGTAAACACTCCCGAACGCGCCGCCGGCAAGGTGACCAAAAAGATGGTTTGCAATTCTGTCGCGCCCAACGCCAGCGAGGCGTCACGATAACTGCGCGGCACCGCGTCCAGCGCATCTTCGGCGACGGATACGATGGTGGGCAGGGAGGTCATCCCCAACAACAGCGACCCGCTGAACGCCGTCAGGCCGGTGGGCAGGTTCATCGTCTCGCGCACCCAGGGCGAAAGCGACAAAATGCCCAAAAAGCCCAGCACAACCGAGGGCAGCCCGGCCAGGATTTCTACCAGCGGCTTCAAGATTTCGCGCACCCAGCGCGGCGCGATCTCCGCAATGAAAATCGCTGTCCCCAGCCCCAAGGGGATGGCAACCAGCGCCGCGCCCAACGTTACCATGATCGAACCCGCGATGAGCGGCGCAAGGCCATAATATTGTTCAATCGGATACCAGCGCGAGCCAGCCAGCCGGCTAAAAGTCTCTGGGCTAAAGCCTGGCAGGCTTTCGCGAATCAAGAAGAAGAAAATCAAGGTCACAAAGACAATTGCTGAATACCCACTTATTTTGATCAGCCAGTTGATCAACATCTCGCGCCACTGTTCGGTTTGCTGCGGCATCCATCGTCCAAAATTCATACAATACTCTTTCCTCATTCACCGGGTCGCGGTTTGGCTTCAGGGCAAGATAGGGACAAACCCTAGCTTTTCGACGATCGCTTGCGCTTCGGCAGAAGCGATATACTCCATATACGTTTTAACCTCGCCAATTGGTTCACCGGCGGTGTACATATATAAATCACGTGCAATGGGGTACGTGTGATCATTGACTGTCTCAACCGATGGCAGAATATACGGCCCTTGCGCAGTCTTCGCCACGGCAATCACCTTCATTTCAGGCGTCACATATCCTAGCCCGTCATATCCGATCGCATTGGGGTTCTGGATCACCTCCATCCCGATCCCTTCTGAAGAGGGCATAAGCAGGGTATCGGTTGAGAACAGGGTTTTGTCCCCCTTTTGCCCCAGGCGCAGCACTTGTTCGAGAAAATAGGTGTGTGTGCCTGAATTCGTCTCACGCGAGAGACGTACAATTGGGCGGTCTTCTCCGCCGACCTCGTTCCAGCGATTGATCTTCCCACTGTAGATGGCGGAGATTTGCTCCAGGGTAAGCTGGCTGACCGGGTTTTCTGGATTCACGATAACTGCGATCGCGTCCTTCGCCACCACAAACTCGACCGGATTGATGCCCTGTTTTTGCGCGTCCTCAATCTCGTTCGTTTTGATCTGTCGTGATGCATTGGCAATATCCACCGTCCCGTTGATCAACGCTGCAATCCCGGTGCCGCTGCCGCCGCCTGTCACCGAGATGCTAAACTCAGGGTGCTCATGTTGGTAGGCTTCCGCCCAGGCCAGCGCCAGGTTGACCATGGTATCTGAGCCAACGTTTTGAACGCCTTTTCCCGTGGGGCGCGTGTCGCTGGCGGCCTGGTTCGTCTGGCAGCTTGCCAGGACAAAGACCCATAGGATCAGAAAAAATGGTTTCCAGATTCGTTGCATAAATTGTATTATAGCTGAAAAAGCACGGTACAATTAGCCCAATGGACACACAACCTATTATCCAATCTATCAAACTGGATTTTTATTACGGCGCGAAGCAGGCGCTCAAGCAGATCACCATGAACATCCCGCCGCGCCAGGTGACAGCCTTGATCGGCCCTTCGGGCTGTGGCAAGTCAACCTTCTTGCGCTGCTTGAATCGCATGAATGATACCATTCCTGGAACACGCGTGGTCGGTACATTGACCCTGGAGGGTAAGGATATCTACGCGCCGGGGGTAGACCTGGCAGAACTGCGCCGCAAGGTTGGCATGGTTTTTCAAAAACCGAACCCATTCCCGCAATCGGTGTACGATAATATTGCTTATGGGCCGCGCGTCCTGGGTCTCACCCGTTCCCGTGCGGAACTGGATGCCATCGTCGAAAATTCTTTGAAACGCGCCGTGCTGTGGGATGAAGTCAAAACCCAGTTGAAGCAAGATGCACTCAGCCTTTCGCTGGGTCAGCAGCAGCGTTTGTGCATTGCGCGCTTGTTGGCGGTTCAGCCGCAGGTGATTCTGATGGATGAGCCATGTTCGGCGCTTGACCCGGTGGCTACCGGCCATATCGAGGACTTAATCGCCGAACTGCAGCGTGAATATACCATCATCATTGTCACTCACAATATGCAGCAAGCCGGGCGCGTCTCGAACATCACCGGCTTCTTTTGGTTGGGCGAATTGGTGGAAGTCGGCCTCACACAGCGCCTTTTCACCAATCCGGCCCAACAACTGACTGAAGATTACATTACCGGGCGCATGGGGTGATCTTTAGACAACCACCGTTGTCAACAGGGCGCGCACTTCATCGCTGCGCAGCATCATACAGTTAACGCCCTGCACTGTGCTTTCTTTGGCCGGCGTCTCGTCCGCCATAAAGCGGATGATCTTGCTCAGGCGAGAGATCAGAAAGATTTCGCCGCCTTCTTCAACGGTCGCGGCGCTGATCAGGCAATCGCTGTTCATGATCGCCTTTCCTCCGCCGCCGGCCGCTTTGTTGGCGGCAAATCCTGCCATCAAGCGGATTGTGCCGCGGCCCTCGGCATCGCCTAAGAAGACGCGGCTGTCTTCATCCACCGAGACAATCGCCGTCGCTGTGTCGCCCGTCTCCAGGCGAATGCCCGGCCCTCCCTGCGGCGGCACCAATTTTTCTGAGAAACGAATGCCTTTGCCACGGCGCGTCACAATCAGCAGTTCAGCGTCGCCCGGCGTGCGGCAGACGCTGGCCAGTTCGCCGCATTTGCGCGCGTCGAACATCGCCGCCCCCGGTTTCATATATTCCCCAAAGACGTGATGTCTCAAATAGCGCACAAAGCCTTCCTGGCTGACCAGCGCAATTGCCCCGCGAGCTTCGTCTGGCAGGGCCGCTACAAAGTGTTCCCCCTCTTGCAGCGTCATCTTGGCGGTAATCAACTGCCCGCGGGCGCGCACCGCTTCCTCCGGGATCAGATTGACGGGCAGCCGAAACGTGCGCGCCAGGTTCGTAAACAGCAGTAAGCTCTGACTGCTCTCAGCCAGAGTCAGCAGCGCCACCGGGTCGTCCGCTGGCGCATCCAGGTCAAAGATGCCCATCCCGCCGCGCCGCTGCCGCCCGTACAGGTGGCGCAAGGTGCGCTTGGCGAGACCGTTTCCCGTCATGCTGATCAGGTTAACTGTGGTCGGAGGCTCATCGGGCGCCAACGGCGGTAGGGGAGGAACTTCTTCTTCTTCGGGAGCAGTGAAATTTACCGCCGGGCGCGGCTTGGGCCGGCTGCTGGCTTTACCGCCCAGTCGTTCCACCTCGGCTTCGAGGGCTTCGATATATTCCCGCACGGCGGGAGGAATGTGAGTAAGGTCAGGACGTGGAATCATAGAGGCTTTCGTTTGAAGGGGATAGAGAACTGACCGAAATTATACCTTCTTGTCCGCTTTCCCCACGAATATCAATCTGAACCGGTAGAAATTGCCGGATGATTGCGGCATTGGTCAGTAAATGTTGTGTCACACGCGGTGTGCAAAATTGTGAGCGACCAGCAGCCAATGCCAGCGGCAGCAGCAGTTGATCCGCCAGGTGTTCATCTACCGTGGCGCTAGAATTCAAAGAGCGCTCCAGGGCCTCGGCGGCCTCATCAGCGACGCGTTCCGCCCGTTTGCCGGGTTCTCCCAGGGCTGAGGCGCAGAGCCGGGCGCGCTCCAATTCAGCCAGTAGGATGATCGTCGTACCTTTGCCTGGCGAAGGAAGGGTTTCACTGCGAATTTTACTCATCTGGCAAATCGGTTCCAACCGTCGCAAGGCTTGCAGCTTTTGTCGCTGGGCAATGCTTTCATCCAGGTTGGCGACCGCCGAGAGGCCGCTGATACGCTGCAGCATCCCCCGTTCCAGCGACACCCAGGATTTGAGCGGCCCGGCTGGCTGAATGACCGCTTTGATCTCGCCGCCGCCTCGCGGGTAAAAGCCGGCCTGGGTCAGTTGCAGGCTGGCCGCGCAGCCCATCTGACGCAGGTGGGGCAGCCATTGCCAATCGAGGTAATGAAAACTTGGACTCCAAGGTACATGGGTGCCGCCGCGGATCGTCACTGTTGAATCCCCATCCGCAAAAGTTAGGGGCAGAAAAATGGTTTGAAGGACCAATGATGTCGCGCCAGCGGTGCCGATCTCAAAGGTATAGCGCCCAGGCCGCACTTCGCCAGGCCAAAAGCGCAGCGTTTGCGAGCCGGCCTGTCCGCCCTCGAAACTTCCCGCACACACCGCCGCCGCGGCTTTCACTGCTTGCAAATGCTGCGGCTGTAAACCCGGTTTTGCGCGCCCGGCGCGGATGTGGGTGAGATGGATGGGTTGGTGGGTGAGGATGGAAAGAGTCAGCGAACTGCGCAGCACCTGTCCGCCGCCCTCGCCAAGAGAACCGTCAATCGTGATCATAACAACCAGAATTCTATAACTGCTTGCTGCAAAAGTTCGTTCAGCAATGGATTACGGACGCCTACTTAAAGTTCGTTCCTGCCGCCGTCTGTGAATAAAACAGGTTACCTCTTCGCGTTGACGACCTGTGCAACTGAACAAAGTAACCTGCTATCGTGTTTCCAGAGCAATCTCTGGCTTCTGCGCCCCAAGGCAGGCTCGAACTGCCGTCCCTGGCTCCGGAGGCCAATACTCTATCCACTGAGCTATTGGGGCATATCTCTATGGGTAAACTTCATAATATACAGAGAAATTGTACCACAAGGTTAGCGTCTCTGTGGGAATTGTGATAACATTTATCTAGTCCTATTTCATCTTTGGAGCATCACGATGTCTGAAGTACAAGCTCTTACCGAAAAACTCATTACCAACATTGAACGGGTGATCATCGGCAAACGCAGCTCAGTGGAATTGGCCGTGATCAGCTTGCTTTGCCAGGGACATCTCTTAATTGAAGATGTTCCCGGCGTGGGTAAGACAATGCTGGCGCGCAGCCTGGCCTCCTCTTTGGGCTGCTCTTTCAGCCGGATTCAATTCACCCCCGACATGCTGCCGAGCGATGTCACCGGGGTTTCGATCTTTAACCAGGTCAGCCGCGAATTTGAATTTCGCCCTGGCCCTATTATGGCCCAGGTGGTGTTGGCGGACGAAATCAACCGCGCCACACCCAAGACGCAGGCCGCGCTGCTGGAAGCGATGGAAGAACGCCAGATCACTGTGGATGGCGTTACGCATGCTTTGCCGCGGCCTTTTTTGGTCCTGGCGACGCAAAACCCAATTGAATATGAAGGCACCTTCCCGCTGCCTGAGGCGCAGTTGGACCGCTTCCTGATGCGCATCCGCCTGGGCTACCCTGAACGTGACCAGGAAATTGATATTTTGGATCGCCAACAGCATCACCATCCGATCGAGCGCTTGCAGCGCGTCGTGGCGCTTGACGAGCTTTCGCAGGCGCAAGAGGCGATCAAAGATATCTACGTCGCGGCTGGCTTGAAACAGTACATGGTGGAACTCGTGCGCCAGACCCGCCAGCATGCCGACGTGTACCTGGGCGCCAGCCCGCGCGGCAGCCTGGCTTTGTATCGCACCAGCCAGGCGCGGGCGGCTTTGCAAGGGCGCGATTTTGTCCTGCCGGATGATGTCAAAGCCCTGGTGCAGCCCACCCTTTCCCATCGCGTCATTTTGGGGCCAGCGGCGCGCTTGCGCGACTTAAGCGCCAACCAGATTTTGTCCGAAATCCTGGCGCGCGTCCCTGTGCCGGGCGGCGATGTGCGCCGGGAGGGATAAATGACCGCCGCGCAGCGGGTTGTTTTGCTTTTGTTGGCTTTCAGTCTTGTGGCGGCCGCCGCGACAGGCGGCGTGCTGTATATCCGCCTGGCGTATTTGTGGGGGATGCTTTTTGTAGGGGGGTGGCTGTGGTCGGCTGTCTCAATGCGCGGCTTGCATTTTGAACGTTCCGCCCGCTCCTTGCGCGCCCAGGTTGGGCAGGTCTTCGAGGAACGCTTCGACATTCACAACAACAGCCGCCTGCCTCACCTCTGGCTGGAGGTGCGCGATGAATCCGCCCTGCCTGGCGCCAAAGGTTCTCACGTCCTCACCTTAATTGAGGCGCGGCAGGGGCGCTCTTACCTGGCGCGCACTCGCCTGCGCCAGCGCGGCGCGTTTCCCTTGGGCCCTACAGTTCTGGCCTCCGGCGATTTGTTTGGCTTGTTCCCCGTCCGCCGCTCCTATACGCCATCCGATACTCTCCTCGTTTATCCCATGATGGCCGAAATCAGCGCCTTTCCCAACCCGCCCGGCTTGCTGCCCGGCGGCGAGGCGCTGCGCCGCCGCACCCACCAGGTGACGCCCAACGCCTCTGGCGTGCGCGATTATGTCCCCGGCGATTCCTTCAACCGTATTCACTGGGCCAGCACCGCCCGCCACAACCGCCTGGTGGTGAAGGAATTTGAACTCGACCCCCTGGCGGATGTCTGGATTTTCCTCGACTCGTCGCAAGAGGTGCAGGCGGCCTTGCCCCTGCCGGCGCATGCCAGTTACGCCGAAGATTTCTGGCGACCCTCGGTGGAGATTCCGCTGGCGCCCTCCACCGAGGAATATGGCGTTTCGGCGGCCGCCTCGCTGGCGCGCTTTTATTTGCGCCGCGACCGTTCGGTGGGCCTGGTCAGCGCCGGGCAGTATTTGACCCTTGTCCCGCCCGATCGGGGGGCGCGCCAGTTGGGCAAGATTTTGGAATCCCTGGCTATCTTGCGCGCTGATGGCGTCGCGCCGATGTATGGCTTGTTGACCACCCAGGCCAAGCATTTGATGCGCGGCAGCACCATCATTTTAATCACCCCCGCCAGCCATTTGGAACTGGCCGGCGAAGTAGACCAATTGGTGCGCCAGGGGCTGCGTCCGGTCGTGATCCTGCTTGATGCGATCACCTTTGGCGGCCAGAATGCGATCCAGCCTTTGGAAGAGCGCTTCAAACTTCTGGGCGTTCCGGTGTGCATTCTGTCCAATGGTGATCACTTAGGAGAAAAACTCTCCAATCGCGCCTGGCTGATGCAGCAGCATTAGAGACTGAAAATTTTGATTGCCCTTCACACTAAGGAGGCCGGCTTCGATCAACGCTGAATGACGATATGAATGGTAAGTTCCCCATGCAGTTGAAACGGCTGTTGTTGCAAGAACTCCTGTACAGCCGCCGCGACAGGTTCCAGATGGCCTGTTTCAGATTTGATGGTGAGGTGAGCGTTGGCAAGCGCCGCTCTTTCGACTTCCATGCACGATAGCGCCTGCATGGTCGCCTGTTCCACCCGCTCAAATTCCGTCATCGGCCATTCGACAATTTCCGGCTGGTTTGGATAGTCATCCAGGCGGAGGAAACGGGCAAATGCGTCGAAGCTTTTTTCCAGAGATAAAGGAACTGAGAGCATGATGAGGTAGACACCTTTCTATGATAGAGATGGAAGATAGAATATTTGTTCTATTATAACATTAGCTAGTGTAACCGCTTATCACTGGGTACACTGTAAATTTACGATAAAATGCTCATCAAGAAACGCTTTTACAATGACCCGCTTTTCAAGCGCAGAGCGTTCTATGCCTCTTTAGCGCTGATCTATTTGTTTGCCTTTCGCGGCGAGATCTGGTTGGTGTTGGTGCTGATCGGCTCCTTTTTGAGTGTGCTGCTGCGCCCGAATGTGGTCTTGCCGCTCAACATTGAGACATTTCGCGCCATGTTGGTCTTGATTTACAGCCTGGGGGGGGTTGCGGTTCTCTTTTATGCCATCATCTACGTCATCTCTTATTTTGTCCTGCCGGTGCAAACCCATGCCGAGCATCTCAAAGTGTACGATCGCCTGCTTTTGTATATCAAAGGCAAGCATGGCCCGGCAACCTTCATCAAAGATGGCGCCAAGATCGCCTCGCCTGAGGAAATGAATAAACGCGGGCCGGGCGTGATCCTGGTCGGCATGAACAGCGCGATTGTGTTGGAGAGAAAACTCTTTTTTAGCCCGGCCAGCGCCAAGGTGAATGCGACGACCGATGACGTCAGCAAGAAAGCGTTTCGCGTGGAAGGGCCGGGGATTGTCTTTACCGGCGGCGAGACCATTCGCAAAGTGGTGGATTTGCGCAACCAAAACCGCGTCCAACCCAATGTCTTGGCGATGACGCGGGATGGGATTGAGGTCAGCGCCCTGGTTTTTACCCTTTTCTCGCTCAGCCAGCCGCCGCCGCTTTTGCAGGTGACTTACGATGGCGGCGAATCAGCCGAGAAAATTTCGGTCATCACCGTGGATGAGAAGGTGATTACCGACTCGAATGGCAAGAAAAAGCGCGTCAAGTACCTCAAAGAGTTTAGCGATGAACTCGATCTGGACGACAAACAAGAAATCCATCGCTTTATTCAGCGCACTGACGCCGAAAAGAAGCGCCCTCCCGCGCCTCCGCCGGCCAGCGAGAAGCCTGGCAAAAAGGCCGCCAAAAAGCCGCCGGCCAAAAAGCCGGCCCGCCCGCAGCCTACGCCGGGCGCGATGTCTCCCTACAAACTCGACAAAGACCGCATCTTTGCCGCCATCCTCTCGCAGCCGCTTGAAAAAGCCCAATCGCTCGAAAAAGATGTCGAGAAACGCTATGTGGACTGGCGCGATCTACCCCCGCGCATTGCTGCCGACATCTTCCGCAACCTGATCGCCAAATATTATTACGATGCTTTGTTTCAACCGGAGAGCGCCAGCGATTTTCCCCTGGGCAAGGTCAGGGGCATGTTTATGAAATTGGTGCGCAACCAGGGCATGATGTCCTTTCAGGTTGTCCGGCGCAAGGGTGGAGGATTTTTGACCAAAGATTACCTTTGGAACCCCGAAGAGCTAGAAATCTTGCCCCCGCGCAATTTCGAGACGCCCAAGATGCTGCGCGCCCGCGGCCTGGTGGTGATCGCAGCCGGTTTTAGTGAATTCAAAATTTCGGATCGGGTGAAAGATGGCTTGCTGGATTACTGGCGCTCTTCCTGGAAGCGTGAGAAAGAAGAAACCCTGGCGCAGCAGGAACTGAATGCGCTGCGGGTTGTCTCCGCTGAACGCGCCAAAGTCCAGCGCGATATGGCCTATACCTTTGCCAAGCTCATGCAGTCCAGCGAGTATTCCAGAGAAGCCCTGGCCTGGAATGTTTACCAATCTTTAGAGGCCATCGCCGCCGATCCTGAGACGCGTAAGCTTCTGCCGGATACCACCCGCGCCACGATGGAGAACCTACGCAACTGGTTGATGCCGCCGAACCCCCCGCCGATCGAAGCGCTCCCTCCCCCTCGGGACGACGATCTTCCTCCTTCTCTTCCGCCTCCGGTGGATAATCTCGATGAGCTTCCCCCGGCCGTTCCGCCGGGCGACCCGACTCCTGGTGAGAAGTAACTGTTCTTCTTAATAAGATAGTTCTATGAAAAACCCACTCTGGCGTTTCTGGTATTTTATCAATGGTTTTTGGGAAGGCGATCTCCAATGGGGGCGAGTGCGCCTGGGCGTCTTCATTGCCGCCGCCTTTCTTTACATGGCCCTGGGGCGCTTCATTTTCGAGACTGTAGATGTCACAGCGATGGCGACTGACTGGCGCACAAAGATTTTTCTCTTTCGCCTGCTGCGCATCCCCTTGCCGTTTCTCGAAATTTTCGCCCATTTTTTGAATTGGTCTGCCGCGCGCTACTGGCTGATGCCGATTGCAGCGGTTGGCTTTGCTTTGTGGTGGGGTTCGCGCTACGTGCAAGATATTTATGAATTGAAAAACTTCAAGCCGGCGTTCAACTATCTGATGGCGACCTTGTTTGCCAGGAACTACCCTCATCTGGAGGTTGCCGCCGGCAGCAAGCAGATCAAGCCCGGCGAGATCAACCTCCTGGATGCCATCGGCGGCCCTGGTTACATCAGCGTCCAGCCTGGCAGCATCGTCTTGTTCGAGCGTCTGCGCGAACCGGCCTCGGTGCGCGCCGCCGGTGTGCATTTTGTGCCGCGCCGTGAGAAATTGAATGATGAGATCGGCAGCCTGGATGATCAACCCGGCGAGGTCAAAGAAGTGACCGCCACCAGCAAAGATGGCATTTTGGTTACGGTCAGCAACATTACCTATCGCTATCGCTTGCGCGCCAGCAGCCAAAAAGATGCTTATGTGCGCCGCAAATCCAGCAACCCCTATCCTTTTTCAATCCAGGCCATGCGCAATATGGCGTACCGCCGCGCCGTGGGCGGGGATGGCAAGTTGACTCCCTGGCCGATGGCGGTGGAAGGGGTGATTAAAGGCGCCATTACGGGGTACGTCTCTTCACATCAGGTGGATTATTTAACCGCCCCCAAGCGTCATGACAAGGATCCGCGCCTTGAGATTGTTAATCAGCTTAAATCGAAAGGAACACGAGAAGGTTTAAAAAATGTTGGCGCAGAGTTGTTGTGGTGCGATATCGGCCATTTTGGCTTGCCCGATTCGGTGGATGCGCAGCGCGATGAGACCTGGAGCGCCAAGTGGCAGGGCAGCGCCACGGTGGTGGAAGCCTATGGCAAAGCGCAGCGCGTGGCCTATCGCGACCTGGCGCGCGGCGAGGCGCAGGCCGAGATGCTTATCAGCATCTTTCATGCCCTCGAGGATGTAGATTTGAGTTCGGATCATGCCGATAACTTGCGCCAGATGATTCTGGCGCGCACCGCCGGCGTCTTGGAATCGATGACCGAGATCGGACGCATCCCGCTGGTTGAAGATACCAAAAAGTCGCAGCCGGGCGCGTAAGATCCCCGGTTGTCATCTTTTGCATCCACCGCCAAGAGGGAACTCAGATGCCGCTGACAGAATATATTCTGGATATTCGCAGAGTTTTCGGTTGGCTCTCCGAGCGGGTGGAGCAAGCCGGGCGCAGCAGCACTGCCGTGGTCAAAGGCGTCAGTCCCTCGGCCCAGGTCTTGTTGGGGCAGTTGACCGATGCGGTGAAGAGCATGAATCGCGCCAAAACCTGGCGCTTGATCCAACGCCTGAACGAAATGACCAAAATGGATCTGATCGATCCCGGCGCGAAACCCTACCAGGATTATATTTTGGGCTATATTTACCTGTGCTGCGCCCTGGCCTATTACGATATGGGGCATTTAAAAGATTGCTTGAATGCCTTGCGCGAAGCCATTGGGAGATATTACAATGGCTCAAGATTTGAGTTGGCGATTGCTTTGTGGATGAAAGGCTATGTTCTTTGGCAGTTGCCTGACCATCATGAGGAAGCCAGTTTTGTCTGGCAGCGCAGCCTGGGCTTTCTGCGTGACCTGCGTTCTGTTTTAATGGCCGGCGCTGAGCGTGACCTCTACCAACGCTGTATTGACCAAATGGAGGTCTCGCTGAAGCGCTGTATTGAGTTGGACGGTTTGCCTGAGCAAAAAACGGCCGCCCTGCAAACCTGGTATGCCTTGAACGCCATTCCCGCCGGCTGTAAGGATGCCAAAGACCTGCTCAAAGACAAGCCCGCCCAGATCGAATCTACCCAATTTTGGATTAATAAACAATTGTGTGTCTTGGAGCTTTTAGAAAAAGCGGATAAGACGCTCTTTGCCTGGGACTACCTGGTGCTGCGGGTGAGCGGCAACAGCATGGATAAAGCCTATATTTTTGATGGCGATTTTGTCTTGATGAAAGTCCCCCCCGAACCGAAAAGTAATGACCTCGTTGCGGTGGTGATCAATACGACAGATAAAAACGCTGTCATCCGGCGCTATGTCGAAGCGCAAGAGGGTATAACCTTTAAAGTTGCTTCATCAGAAGCGATTTGGAAAGATATTACCTGCAAAGGAAGTGCAGAGTATCAAATTCATGGGGTAATTGTAGGTGTCTTTCGCCCAGTTCGTTGTACAATGTAGACATTATGGAACTCTCTCCCTCTCTCCCCGTTCTTGTGATTGGCGCTTCTGGTGTAGACCTGGTTGGGCGTCTGACAGCAGAATTGTCGCCGCACTCCTCCTCCCCGGCGGAGATTCGCTCCTCTTTTGGCGGTGTGGCGCGCAATATCGCCGAAAACCTGGCGCGGCTTGGCCAACCGGTGCGTCTATTGTCCGTTGTCGGCGCGGATTCGACCGGCGATCACCTGCTTGAGCAAGTGGCGGCCGCCGGCGTGGATGTTTCTCCTGTGCTGCGCTCCACAGAATACGCCACCAGTTCTTACCTAGCGGTGTTAAATTCACAGGGCGAGCTTGAATTTGCCCTCGACGATATGCGCGCAGTCAGCGAAATCACCCCGGCCTACGTTCGCCAGTCCGCCGAGCTGATTCGCGATTCATCCTTTATTTTTGTGGATGCCAATTTGCATCCCCAAACCCTGCGCGCCATCTTTTCCCTGGCGCGCCAGGCGCAGCGTCCGGTTGGCGCCGATCCCACCTCCAACCGCCTCGCGCCGCGCTTGCAGCCGTACCTGGATGGCATGTACATGCTGGTGCCAAATGGCGCCGAAGCGGCCATTTTGGGCCAGCATGACTTCAATCCAGATGAGCCGGCGGAAGTGGTGGAGGCGGCTAAGCGCCTGGTGGCGTTGGGCGTCGAGATATCCATCGTCACCTTGCCTGAGTTTGGGGTGTGTTACGCCTCCTCGCAGGCCAGCGGTCATATCCCCGCCATCCGTACGCCGGTGGTTGATCCGACCGGCGCCGGCGACGCCCTTACCGCGGCGGTCATTTTTGCCTTGCTTAATGATATTCCTCTGGATGATGCCATGCGGCTTGGGGTTTCGGCGGCCTCCCTCACCTTGCGCCATCCCGGCGCAGTGCTGGCGGAACTCTCCTTGGAGAAGTTGTACGATGAGTTTATCTGAGTTTCCTGCCTCAATCATTCCCTCGCCTGAAGTTTCTCACGCCCTCAAAGCCGCGGCCCCCGTCGTTGCCCTCGAGTCGACAGTTATTACCCACGGTTTGCCCTATCCTGAGAATCTTCAGCTTGCCCAGGATATGGAGACCGAAGTCCGCCGTCAGGGCGCCATTCCGGCCACCATTGCCGTGCTGGATGGACAGGCGCGCCTTGGGTTGGACTCTGCCCAGTTAGAGCGTTTGGCGCGCCTGTCGGGGGCGCGCAAAATTAGCGCCCGTGACTTTGCCCCGGCGGTGGCGCAGCGCGCCAGCGGCGGTACCACAGTGGCCGGCACATTGCTTATTGCTCGCCTGGCGGGGATGCGCGTCTTTGCCACTGGCGGCATTGGCGGCGTCCACCGCGCCCAGGCCGCGCAGCAGTTTGATATTTCCGCCGATTTGCCGCAGTTGGCCGTTTCGCCCCTGGTTGTGGTCTGCGCCGGCGCAAAAGCCATCCTCGATCTCCCCGCCACCCTGGAGATGCTTGAGACGCTTTCCGTGCCGGTCATTGGCTATCAGACTGGCGAGTTCCCCGCGTTCTATTCACGCTCCAGCGGCCTGCCGGTCAGCGCCCGCGCCGAAAGCCCCGCCGAGATTGCCGCCATGGCCCGCGCCCATTGGGCTTTGCGCCTGGAAAGCGCTCTGTTAGTGACCAACCCGCCTCCCCCAGAGGCGGCTTTGCCGCACGAAGCGGTGGATGCGGCGATTGAACAGGCTCTTGCCGAGGCCAATGCCCAGGCGATTCGCGGCCAGGCGGTTACACCTTTCTTATTGGCGCGGGTGAGTGAATTGACCGGCCGCGCCAGCCTGCGCGCCAACCTGGCGTTATTGCTCAACAATGCTCGCCTGGCCTCTCAAACCGCCTGCGCCCTGGCGGAAACTGGCCCATTGAATGGAGCGACGCAATGACACTTACGACCCTTCTCACCGGGCCATGGCGTTTTCATCTGCTGCCCGATGGCAGCCCGGCGATCTTAGAAGACGCGGCCCCGTTTTGCACCGCGCCAGCTTTTGACGATTCGGTCTGGCAGACTGTGACGATCCCGCATACCTGGAATACCAACCCCGACTATCCTGCGGAGGGCATTGCCTGGTATCGCTGCACATTTTCCTTTGACCCCGCCCAACCTGCCGGGGCGATCACTCGTCTGCGTTTTGCCGCCGTCTTTTACCTGGCCCATGTCTGGTTGAATGGCCATTACCTGGGACAGCACGAGGGCGGTTATACGCCTTTTGAATTTGAGCTGAGTGGCTTGTTGCAGCCTGGGCCGAATGTCCTGGCGCTGCAAGTGGATAACCGGCGCGTGCTTGACCGTCTCCCGGCCCATCTCTATGAAGGGCGCTCTTTTGGCTGGCGGAATGATGGCGGCATTGTGCGTGAGGTCAGTTTGTTGACCACCGGGCGCGTCTATATGGTCAGTCAGCGCATTGCGGCCGCGCCTCGCCTTTCAGGCTTTAACCAGGCTGATTCGGCGCATCTCACCTTGACGGTTTGCCTGCGCAATGCTTCCGCCCAGCCTTTCACGGGCAGCCTTACCGCCCAAGTTACCGCTTGCATTGCCACCCATACCCATCCTGAGCCTTGTCCTCCCGTCAGCCTTTCGCCTCTATCCTCCATCACTCTCCAGCCCGGCCAGACGACCTCTTTCACCCTTGAGGGGGAGCTTCCTAATCCGTTACTCTGGCATTTTGACGCCCCCTATCTCTATGCTTTGACCACGCGCCTGGCTGAGTCTGCTGGAGAAGAAATGCACCAGGAGACGCTCAATTTTGGCGTTCGCCAGATCGATCTGGCAGACGCCCACTTCATTTTGAACGGCGAGCCGGTTCGCCTGGTTGGCCTCTCGCGCCATGCGGATACCCCTGAATATGGCCTGGCTGAGCCCGAAGAGGTAATGGCGGATGATTTCAAAGATTTGAAGCTTCTCAATATGGTTTTTGGCCGTCCGGTTCACTACCCTCAGCATGAATTTATTTATGATTATTGCGACCGGTATGGCATCTTGCTGGCCCCGGAATTGCCCGCCTGGCAGCTTACTGCCGGGCAGATGAGCGACCCTCGCCTTATCGCTCTGGCAAAAACGCAGTTGCGCGAAATGATCGCCGCGGCTGCCAACCATCCCTGCATTTGGGCCTGGAGTGTGGGCAATGAACTGGAATCGGACACGGTAGCCGGGCGTGCCTTTGTCCGTGAATTGATTGCGTATGTCAAAGAGCTGGATCCTACCCGTCCGGTTGGCTTTGCCTCCTATCACCTCCTCAGCCGTCCGTGGGCTGACGCCACCCAACACGCCGACTTTGTCATGATGAATGAGTACTTTGGCTCGTGGCATGGCCCTAAAGATGCTCTGCCGCTGGCTTTGGATGCTGTCCATCAAACCTGGCCTGGCCGGCCCGTCATCATCTCCGAATTTGGCTTAATGTCCAACTGGCAAAAGATCGAAGGGCCGCTTGAACCAGACCCCATGCAGTATTATCTTGCCAACGATCGTAACGCTGATTTGCAGCGCCAATGTTTGATCAGCGATCAAATGGTCGCCTTCCGCCGGAAATCTTACCTCTCAGCGGCCATCTTTTGGGCTTATCGCGGCCCGATGGGGGTCGTTGACTGGGATCCGGCGCTCAAATGTCAATACCGCCGCGATTCGTGGGAGGCGATCCGCAAAGAATTTTCCCCTATCTTGATTAAGGCCATCCGCGCCAAAGCCGGCAAGGTTGAGGTAGATTTGCGCGCCCGCGGCCCGGTAGAAGCTGAAATCCCGGCCTACACCCTCAGAAATTATCGCCTGGATTGGAAGAGCCTCGGCGCGGACGAGACGCTTTTGGCGCAAGGTGATATTCCTTTGCCCGATCTTTTCCCTGGCGCTTTTACGACCTTAAAATGGGACTTGCCCGCATCATCTGCCGGGCTGCCCAAAGTCTTGCAGGTCACTATCTTCCGTCCAACAGGCTTTCCTGTGATTGAGCGTTGGCTGGATTTGGACTTTTCGCCCGATGACTATGATGGATATGTCTACACCGAGTCCGCCTCGGCCAACAATCCACAATGGATGCCCGATTTCTAGCAGGCTGAATACCCCGGCTAAGTTCTTGTTGTTTCACCCTATCCCCTTTTGATCTTCTCCTCCTGGAGTTTTCCAATGCCTACCCCTCGTTTACATCTTGGTTCTGCTTATTACCCCGAACATTGGGCCGAGGAACGCTGGCCCGAAGACGTGCGCTTGATGAAAGAAGCTGGTCTGACCGTCGCCCGCCTGGCCGAGTTTGCCTGGTCTACCATGCAGCCCTCGTCCGACGAAATTCACCTGGACTGGCTGGAGCGCGCCATCCAGCTTTTGGCCGACAATGGCCTGGTTACAGTGCTTGGCACGCCCACCGCCGCGCCGCCAGCCTGGTTGACGTATGCCAACCCTGACACCCTGGCGGTGGATGAGTATGGTCGTCGCGCTCAGCATGGCAACCGCGCCCATTATTGCCCCACCTCTCCCGAAATGCTCGAAGCCTCGCGCAAGATTACCCAGGCCATGGCCGAACGTTTTGGCCCCAACCCGAACGTAATCGGCTGGCAAACGGATAATGAATTTAGCCGGGTGTGTTATTGCCCCCGCTGTCGCAAATTGTTCCAGGATTTTCTGCAGGCGCGCTACCTCACCCTGGATGCACTCAACCAGCGTTGGGCGACCGCCTATTGGAGCCAGACCTATTCTGCCTGGGAACAAATTCCCATCCCGATTGGCGGTCATAACCCTGGCTTGATGTTAGACTGGAAGCGCTTTGTGACCAAAGCCAATCGTGATTTTCAAAAGGTGCAGGTGGACATCTTGCGCCAATATATCCCTCAAGGCGTGTGGATCACCCACAATTTCATGGGCTGGTACGATGGCTTTGATCACTACAATTTCTCCGAAGACCTGGACATGGCTTCGTGGGATTATTACGTTGGCACGGGCCGCCATGATTACCTCAACAGCGGGGCCATACACGACCTTACCCGTGGTTTTAAGCGCAAGAATTTTTGGGTCATGGAGACTCAACCCGGTTCGGTCAACTGGTCAGGGGTCAATAATCAGTTGAACAAATGGGAAGCGCGCACCATGGCCTGGCAAGGGGTGGCGCATGGGGCGGAGGGCATCTTGTATTGGCAGTGGCGTTCAGCGCTTGGCGGGCAAGAGCAGTATCATGGCTCCTTGGTGGATCAATCCGGCCGGCCGCGGCCCTTCTATGATGAAGTCAAATACCTGGGGCGTGAGTTTGCCAAAGTTTCAGAGCTTTTGGCTGGCGCGACAACCCGCACCAAAGTGGCGATTCTTAACTCGTATGAGAGCCGCTGGTCAATCCAGTGGCAGCGCCATCACAAAGATTTCGACTATGTGCAGCACCTCTATAGTTATTACCGCCCTCTGGCGGCGCACAATATTCCGGTGGATATTTTGGGCGCAGAGACGTTCACCGATGGCAAGCAGTTGAGCAGTTACCGCCTTGTGTTCGCTCCCGCCCTGGTCTTGCTCAATGACCAGATCCTCAACGTCTTGAAAGAATACGTCCTGCGCGGCGGGAATCTGGTCTTGACAGCGCGCTGTGGGATGAAAAATAGCGACAATGCCCTGTTTCCGGCGCGGCAGCCTGGCCCGCTTTCGGAAATTGCCAGCGTCGAGGTGGAAGAATATTTTGCCCTGGACGAACCTGTACCCGTCAAGGCCAATTGGTTTGAGGGGACTTCGCGCCTGTGGGCCGAGCGGCTTAAACTGAAAGGCAATGTTTCCACCTCCGTCATTGCCCATTACGGCAAATCAAACGGCTGGTTGGACGATCAAATTGCCATCACGGTCAGCGCTTACAGCATGGGCCTGGTCTATTACGTGGGTACCTATCTGGACGAGACCGCCCAAGATAAGATGCTCGATCGTTTCATCCGCACCGCATCCTTGAGACCTGTTGAAACCCCGGCGGGCGTTGAGTCGCGCACTTTGGTCAATCCGGCCGGCGTTGAAATCGTCATCATCATCAACCATACCACCCAGGGCCAGGCAGTGAAATTACCCTGGCCGGCTTACGAACACCTGACTGGTTTGGAAGTTGAAGATGAGATGGTCATGCCAACCTATGGTGTTGCGGTATTGACAAAATTAGAGAAAGAAAAGGCGGCAGCATGAAAGGTTTATTTGTTCTCGATCCCGATTCTTACCAGAACATTTACCCGCCCGCGGTGCGGGATGAAATTGGTAGGCTGGTAGAAATTTACGCCCCGGTTCAATCGGCGGAATCCGTGCAGGAAAACCCTCTGATTTTGCAGGAGGCCGATGTGATTTTGTCCGGTTGGGGCTGCCCGGTGCTTGACCGGCGCTTGTTATCCTTTGCGCCCAAGCTCAAGGCGGTCTTTTATGGCGCAGGCTCGATCAAATACCTGGTCACAGACGAGTTTTGGCAGCGCGGCATTTTAATTACCAGCGCTTACGCGGCCAACGCCATCCCCGTCGTCGAATTTACCTTGAGCCAGATTCTCTTTGCCTTGAAAGCCGGCTGGCAGCATGCAACCCTTTACCGCTGTGAGCGCACCTATGTGCGCCTGCCGGTGCCAAGCGGCTATGGCGCGACCGTTGGCCTGCTATCGCTGGGGATGATTGGGCGGATGGTTGCCGAGTGGCTCGCCTCATTTAACCTCAAGATTCTGGCGTATGATCCCTATGTTCATCATTATCCTGGTGTAGAGATGGTGGAACTGGATGATCTCTTTCACCGCGCAAATGTTGTCAGTGTGCATACTCCCTGGCTTAAACAAACCGAGGGCCTGGTGACAGGGCGGCATCTTGCCATGCTCAAGCCCTACAGCACCTTCATCAATACTTCGCGCGGCGCGGTGGTGCGTGAGCAGGAAATGATTGATGTCTTGATTCAGCGCCCTGATCTGGTTGCTGTGTTGGATGTAACCCATCCTGAGCCGCCGCTGCCCGATTCCCCTCTTTACACTTTGCCCAACGTTGTGCTGACGCCGCATATCGCTGGCTCTATCGGGCCTGAGTGCGCCCGCATGGGTGAATATATGCTGGCTGAACTAAGGCGTTATCTCTCCGGGCAACTGCTTGAATATGGCATTACCCGTGAAAGATTAGCCACCATGGCCTGACCGATCCATTCCTTTTGCATCCCACCCCTTACCAGATCTGCACACCGCTATGTCATCTCCAACTATTTCCTTTCTCGCGACGTATCACGCCGTTTTTGATTTTGCCGAAGTCCAACTGCGCAATTTGATCGCCGCCCATCCCGATCGTTTTCCCTTATACACCACTGGCGGCAGGTGGGATCTCAGCGGTGAAAGCTGGACCAATTGGTGCGAGGGATTTTTAGGCGGCCAGCTTTGGTTGATCTATCAGCGCAACCAGGACGACTGGTGGCGCGCCCAGGCTGAACGCTATTCGCGTCTGATCGAGCATCGCAAAACCGATCGCAATGTGCATGATCTCGGCTTCTTATTTTTTTCCACCTGGAAGCGTTGGTACGATTTGACGGGCGAAGCGGCTGTCAACCAGGTGGTGATTGAAGCCGGCAGGACACTGGCTCTGCGCTTTAAAGAAAAGGGGCTTTACTTGCGTTCCTTCCTGGCCGACAACAGCCTGTTTATTGACATCATGATGAATGTCGGCGTCATCTTTTACGCCGCCCAGCAGACTGGCGACGCCGACCTTTACCGGGTTGCTTTTCAACACTGTCTCACGACCCGCCGCACCCTGGTGCGCGGCGATGGCTCGACCGCCCACGAAGGCATTTTCGCCACAGACACAGGCGAGTTTCTTCACCAAAGTACACAGCAGGGCTGGCGCAGCGACTCAGCCTGGGCGCGCGGCCTGGCCTGGGCTCTCTATGGCTTTAGCGCCACTTACGCCTTCACCCACGACGCCCGTTTCTTGCAGACCGCTGAGGCCTGCGCCAATTTCTATATCGAGCATACCCCCGAACATGGCGTTCCTCCCAACGATTGGGATGAACCCTCCCCCGCCTTGCCCTATGAAAGTTCCGCCGCCGCCATCGCTGCCAGTGGCCTCTTTGACCTGGCAGCCTTGACCGGCGACCCGGCGCGCGCCGCTTTCTACCGTCAATATGCGTACCGCATCCTTGCTACCCTGTGCGAGGATGAATTCCTGGCTGCTCGAACGCCAGGCTGGGAAGGCATTCTGAAGCATGGCATTTATCACACCAAAAAGGGCCTGGGGGTTGACCAAAGCGTGATGTGGGGCGATTATTTCTTTCTTGAAGCCTTGAGCAAGGGGAAAACATGGGCGCACAAGTAGCTTTAGTCACTGGCGGGGGGCGCGGCATTGGGCGCGGCATTGCTTTGGCCTTAGCTCGCGCCGGCTGGCAGGTGGCGATCAATTATCGCGGCGACGCCGCGGCCGCCCAAGAGACGCTTCGCTTGTTGCAAGAATCTGGCAGCGGCATGCTGGCCATCCAGGCCGATATTTCCAGCGCCCGCGACCGCGCCCGTCTGCTGGAGACGGTGATCCAGCGCTTCCAGCGGCTTGATGTATTGGTCAACAACGCCGGGATGGCGCCGCGCCAACGCACCGACCTCTTAAGCTTGAGTGAAGCCAGTTTTGATGAAGTCTTGAGCGTTAATTTGAAAGGGCCTTTCTTTCTTACCCAACAGGCTGCTCAGATCATGTTGGATTTGCTCAAAGCCGGCCAAATCGTCTCCCCCAAGATTATCAACATTAGCTCCATCAGCGCCTATACCGCCAGCTTAAACCGCGGCGAATACTGCATCTCGAAGGCTGGCGTCGCCATGATGACCGCCTTATTTGCCGATCGCCTGGCGGCGGAAGGCGTCAATGTGTATGAAATTCGTCCAGGCATCATCCAGACCGACATGACCGCCGGCGTCCAGGAAAAATATGACGCCCTCATCGCCGGCGGTTTGACGCCCATCCGTCGTTGGGGACAGCCCGAGGATGTCGCCCGCGCGGTCCTGGCGATTGCTTCGGATGCGCTGCCTTTTTCAACCGGCGAGGTCATTAATGTAGACGGTGGTTTTCACCTGCGGCGTTTATGACCCCACTTCAGGGTTAACGCGTCTCGGCTCCTCATAATAGTGAATGGGCAGGCGCAAATGGATTTCGGCGCCGTTGCCCGGGCTGGAGTTGATCTCAATCGTCCCGCCGGCCAGCATCACGCGTTCTTGCATGCCAAGTATGCCCAAACTTGTGCTTTTCATCACTTTGGCAAAGACCTCTTGGGGGTCAAAGCCAATCCCGTCATCGCGAATCACCATGTGCAGTTCGTTATTGCGCTGCCAGATTTCGATCGCCGCGTTTTTCGCGCCGGCGTGGCGCACCACATTGGTTAGGGCCTCTTGCGCGACCCGGAAGCAAACCAGCTCAATCTCTGGCGACAGTCGCCTGGGCAGCTCGCAGCTCAACACCTGGGCATAAATATCGCCCCACTGCGATTCACGATCGGTGTACCAGCGCAGCGCCGGCAGCAGCCCCAGGTCATCCAGGATGGCCGGGTGGAGATTCAGCGATAGATCGCGCACTTGCTGCAGCGCCAGGTTGATAATTTGAGTGGCTTTTTCCAACTTGGCTTGCTGGAGCGCCGGGCTATCTTGCTGCTGCAAGGCTTGTAAGTTGATCTTGGCCGCGGTCAGCGCTTGTCCCACCTCATCGTGCAGTTCACGGGCGATGTAGCGGCGCTCGGTTTCTTGCACTTCCAACAGCCGGCGCGAAAGCACTTGCAACTGGGCGGTAGTGCGCTGCGCTTCTTCAAAGAGACGTGCATTTTGAAAGGCGATGGCCGCCTGGTGTCCGAAAGCCTGCAGCCGGCGGGCGTGGTTGTCGTGATAAAAGCCGGGCTGCGAGGTGCCAATGTTGATGAACCCGATCACTTCGTTTTGGAGCAAGATCGGCGCTGCCACATAGGAGCGCAGCCAGGCGGCCCCCGCCGGCAAAGGCCACTTTGAATCGGTGCGCACATCTGAAACCACCACCGGTTCCCCGCTTTCAATGATCTGCTGGCGCACCGGCAGCCCACTGAGCGGAAACACGAATCCCTCGATAAACTCACTGGCGTCAAAAGTTTCGTAGCCGCGCGAGCGTACGGTGTGCGTATTGTCGCCATCAATCAACATGATGTTACAGACATCATTTTTCACCACGCGCCCGATTTGTTCCAGGATGCGATCCAACACCAGGTTTACATCCAGAGTCATGGTCATGGACTGGCTGGTTTGAACCAGTGTTTCGGCCAGGGCGCGATGTTCGTGTTCGGCCTCGTACAGCGCCTGGATTTCATCGGCGCGACGCTGCAGCACATGGTTCAGGTGCAAAATCTGGCGTTCAGAGGCTTTGCGCGCCGAAATATCGCGCAAAAAAGCTAACAGGGCGCTTTGCTGGGGGACATAGCTGATGCTCGCCTCAATGTCAATCAAGCGCCCATCTTTACTGCGATGACGGGTCTCAAAACGATCGAATCCCAAGCTCATCAGCAGCGCGATTCGCTGCTGGATTTCCTCGAAACTATCGTCCGCCTCGAGTGCTGAGATATGCCGCTCCAGCAGTTCGTCGCGCGTGTAGCCTGTCATCCGGCAGTACGCTTCGTTGACATCGGTGATCCGGCCAGCCAGGTTAAGGGCGCAGAAACCATCCGCCGTCGTGTTGATCAATTTGCGATACTGCTGCTCGGCGCGCCGCACTTGTTTTTCGGTGCTGTGGCGCATCAAAGCGATTTCCATCACGGTCAGCAGCTCATTCGCCTCGACGGGTTTGATTAAATAACCTTGCGGTTGAGTGATCTTGATGCGTTCGATGGTGTTGCGATCAGAATGGCCGGTAATGTAGATCACGGGTGCATCATACTGTTGTTGAATGTTGAGCGCCGTGACGACGCCATCCGCGCCGCCGCGCAGCTTGATATCCATGAAAATCAGGTCTGGAACTTGCGCCGCAATTTGCTGCAGCGCCTCAGCTTCATCGGCTGCGATGGCGACACTGTCATTTGGATTTCGTTTTCGCAGAATGCGCTTTAAATCCGCTGCGACCAAGGCCTCATCTTCAACGATCAGAATGTGCATAGTTCTCCTAAACGCTAATCGGACGATCCTCGCTCCAGGCTGGAGCTTTACGCCTGGAGCTTTATGCGTCGCTCACGCGACCTTGTACCCGATCTGGCGCAGGAATTTGATCCGCCAGGCGATGTCTTCTTCCGCTTCAATCCCTTTCGGCGCCGATCCGTCCACCACGCCCAGGATGCCGCGCCCCTGTTCAGTCTCCGCCACCAGCACCTCGACCGGATTGGCCGTCGCGCAGAAAATGCGGCAGACCTCAGGGATCATCTTGACCAGGTTAAGGACGTTGATCGGGTAGTAACCACTGCCCAAGAAAATGATAAAACTGTGGCCGGCCCCGATGGCCAGCGCATTGCGTTGAGCAAGCTCGACCATGCCGGCGTCATTGCCGCTCCAGCGCACCAAACACTTGCCTGACGCCTCGCAAAACGCCAGTCCAAATTTGATGCCCGGTACCGCCGCCGTCAACGCTTCCTGCAGGTCTTCCACAGTTTTGATGAAGTGGGACTGTCCCAGGATGAAATTGATTTCATCGGGTTTTTCAATTTTGACGCTAATCAGGTTCATAAAAACTCCTCTCAATTTTAACTTTACCCTGATGTTGCAAATTCTGCAACAAAAAGGGGCTAAAAACCCTTGACACATCCGCTAAAACAGGTATAATTCTAATTGTCCTGGCGGCCGGTTGCCCCCCTCAATCGGCGTCAGGACATTTTATTTAACCGCGCACAACCACGCAGAACTGTTCATTTCCCCAACCACAACGGAAACCAAAACCACAGGATGCCGCCGGCGGATTTTCCGCGCACCGAATCCGATTTATCTTGCAGCGCCAGGGACGGCAAAAAGCCCTGGCTGATCACGCCCCCAATCCACGGCCTCTCCTCCACCGCCGCGAACACCGCTCGATAGGCGCGAGTTTGCTCTTCGAAATCCACCGCGATTTCCGGCACATCCTCGCGCAGCAGCGCCAGATACTCAGAAGACAGGCAGTCGCCTGAAGCAGTTTGCACACAGCCGGCCGCCCCGCCCTTGGCGGATGGATAGCTGAGACCCAGCCAGAGCGGTTTGTTCAACGTTTGCTGCAGCGCCGCCAGATCCTCATCCAACAATTGCCCGGCCTTGGTCTTCATTTCGAGCGCCTCGGCGCTGACGGGCAAGGGCACCGACCACAAGATGTATAGGCCATCAACTGCATCGGCAAAGGGCGGCGGCGTTTTTACCTCTTGTGGATAGGAGAGCGCCCAGAAGATTTTCCCCTCCGGAAAGCGCTCGCGCGCCGCCGCGATGAGTGACCGCCAGCGCGCCTCGGCATCCGCCGGGACGCCGGACGGCGAGCCGTCGGCCAGCGTTCCGCCTGGCAGGGCCGGGGCGAGCCATGTTCCACCCAGGATCAAGACTTTGGATCCTGAACGGCGCGCCAGGTCGGCGTAATGCAGCGCAAACGTTTGATAGCGGTCGAACCAACTGATCCACCAGGCAAAATCCCGCTGCGCGGTTTGCCACCATTGTCCGCTTTCTGTCCCGAAGCGCGCTCCCGGATAAATCGCGGTTTGCAATCCCTCCAGGCTCGCTTGCTCGCCCAATTGCAGCGCCTCGCCCCACGGCAAATCTTGCCCGGCGGTGTATTCCAGCGCCGGTGGGTTGATGCGCGTAAAGCTCCAGCCTGGCGTGAGGATGACCCAGTTGGCGTTTAATTGTTTGACTGCCTGCAAAGCCTGCGGCCAGCGCGGCTGCCAGGTGGCGTCATAATAACGGACGAACTCCACTCCGGCCGCAAAGTCCGCCTGGCGCGGATTCACTTTCAAATTTGGCGCTACGGCGGGCTGCGGCGAAGTTTGCCAAGCCCAACCGTCGATCACATCTTGGACCCACTGCTCCTCCGCCGTGATGGCAATCTTGCCGCGCGGCGGGCTGTCGCTGCCCTGGGTTTGAATGTCATCCGCCTGGCCGCATTGATCGGCGCGGCAATAGCGGTAGCCGATCTCATCCAGCATATAAAGCGGGCTGCTGAGGCTGAAACGCCAACGCCCATCGCCCATCGCCCACATAGGGATCGGCTCTGTCCAGCTAAAACCGGGGTGAAATTGAATCGAAACCCCTTCTTCCATGGGGGTGCTTGGCGCATAGACATCAAAATTCACAACCCCGCGCTCAGGGCTGCTCCAGGATAGCACACTGTCTTCAATCATGCCCCCGTTTTCAGGGACAATGATTTGCCGCGTGCGCAAATTTCCATCTTTCCCCAGTTCAGCGCTCCACAGGCCGTCCCCCAGGGTATATTTGTAGCGTATGTCCGCCCCGGCCGGCAGCGCCAGGGTCAGATTGAAGCGCCCGTCGGGCAGGCGGCTCAGGGTGGGCATTCGAGAGGCTGCGCTGTTCATCCCACCGGTCAGATCGGCGAAGGTATTGCCCAATGCCAGCAGGTTGCCCGCCAGGCGGATTGCCGCTTCGGGCGGAGTGTTTTCAGGGATTTTGACCACAAAGGCCACGTTGACCAGTTTGGCTGGGGCCAGGGTTAACTGGGC
>CAIQJJ010000391.1 GCA_903872065.1 uncultured Anaerolineales bacterium | reverse complement strand
TGCTGACCATCTTGGGATTGCGGTCGCTGCCGCTGGCGCGCAGCCCCAGGGAGCAGGCTTCGATCAAGATCGTGCCGGTGCCGCAGCAGGGATCGAGCAGGCTGGCGACATCTGCATCCCCGGCCGGCGCGAAGCGTTCCAGCGGCAGGGCCAGGTTGACCATGGCGCGCGCCAGGCGGGGCGGCATGGCGGACGAAGTGTGATGCGGCTTTTCCTCGTGCGCCTGGAAGCTGTGGTCGGCTTCGGCCACGATCTCGCCAAACCGGAAGCCCGTCGCGCCGGCGACGATCAAAAATCGGCAGCGCGGGTTGGTCAGGTCCGGCGCGCTGTGGATCGCCTGCGCCAGCGCCAGCACCGCCTCCCGCTGGCCCACGGTGTGCTGCGGCGTGAGGCGCAGAAATTCCACGCGGAATCCGTCAGCGCTCAGCCCCAGGCGGCTCACCTGCTGCGCCAGTTCGTCCAGCGTTTCCGCCTCGGCTATCAGGCGCAGCCCGGTGTGAACGTAGGCCGCGCGCCAGATGTGGCTGACCGTCTGGCAAACTGCTACCCCCTCCGCGTCGGGCGTCCCGCCGGTCAGGCGGCGGCATTCCGCCGCCGCCAGTTCGTTGCCGGGCAGGCGCGGGCAAAGGGCCAGGTAGCTCATTAGAACTTCAAACAGACCGGCGCAGCGCACTCCACCGAGCCGAGATAGCTCAAGCCGCCGGTTTGCGGGTCAATGCGGAAGGTGACGATGTTGCCCGAATCCTGGTTGGCGGCGAGCAGGAACTGTCCGCTGGGATCAATTGCAAAATTGCGCGGGGTCTTGCCCCTCACCGGTTCGTGACCGACCAGGCTCAAGCGTCCGCTTTCAGGATCGATGCGGTAGATGACGATGCTGTCCTGGAAGCGGTTCGAGCCATACAGGAAGCGCCCCGATGGGTGGACGTGGACATCGGCGCAGGCCTGCCGCCCGCTGTAGCCCTCCGGCAGGGTGGAGAGCGTCTCGAGGGCGCTCAACTGGCCGGCGGCGGCGTCCCAGGCGAAGGCGGTCAGCGAGCCGCCCAACTCGCCGATCACGTAGACAAAGCGCCCGTTGGGGTGGAAATCCAGGTGGCGCGGCCCGGCGCCCTCCGGCAGGAGCGCCGTAGAATGGGGAATTAGTTTCCCGCTGTGTTCTGCGCCACCCTCCAGGTCGAGCCGGTAGACGATGACTTTGTCCAGTCCCAGGTCGCAGGACATGGCAAAGCGGTTGTCTGGCGAGAGGAAGATCGAGTGGGCGTGCGACATGGCCTGGCGCGCCGGGTCTGGCCCATAGCCGGTGTGCGGGATGTTGGCGCAGACCTCGCCCAGGCTGCCATCCTCCTGGATCGGGTACATGACCACGTTCCCGCCGCCGTAGTTGGCGCACAGCAAGTAGCGCCCGCTTTGATCCACGCTGACGAAGCAGGCCGCGCTGCCATGCGCCGGCTGCCGGTTGAGTGGGCTCAGGCTGCCGTCGGCGGCGTTGATGGCGAAGGCGCTGACCCCGTCGTTGCGCGGCGTCTCGTTCGATGTGTACAGGAAGCGGCGGGTCGGGTGGAAGGCCAGGTACGAGGGGTTGTCTACCCCCGGCGTGACGCCAACCCGCGCCAGCGCGCCGCTTTCCGCCTCGAAATGGTAAAGGTAAATGCCTTCGGCCGGCTGGCCAGGGACATGGCCCATTTTTTGCGTATAGGTTCCGACATACAGACGAAGAGTGGACATAAGATTCTCCATAAAAGTGGGTAGAGGGGACGGCGTCAGGCGGCCTGTCCCCATTTCTGGCGGAATTGGTCGCTCGCGCCGCGCAGGATCGGGCCGCCGTGCGAGAAACACGCCGCGGCGAAATCTTGTTCGGCGATCCGGCGCAGGCTGCGCACTCCCTGCGCCATATCCTCGAAAATGGGCGGGTAGCCCAGGCCAAACATGGCGCTGGCCGCATCGCCCAACCACATCACCCCGCCGTGATCGGCCGTCCAAAAGACCAGGTGGCCGGCGGTGTGGCCGGGCGTGTGCAGCGCCTTCAAACCTGTCGTGAGAATGCCGGGCAGCAGTTCGCCGTCGCTCAGTTCGTGTTCCACCTCCACCGGCTTGAGGGGAGCCGGCCGGGCGCGCTTCATAAAGGCGTTGATCACCACCTGGTTGATCCAGCCCGGCGCCGGCTGCACCGGGCGCAGGGCTTGCCCGGCGCGGATGGCCGGCGCTTC
>CAIQJJ010000390.1 GCA_903872065.1 uncultured Anaerolineales bacterium | reverse complement strand
CGACAGGCTCAGCGCGCCTGGGATGGCAGGCATCCTGAGCTTGTCGAAGGACTGCCCGCTTCGACAGGCTCAGCGCGCCTGAACACGGCAAATTTTAAAGAACATCTGACAAGCCTAAGAGCTGCCAAAAACCGGCAGCCCTTAGGCTTCATTTCAGTAGAGACGAGCTCAAGCGATCGATGCCTTCCTGGATGGCCAGGTTGACTTCGTCTTCGATGTTGGTGAGCATTTCTTCAAAGGTGATCTCATTCTTCAAGGCCTGGTCAATATTCTTGTTCCAGGCATCGGGGAAGGTGTTCTCGCCGATGAAGGGGTTGAACTGGACGGGCGGGCTGTTGAGTTCCAGTTCGGCCTGCAAGACCCTGTAAGCCTGTTTCTGGAAATCGGTGCCTTGCGGGATGAGTTCGAGCTGCGAGCGCAGGGCCGGCACGCCCCAACCGCTCTTGGCGCGTTCCACCGCCGGAGCGCCGCCGTTGTAATACTCGAAGACCTTCCAGGCCGCATCCGGCACTTTGGTCTGTGAGATCATGACCATGCCGGTAGCGGTGATGGTGGGGGAGAGGCGCACGCCGGTCCAATTGGGTGCGGGCAGCATCTTCACAAAGCCGCGGTTGTTGTCCGATTCGGCCATAGCGCTGTACCAGAAGCCGTACTGCTCCATCGCCAGGATGCCGGCGGTGAAGTCGGTGCCGCTCCAGCCGTTCGGGCTAGGATTGATCGGGCTGATCATGACTTTTTCCGCCGCCATGTCGAAGTACTGCTTGGCCATGGCTGATGCGGACTCGCTGCCCTTGAGGATCAGTTTCTCGTAGGCGGGGGCGTAGAGGCTCTGGCCGGTTTCCGATAGGCCAACCATGATGTAGCGGTCAATCCAGCCGCCCTCCAGGGCAAAGCCCAGGTTGACGACGCGGTCGCCTTCCATCTTGGTGGTGGCTTTGGCCGCGTCCCACACTTCTTGCATAGACATCGGCTTGGTGTCATCCAGCGTCAGGCCAGCGTCATCGAACAATTTCTGGTTGGCGAAGATGGTCATATCGGGCGAGAAATCTTTGCACATGCCGTAGATATTGCCCTCGCCGATCGACAGGGCGCTGTGCGCCTTATAGTAGTTGTTGGCGGGCATCAGGTCGTCAAGCTTGCACAGCGTGCTGGTCTGGAAGTAGGGGGTCAGATCGTAGAGCAGCTTGCGCGCCAGGAACTGCGGGATGCTGGGGGCCTGCACACGCACCAGGTCGGGCGGGGTGCCGGCGGCCAACATGGCGAAGAGGCGGGTCAGGTCGGTGCCGTCCACGCGCTCGATGGTGATGGCGGGGTTCTCAGCCGTGAAGTTCTTGGCGTGATCCTCGGTGAACTCATGCAGGAAGTGCATGACGACGACATTGCCTTCCGCTGCGGCGGGGGGCGGCGCTTCGACGGGGACGGGCGTGGCTTCCACCACGACGGTCTCCTTGACGGTTTCCTTCACCGTCTCCTTTTGGGTAACGACGACGGTCTCTTTCACGGTCTCTTTGACCGGAACTTCGACTTCGACTGTTTCTTTGACGATCTGAATCTGCGGGGTGGGAGTGCTGCAGGCCGCCAGTAACGCACCGGTGGACACTGCGCCGGTCAGTTTCAGCATTGCGCGCCGAGACATTTTGCTAGACATAGAATCATCCTCCTGGAATCAAAAAAGTGAAATGGGTTGATGGACAATCAATGGAATGGGCAAAAGCAATACTCAAAGCCAGGAAACCTCCTTTTCCATTCTCATCCGCCCGCGGCGTGGGGACAAGACGAGCAAGCCGCTGCAAGGCCAGGCGTCTGCTGCGCCTGGCGGTTAACGCCGCGCGCACGATGAGCGCAGAACTAATTCGGTATCCAATAAAACCTGCACCGGGCCTAGCTGGGGATTTTCAACCCGTTGAATGAGCAGGCGGGCGGCGGTGCGCCCGATCTCTTCCAGCGGTTGGCGCACGGTCGTCAGGGGTGGGTCGGAAAACTCCGCCTCTGGAATATCATCGAAGCCAACCACCGAAACATCCTGCGACACGCGCAGCCCCAGGCTGTGCAAGGCGCTCATCGCGCCGATCGCCATGCGATCATTGTGGGCAAAGAGCGCGGTAAAGAGCTGGCCGTTGGCGATGATCTGCTGCATGGCGCGGTAGCCGCTGGCATGCGTCCAATCGCCATAGCCGATCAGGGCGGGATCCAGGGGGATGCCGGCCGCGGCCAGCGCATGGTAATAGCCCTCTTCGCGGTCATGAGTAGATTTCACCCCGCGCGGCCCGGTGATCATGGCGATCTGGGTATGTCCCAAGTCCAACAAATATTTGACGGCGGTGAAGGCGCCGTCCAGGTTTTTGGCGTCCACCAGGGTGAACTCGATGGCGGTCTGCTGGAAGCCGGTGGTGACAAGGGGGATGCCGGCCTGGTTGAGATGGAACAAATGCTCGCGGTCGTCTTCGCTGCCGGCGCGCACAAACAAGACCCCGTCCACATGGCGCTCGGTCAGCAGTTGCAGATACTTGGGTTCCTCTTCACGCCTGAGCTTGGTGCTGCCCAGGATGAAGAAGTAACCGTGTTCAAGCGCCTCGGCATTGGCGCCAACGGTGGCCTCGGCAAAGAAATAATCGCTCAAATCGGTGGCAAAGAGGCCCAGGGTGCGGTTGCGGCGCGAGGCCAGGCCGCGCGCCAGGGCGTAGGGACGAAAGCCCAATTCATCAACAATTTGCTGGACGCGTTGGCGGGTTTCGGCGGAAACATCGGGACGGCCATTGATAACCCGTGAAACGGTCTGAATGGACACTCCCGCCTGATCGGCGACTTCTTTGATAGTGATGTGTTTGCGCGAACTCGTCATTTGATCACAACAATTCCAGGAACACCGTGAACGCTTTCATTAGCACTTTCGTGAACGCTTTTATTAGCAATTCCGTGAACGCTTTTATTAGCAATTCCGTGAACGCTTCCGTTAGCGCTTCCGTGAACGCTAACGAAGAGTTTAGCAAAAAAAACTCACCCTGTCAATAGGTTGGCGAAATTTTTAAGATTTGGTAAACTGTCTTTATGAACACACTTCATCTAGTCTCCCACACCCACTGGGATCGTGAGTGGTATCTCACCTTCCAACAGTTCCGCTTCAAGCTGCTGCATCTGATCGATCACTTGCTCGATCTGCTGGACAGCGACCCTACCTTTCAACACTTCACCCTGGATGGACAGACGATCTTGCTGGACGATTACCTCGAAATCCGCCCGGAGCGGCTGGAGGCGCTGCGCCGGCGCATCGCCAGCGGGCGCATCTTGATCGGGCCGTGGTATGTGCTGGCAGATGAGTTCCTGGTCAGCGGCGAGGCGCATATTCGCAATTTGCTTGAGGGCCAGCGCACGGCGCGCCGCCTGGGCGGAGACCAGGCCCTGCCCTTGATGCAGGTCGGCTACTTGCCGGATACCTTTGGGCATATCGGACAGATGCCGCAGATTTTGCGCGGCTTTGGCTTGCAGAGCGCCGCCGCGATGCGCGGCATTCCCGACGCGCCGTGTGAATTTTGGTGGCAGGCAGCGGATGGCTCGCGCGTGCTGATGGCGAATTTGCGCGAGGGCTACAGCAACGCGGCCGGCCTGCCCACCCACAACCCGCCCTATTTCGCCCAGGAAACGGTGCGCACGCGCCAGGCGTTAGCCCCTCACGCGGCAGGCGCGCACCTGCTGTTGATGCACGGCAGCGATCATCTGGAGCCGCCGGCGGATACCAGCGCGGCGGTGGCTTATGCCAACCAGAATATGCCCGGAGACCGCCTGCTGCACTCCACCCTGCCGGCCTATTTCGCCGCCCTCCAGCAGGAAGACCTGGCGCAAATCCCCACCATCGCCGGCGAGCTGCGCAGCCCGCAGCGCCACCCGCTGCTGCCAGGCGTGCTTTCGATGCGCACGGAGATCAAACAGCGCAACCAGGCCTGCGAGACGCTGCTCGAAAGGTGGGCCGAGCCGTTCAGCCTGTGGGCGGAACTGCTCAACCCCACCGAGGCGGCGCACAGCCGGCAGCCATTGGTGCAGCACGCCTGGCGGCTGCTGATGCAGTGCCACCCGCACGACTCGATCTGCGCGACTTCAATTGACCAGGTGCATGCTGAGATGCGCCCGCGCTTTGAACAGGTGGAACAAATCGGCGAGGAGGTCACGCGCGACAGCCTGGAGGCGCTGGCGGCGGCGGTGGATACGCGCCCGGCGGACGGCGCGGCCGGGCGGGCGGTGGTGGTTTTCAACCCCACCTCGCAGGCGCGCAGTGAGCCAGTCTCGTTCGAGTACGAGCTAGGGCCGAATGAGAACGAGGTAGAAATCTTCGATGACGCCGGGCGACGCCTGCCGCACCAATTCGAGGGCCTGGCGAATGTGGAAGTGTTCAATGTGGCGGCGGACCGGCGCATGATCGAGGATGCGGTGCGCCTGGTGCAAGATGGCCGCATCATGGGCATGATTGTGCGCACATTCAACTACCGGCGCGAGGGCGAGACAGTCTATCTCAACCTGACGCTGGCCAATCATGGCAGCCCCGACCTGCCCCTGTGGGAGCATGCCCGCCGCACGCTGGAAGAATTGATGGCCGACCCCGGCCTGAAAGTGTTCGTCGCCGCGGGGTGGCGGCGGATGCGGGGCGCATCACTTTCCTGGCGGGTGAGACGCCGGGGCATGGCTACCGCACGTTTTGGGCGCGCGGCGTGAGCAGCGAGGCGGCGGCCAAAGCGCCGCAGCGCGTCCCGTCCTGGGTGCGCCTGCTGCTGCCGCTGGCCGCCCACCTGCCCCAAATGACGCGCCGCACGCGGCAAGTGGCGCCGATCGAGAATGAGTTTTTCCACGTGGCGGCGCAAGCCGATGGCGCAGTCACGCTGACCGACAAGCGGAGCGGGCTGGTCTACGCCGGGCTGAACTGCTTTGTGGACGGCGGCGACAGCGGCGATGAATACAATTACTGCCCGCCCGAACAGGACACCCTGGCGGCGGAGGCGGTAGTGCAAGAAATGCGCCGCCAGGCGGGGCCGGCGCGCCAGACGATGGAGATTCGCCTGGCGCTCAAAGTCCCGCGCGCCCTGGACGAGGCGCGCCGCGCCCGCTCCACTGAGCAAACGACGCTGGAGATCGTGACGCGGCTCTCGCTCTCGCCGGGCGTGGCGCGGCTGGAGGTAAGCACTGAGGTCGAGAACCGCGCCGAAGATCACCGCCTGCGAGTGCATTTTCCCACACCCTTCGGCGCGGCGGAGTGCGGCAAGGCGGCGGAATATGATGGGCAGTTTGAGATTGTGCGCCGGCCGTTCGGCGCGCCGCCCTCCGATCCCACTTGGGCCGAGCAGCCGCGCCCCGAACAGGCGCAGTGCGCCTTCAGCGCGGTGCGCGCCGCTCAACATGGCCTGCTGATCGCCAACCGCGGCCTGCCAGAGGCCGAGGCGTTCGCCAACCCGCAAGGCCAGGCGGAGATCGCCGTGACCCTGCTGCGCTGCGTCGGCTGGCTCTCGCGCACCGATCTCGCCACCCGCCCCGGCAACGCCGGCCCCTGCACGCCCACGCCAGAGGCGCAGCAGACCGGGCGGCATGTCTTTGAGTACGCCATCATCCCGCTCGATAACCAACGCCTGTACGAGACGTACCAGGAGGCCTACGCTTTCAACGCCCCGCTGCGCGCCAGCGCCGCCGCGCTGCACGCCGGGACGCTGCCAGCGAGCGCCGCCCTGGCGAGCAGTTCCGACGCCCGCTTCCCGCTTTCGGCGCTCAAGGCGGCAGAGAACGGCCGCGGGTGGGTGGCGCGCGGCTACAACCTCAGCGCGCAGGCATTGGAGGCGCGCCTGACGCCCTGGCGGCGCTTTGGGCGGGCCGAGGTGGTCGGGCTGGACGAGCAGCCGCGCCAGGCGCTGGCAGTGGCGGCGGATGGCAGCGTCACGCTGCAGGTGGAAGCCCACCAGATTGTGAGTGTCAAATTCTATGATGACTGAACCTTCCCCTCTTGAACCACGCGCCTCTCCCACCTCCCGCTGGGAATGGCTGGACATCGTCTGGTATCTGTTGGGCGGGCTGGGGCTGTATATGCTGGTCGGCGCTCTGCTTGAGGCCATCTTGCCCCGGCAGCCGCAGTTGGATACGCTGCTCAAGATGGGCTTGAATTTCACTTTCCTGGCCGGCTCGGCGTATGTGCTGGGCGTGCGGCGGGGCAAATTCACCTGGGAGGAGATCGGGCTGAGCGCGGGGCGCTGGCGGTGGCGCTACCTGGGCATGGCGGCGGCGGTCGCCATCGGGCTGTTCCCCCTGCGCGTCTGCCTGGGGATCGTGGTGATCCTGCTAAGCGGGCTGGATTTAACCAGTCTGCAGGCGCGCCAGGCGCTGGTCATGCCAGACGCCAGCCTGAGCTCGTTCTTGATCTCGCTGCTGGGGGTTGGAGTGCTGGCCCCGTTCTCCGAGGAGTTGTTTTTCCGCGGGGCGCTGTATTCTTGGTTCCGCCGGCGCTACGGCTTCCTGGTTGCAGCCGGCGTCAGCAGCATCTTCTTTGCCCTGGCGCATATTGATAACATCGGCGTGGTAGCTTCCAGCCTGGTGCTGGGCTTCGCCAATGCCTGGCTGCTGGAGCGGACGCGCACGATCTGGACGGCGGTCGCGACGCACGCCATCAACAACAGCCTGGCAGTGCTGATCTTATATGTTGGGGTCGCAGCGCAAAAGCTGCTGACCTAGCGCCGCAACCAGAAAGGCCGCGCAGCGTAAGTAATCATTAAAGAAGAGAGATTTTCGCCGTCGCCAGACTGCGGAAGTTTCTCTCAACCCTACTCAAGTTCTTACGGAGGCTTGTATGAGAGACCGACCAGGTTGTATTTCAGGTTTGTTCCAGTTGATCATGCTGGATTGGGTGTTTGATTGGCTGCAAGATCGCTTTGGCTTCGGGCGCGGCTGTTCCTGCTCTGGCTGCGGCTGCGGGGTGATCTTGCTGATCCTTTTCATTATCATGAGCTGTTCGGTGATTACAGGCACCGATTGGTTCAGGCTGTTTTAAGCCCCGGCGTTCAAACCGGCGGGTTGATATGGGAAATAAGGAGGAAGTATGAGTGTGCGAGAAGAGGGCCACCAACTGGTCATTCACAACTCGCCTTATGGGCAGTTGATCATGGGCTTCATCCTGGTAATGGCGAGTTTGCTCATTACTTATCTGTTCGCGCGCTCGGCAGCAGTGACGTGCGAACGGGCAGCCGGCAATACCATCACCTGCACTGTGCAGGAAAAGGTACTGGGCATCCTCGACGCCGGCACGCGCACGATTAGCAACATTCAAAGCGCCGATCTGCAGCAAAAACGCGATAAGGATGGCGATCGAACCTATCGCATTGTGTTTGTAACAACAGAAGGCGCGACGCCTTTGACCAATATGTATTCCTCTGAATACAGCAATAAACATGACCTGGTGGAGAGTTTCAACCGCTTCGCGCAAAACACCGGCGACCCCTCGTTTGAAGAAAGGCTGCCGGTCGAGTGGGTCTTGCTGCTCATCTTGGGCATCTTTGTCGCCGGTGGTTTGGGGACGATTATCTTCAGCCAATTCGTCACCGTGACGCTGGATAAAGCGACAGGGCAGGCGCTGGTCGAAAAAGATGGGCTGTTCGGCGTGCGCAGCGAAGAGTATCTTCTGCGAGAGATCGAGGAGGTCGAAGTGCAAGAGAGTCGCAGACGCAAAGGCGGCGCAACTTACCGCGTGGCCTTGCGCCTGCAATCGGGCCAGGTCATTCCTTTAAGCTGGGCCTACACCTCCGGGCGAAATGGAAAAGAAGAGACAGCAAAACAGATTCGCAATTTTCTCAACCAGGGTAATAATGGTATGATTGGGACGAATCCAACAAAAAACCCATGGGAGTAAAAGGATGGTAAAAATCATCACCGATACCCTGTCTTGCCTGCCCAAAACTTATGGACAGCAGCATGACGTCCCGATCATTCCCCAGGTGGTTTATTTTGGCAACGAGTCCTTCTTAGAAGGGGTGACGATGGATGCGCCGGCGTTCCTGGCGCGCCTGACCAGTTCGAAACTGCTGCCCAAAACCGCCGCCCCTCCGCCGGAACTGTTTTACAAAGAATTTGAGCGCCTGACGCCGCTCAACGAGCCGATCTTGTGCATCCATCCTTCGTCGCAGGTCAGCGGCACAGTGCGTTCAGCGCTGACCGCCAAAGAGGATTTCGCCGCGGCGGATATCCGCGTGATTGACACGCTCCTGATCGGCAGCGCGCTTGGCAGCCTGGTGCAGTTGGCGGTGGAGTGGGCGGAGGCCGGCGAGAGCGCCGATGTGATCGAAAAGCAGGTGCGGGAATTGGCCGGGCGCTGTCGCATTTATTTCCTGGTCGCTACCATGGAATACCTGGCCAGGGGTGGACGCATCGGCGGCGCGCAGGCGCTGCTGGGCAGCATACTGCAAATCAAACCGCTGCTGACCTTCTCCAACGGGCGCGTCAATCAGTTTGAGAAGGAACGCACCCACAAGCGGGCGCTGATGCGTTTAAAAGAACTGACCCTGAATCAGATTCCCCGCGACCGGCCCGGCTACTTGACGGTCATGCACGCCGGCGTCCCACAGGAAGGGGCGGAACTGGCCGAGGCGCTGCGGGCGGAGTTGGGCCTGAAAGAGGTTGCTGTATATGACCTGCCGCCGGCGATTGTCACCCACGCCGGCCCGGGGGCGCTGGTGGTGGCTTTCTTCACTTGAGAGGACAGGCAGCCTTTCCGATGAAAATTGCAATCCTTTCAGATATCCACGCCAACTGGATCGCCTTGCAAGCAGTGGCGGCGGAAGTAGAAAGCTGGCAACCAGACCTGGTAATTGTGGCCGGCGACCTGGTGAACCGCGGCCCGCGGCCACTGGAATGCCTGCGTTTTGTGCTGGAGAAGCAGCGCGCCGCCGGCTGGCAGATCGTATTGGGCAATCACGAGGAATATGTCCTCTCCCAGGCGACGCCCGAAGCTCCACGCAGCGGGCCGTCCTTTGCAGTTCACCAGGCTTCCTGTTGGACATACACCCGCTTGCAAGATCAGATGGCGGCGCTGCAAGCCATGCCGTTTGATCTGCGCTGGCGCGGCCCCGACAGCGGTCTCATTCACGCCACCCACGCCTCGCTGCGCGGCACGCGCGACGGCGTCTATCACCAGACCACAGACGAGGAACTGGCGAAGAAAATCGTTCCGGAAGCCGCCGCGCTGCCGCCGGCGCTGTTCCTGGTCGGCCACACGCATGTCCCGCTCATCCGGCGGATCCATGAGACGTTGGTGGTGAACGCCGGGTCGGCCGGCCTGCCTTTCGACCGCGATACACGCCCCAGCTACGCCCGCGTGGAATGGCGGCGGCAGGGCTGGCAGGCGGAGATCCGGCGCGTGGCGTATGACCTGGCGGCGGCAGAAAAAGACTTCGCGCTGAGCGGCTACCTGGACGAAGCCGGGCCGCTGATCCGGCTGGTGGTCAAGGAACTGCGCCTGGCGCGCGGCCAGTTGGGCGGTTGGGTCGATCGCTTTCAAAAGCAGGTGTTGGGCGGGAAAATCTCGATGCAAGAGTCGGTGCAACAATTTATCCGAGAATCTGATAGAATCGCTCTTTGAGAATTGTGTGCAAACGCCGAGGACAAGAATGAAAATTGCCGAGATTGCTGTATTAGCCAATGGAATGATCTGCAACCCCTCCATGAACCTGGAGAGGGAGGTAAATGGCGCGTGTGGCGCAGATTTGATGAGCGATGTCCTGGCCTCTGTCCAACCTGAAGCCGTTTTGCTGACCGGGCTGTGCAACCCGCAGGTGGTGCGCACCGCCCACATGGCAGATGTGCGCGCGATTGTGTTTGTACGCGGCAAACAGCCTCCGCCGGAGACGATCAAGTTAGCGTCGAAGGAGGGCATCCCTTTGATCGTCAGCCCGTATGGGTTATATGAATTGTGTGGACGTTTGTTCCAGGCCGGACTGGCCAGCCTGGAAGGCAGCCTGCCGGCGGACTGCTATTCTTGTGAAGAGTAACTATGCTCACCGATGCGAACGCCAAAGGCATTACACGAGTTGAAGAGTTAGCCTATGATCTGAGGATCAACCGGGTGATGTCGCGGGGGCTGCAGTACCTGACGCCAGACACTCGCATGATTGACGCCCTGGAATTGTTCCGCACGAACCGGATTTCGGGGGCGCCGGTGTTAGACGATGGGAAATTGCTCGGCATTGTCAGCATGGAGGATTTAATCCGCGCCTTATGCGATTTCGAGCAGTACGCGGTCGTTGGGCGCTATATGTCGCGGCACGTGCTGACGGTGCGCGAGAGCGACCCGGTGATCGAGGCGATCCAACTCTTCACCAAGACCGGAGTGGGACGGCTGCCGGTGGTGGATGACAATGACAAAGTGGTGGGGATGATTACCAAAGGGGACATCACGCGCGGGGTGTTGAACGCTCTGCAAAACGACATCCAGGAAGAGGAGATGCGCCGCTACCGCGCCAGTCATTTGTTTGAGGACATTGTCTCGGATCGCACCAGTCTGATCCTGCGCTATACGATCAAGGCGCGCGATTTCACGCGCGGCGGCCACGCCTCGGCCAACATTAAGCGCGCCCTGGTGCGGCTGGGCGCTACACCGCAAATCGCGCGCCGCTGCGGCATCGCCGTCTACGAGGCTGAGATCAATTTGATTATCCACACGCTGCACGGCGGCACACTGCGCGTTCAGATTGACCCCAAGCGCATCCTGATGAACACGGTGGATGATGGGCCGGGCATCCCCGATATTGACATGGCCATGCAGCCAGGCTATTCGACGGCGACAGAGGAGGTGCGCGCCATGGGCTTTGGGGCTGGCATGGGGCTGGTCAATATGCAGCGCTGCGTGGATCGTCTGAAGCTGGAGTCAATGCCCGGCCAGGGCACCCGGCTTGAAATGGAGATCCAACTGTCGCCGGCAGAAAGTTTTCGGGAAGGAAAAACATCCGAGAAGGAAGATTCAGCATGAACCTGCAACAAGTGATCGAAAGCCTGGACCTGAAAGTGCTAACCAGGCCGCGAGACTTCCGCCGTGTGGTGCCTACCAGCGGCTATGCCTCAGACCTGTTAAGCTGTGTGATGGCAGGGGCTAAAAACGGCGGCCTGTGGGTGACGCTGCAGGCGCACATGAATATTGTGGCGGTGGCCGCCCTGCTGGAGACGAGCGCCATTATCATCACCGAGGGCGCCAGGCCCGAAGCGGCGGTGATTGAGAAAGCCAACGAGCAAGAAATCATTTTGCTTTCTACCTCGCTGCCAACCTTTGCAGTGGTGGGGAAATTGTGGGAAATGGGATTGCGCGACTAAAAATTCCCCACGATGCCCACCTTCCGCGCCGAACTGCACGTTCACACCGTTCTCTCACCCTGCGCCGAGGTGGAGATGATCCCGCCTTTGATCGTCCAGGAGGCTCTGGATCGCGGCATTCAGATCATTGCGATTACGGATCACAACGCCAGCGCCAATGTGGAGGCGGTGCAGCAGGCGGCAGCCGGAACAGACCTGACCGTGCTGCCGGGGATGGAGGTGCAGACACAGGAAGAGGTGCATGCCCTGTGCCTGTTTGACACGCTGGAGCAGCTTGCCGCCTGGCAAAGGCGCGTCTCGCGCAGCCTGCCGCCGCTGGAGAACAACGCGGAACTGTTCGGCGAGCAGTTCGTGGTGGATGGGGAAGGCGAATTTATCCGCCGCGAGACCCAACTGCTGCTGACCTCGGCCAACCTCTCAATTGACGACATTCACCGCGAAGTGACGCGGCTGGGCGGTTTGTTAATCCCGGCGCATGTCGATCGGAAAGCCTTTGGGCTGTTTGCGAACCTGGGGCTGGCGCCGGTCGAAATCTCCATCGAAGCCATGGAAATCTCACGCCACCTGGCGGTGGAAGATGCGCCGCGGCGCTTCCCACAGCTCCGCACTTATCCGCTGATCCAGAGCGGCGACGTGCACCGCCTGGAGGAATTTTTGGGGGTCAACCAATTTGAGATCGAAGCGCCGACGGTGGCTGAACTGCGCAAGGCGCTGAAAAAAGAAGCCGGGCGCAGCTATCGCGTGCTGCGACCCCTCCCACAAGGCAACTGATGTCACTCGATGTGTTCACCGATCCCCGTTCGGCAGCGCGCTGCCTGGAACGCCTGAGCCATGCGGCCGGGGCGTCCTTCGACAGTCTGCGGTCGCATCTGCTCGGAACGCTGGCCGCCTGCGCCGACCCCGACCGCGGCCTGGTCACTTTTGAGCGCTTTGCCGAGGCTTACGGGCCGGCGGCGCTCTTCAGCGCCCTGGCCCGGCATCCACGCAGCCTCGAAATTTTGATCACCATTTTCGCCGGCAGCCATTTCCTAAGCGAGATTTTGCTGCGCAGCCCCCAAATGCTGCGCCTGCTGCAGCATCCACGCCGCCTGGCGCAGCGCAAGAACGCGGCGCAGATCGCCAGGGAAGCGGCGGAGGCGCTCAAGGCAGAGATGAAATGGGAGGAAAAGCTGGACGCACTGCGGCGCTACCAACGCGGCGAACTGCTGCGCATTGGGGCCTGCGACCTGCTCGATCTGTACGATCTTCCTGCTGTCTATACGCAATTATCCGCCCTGGCGGATGGGCTGGCGGAGGAATGTTTGGAGGCGGCGAGGGGGAGGGAGGGGGAGTTTGTGGTGTTGGCGATGGGGAAGTTGGGTGGGGAGGAGTTAAATTATTCGTCGGATATTGATCTGTTGTTCATTGCGGCGGCGAACGCCGGCGAGTATTTGGAACTGGCGAAACGCTTGATTGAGGCGATCTCCAGTGTGACCAATGAGGGATTCCTGTACCGGGTGGATATGCGTTTGCGCCCGTGGGGCAATGATGGGCCGCTGGTTTCGACGATGGCCGGCTATCTCAGTTACCTGGGGAAGAACGCCCGCCTGTGGGAAAAGCAAGCTCTGCTCAAAGTGCGCCCGATTGCGGGCGACCTGCGCCTGGGGGCTGAATTTCAGCAGCGCGCCTGGGAACAGATCTTTGGGGCGGATGTGGAAAGCGTGCGCGCCAGCGTCCACGCCATGAAGCAGCGCACAGAGCAAACGCTCAAGCAGCAGGGGCGCAACTGGGGCGAGGTGAAGCTCGGCGAGGGGTCGATCCGCGATATCGAATTTGTGGCGCAATTTTTGCAGCTTGCTCACGGACAGCGGCAGCCGGCGATCCTGGCGGCGGCCACGCTCGAGGCCCTGCCGCGCCTGGCGGCGGCAGGGCTGATCAGCGCCGAGGAGAGGCGCGTGCTGACAGATGGGTACATCTTCTTGCGCACGGTGGAGCATTACCTGCAAATGATGCACTATCGCCAGACTTACACGCTGCCCAGTGAGCCAGAGGCGCTGGCTCTGCTGGCGCGGCGGCTGGGCTTTAGCGCTGCGCCTGGCCCCAGCGCCGCGCCGGGTCTCAGCGCCGCGCCTGGCCCCAGCGCCAGTGAGACCTTCCTCGCCCGTTACCAAGAACACAGCGCGGCCGTCCGCGCCATCTATCTGCGTCATGTTGGGAATATCACCATGAACGTTAATCCCCCTGAAACCGAAGCCGCCAGTGTGCGTCAGCACCTGGCGCGCCTGGACTCATCGTATGTATTGACCTTCAGCGAGAGCGACATCCAGCGCCACGCCGACCTGGCCAGCCTGCTCGACGCCGAGCGACTGGTGGTGGTGGATGCTGTGCACCTGGAGGAGAACCGCTGGCGTGCGACGATCGTAGGCTATGACTACCCCGGCGAACTGGCGCTGATCTGCGGGCTGATGTTCGTCTACGGCCTGAACATCCTGAACGGTGAGGTTTTCACCTATGAGCCGCTGGCCGCGGGGACGCCGCCAGCGATAAAAGAGGCGCGGCGCAAAATTGTGGATGTGTTCACGGTGGAATCCGTCCAAACGCCCAGGCCGGCCTGGGAGAGCTACGCCGACGACCTGCTGGCGCTGCTGCGCAAAACGGCTGCCGGTCAGCGACGCGAGGCGCGCGGCGAACTGGTCAAGCGCGTGGGGGCGGCCTTCCAGGAAAAGTCGGAGGCGCCGGCGCCGCTGCTGCCGATTGAAATTGAGATTGACAATACCCTCTCCGAACGCTATACCGTGCTGCGGATTGACGCGCCGGACACGATCGGCTTTTTATACGAGTTTACCAACGCCCTGGCAATCTACCGCGTCTATATCGCGCGGGTGTTGGTGCAGTCGGTAGGCAGCCGCGTCCATGATGTGCTGTTCGTGACAGATTTTGACGGGCGCAAGATCACGACGCCCGAAAAGCAGCGCGAACTGCGGGCGGCGACGGTGCTGATCAAGCATTTCACCCATTTGCTGCCGCATTCTCCCAACCCAGAGTCGGCGCTGCTGCACTTCCGCGATTTCCTGGCGCAGCTTTTTCAGCGCCCCAACTGGCCCAATGAGCTGGCCTCGATTGAACGCAGCACTGTGCTGGACGCCCTGGCGCGCGTGCTGGGAGTGAGCGACTTTTTGTGGGATGATTTCCTGCGCATGCAGTACACGAACCTCTTTCCGGTGGTGCGGGATGTGGACGCGCTGAAGACGGCCAAGAGCCGCGCCGAATTGCAGCGCGATCTGACGCTGGCGCTGCAATCCTCAGAGGTGCTGGAGACCTCGGAAGTCTCGTGGGAGGTGAACAACTGGCGGGCGGCGCTGAATGCGTTCAAAGACCGCGAGATGTTCCGCATTGATATGCGCCACATTTTAGGGCATACGCCCGACTTTTGGGCCTTCGCCGCTGAACTGACCGACCTGGCCGAACTGGTGGTGATGGCGAGTTTCGAGCGCTGCCTGGCAGAGTTGACGGCGGCGCATGGCAGTCCACTGCAAGAGGACGGCCAGCCCTGCCCGCTTACAATCTGCGCGCTGGGCAAGTGCGGCGGGCGCGAGCTGGGCTTTGCCTCGGATATCGAGTTGATGTTCCTCTACGGCGGCAAAGGGCGCACCAACGGCGGCAAGCCGCTGACGACAGGCGAGTTCTTTGAAAAGCTGGTGACGGCTTTTGTGGCGTCAATCCAGGCGCGGCAGGAGGGCATTTTCCAGGTGGACTTGCAGCTTCGCCCTTACGGCAAGGCGGGCAGTATGGCGGTTTCGCTGGAAGCATTCAAGCGCTATTACACGCCCGACGGGCCGGCGTGGGCCTATGAACGCCAGGCGCTGGTCAAGCTGCGCCCACTGGCGGGGGATGCGGCGTTGGGCGAGCAGATCAGCGCCCTGCGCGACGCGTTCGTCTACCGCCCTGAGGCATTCGATGTAACGGCGATGCGGGCGATGCGCGAGCGGCAAATCCGCCACCTGGTGACGGGCGGGACCTTCAATGCCAAGTACAGCCCAGGCGGGCTGGTGGACATTGAGTATTTGATCCAGGGCTTGCAAATTCTGCATGGGGCAGAGCATGCCGCGCTGCGCTGCAGCAACAGCCGCGAGGCGATGCTGGCGCTCTACGAGACGGGGGTGATCACGGAGGAAGATTACGCCCGCTTACGCAAGGCGCATACTTTCCTGCGCTGGTTGATCGATTCGCTGCGTGTGGTGCGCGGCAATGCCAGGGATGTGACCATTCCGCCTTATGAGAGCGAGGAGTTTGCTTTCCTGGCGCGGCGGCTGCTCTACGGGGCGGATGTGGCGCGCCTGCGCCAGGATCTCTCACGCTATGCGGCGGAGGTGGTGGAGATCAGCGGGAGATTGTTGGGAGGGGAAAAATAGGAAAAGAGCGACGAATAATCTGTGGAGTTCATAAGGAGCAAGAAAATGACGATTAAAGAGGCAATGGTGCATTTTGTGGTGGAGAGGTTTGTGGAAGGGCCAGCGCAGAAGAAGTCGCTGGCAGAGATCAGGCAGGATCTGCAAGCCGGCGGGGAGGCGCTGACGCAAATCCTGGCCGGCGCGGCGGATACGCCGTCTAACCGGAAGCAGCTGCGGCATGTGATCGGGATCGAGCGCTGGGGACAAAAGCGGCTGCGGGTGGCGCTGGGCGAGGCGTTCGTCCCCGGCGAGTATGACGAGTTCTGCCCGGCGGAGGGGCGCGCCTGGGCGGAACTGCGCGCCGATTTTGCCGAGACGCGCCAGGCGACGCTCGGACTGACCCAGGCATTGGAGAAAGCCAATCTGCCGGAGGGGTTCACGGTGCGTCATAACAGTTTTGGGCCGCTGAGTGTAAAGGGCTGGCTGCGCTACCTGAACAACCATGCCGGAATGGAGGGAAAGAGAATCCGGTGAGCGGGCGGGGTAAGGAGCAATGACCGTCTTCAAAGAGATCTGGGATTTCTTCAAACGACACTGGCTG
>CAIQJJ010000389.1 GCA_903872065.1 uncultured Anaerolineales bacterium | reverse complement strand
CGAAAATCGACCGGTCGGGCGCTTGTAGTGGCGACTTCAGTCGCTAACCTTGCCCATAACGGCTGAAGCCGTCACTACGAAAGCGTCTTTTTTCATCCTTTGGGGTGTTGCCTAAACATGATCTCTGATTTGAAATTCAAAAGAATGTTCCATCGCCAACAGGCTGTTCGGAGGCAAAGATGATCCCTATCGCGAAACCATACATAGGCAGTGAGGAAAAAGCCGCAGTCTTAGAGGTGTTAGAGTCGGGGATGCTGGCGCAAGGCCCACGCACCGCCCGCTTTGAAGAACGTTTCGCCCAATTGTGCGGCGTCAAACAGGCCATCGCCACATCTTCTGGCACCACAGCCCTGCACATCGCCTTGCTGGCAAGCGGCATTGGCCCTGGCGACGAGGTGATCACCACACCCTTCACCTTCATCGCGTCCACCAACAGCATCTTGTTCTGCGGGGCCAGGCCGGTCTTTGTGGATATTGATGAGGAAACCTTTAATATCAACCCGGCTTTGATCGAAAAAGCGATCACCCCACGCACCAAGGCGATCTTGCCAGTGCATTTGTATGGGTATCTGTGTGATATGGATGCTTTACAAGCCATTGCCAGTCGCCACGGGTTGAAAATCATCGAAGATGCCTGCCAGGCGGCAGGGGCCGCCTACCGCGGCAAAGCCGCTGGCAGTTTTGGCGTCGGCTGCTTCAGCCTGTATGCGACCAAGAACATCACCTCTGGCGAAGGCGGGATGGTTGTTACTGACGACGATGCTCTGGCGGAAAAATGCCGCTTGCTGCGCAACCACGGCATGCAGCGTCGTTACTACTACGATCAATTGGGGTATAATTTCCGCATGAGTGATCTTCATGCAGCCATCGGCCTGGCGCAGATCGACCGCCTGGCTGAATTGACCGCGCGGCGCAGAGCCAATGCGGCATATTTGAATGCTCATTTGAAAACTGTGATTACTCCCAAAGTTAAACAGGACTACGATCATGTCTGGCACCAATATACTGTGCGGCTGAACCACGGACGAGATCGCGAAGCGGCGGTGAAACAGTTAAACGAGGCCGGGATAGGCACCGGCATTTTCTACCCCATGCCGGTGCATCAGCAAAGCTATATTCAAGAAAAATTGGGAACAGTGACGCTGCCTATTGCCGAACAGCTCGCCAAAGAGGTGATTTCTCTACCCGTACACCCGCACTTGAGCCAGGCAGACCTGGAAACGATTGTGCGCGAGGTCAACAAACTATGATAAAAGTGGCTGTCATTGGGGTGGGGGCCATCGGCCGCAACCACGCGCGCGTCTATTCCGAAATGCCCGAGGTGAAGCTGGTCGGGGTGGCCGACATTGACCGGCTGGCTGCCGAGACGACAGCGGCGCGCTGCGGAACGGCGGCTTACACCGATTACGAACAAATGCTGGATGAATGCAAACCCGAGGCGATCACCCTGGCGCTGCCAACAGCCCTACACTTAAGCGCCGCACTGGCGGTCATCCAACGCGGGATTCATCTTCTGATCGAAAAACCAATCGCCTTGCATGTGGAGGAAGGGCGGCAGATCATCCACGCCGCGCGGCAGGCCGGCGTGCAGTTGACGATCGGTCATATCGAACGTTTCAACCCGGCGGTGACTGCCCTTAAAATGCGCCTTGCCAACAATGAATTGGGACGTTTGTTTCAGATTGACGCTCGCCGGCAGGGTTCCTTTCCAACCAGAGTCCATGATGTGGGCGTCGTAGTTGACCTGGCGGTGCACGATCTGGATCTCATTCGCTATATCACCGGCGCGGAAATCACCCGCGTCTACGCAGAAACGGAGCGCCACATTCACGCCACCCACGAAGATTTACTAACCGGCGTCGTGCGCTTAAGCAGCGGCGTCATAGGCGCTCTGACGATCAACTGGCTGACGCCGACCAAAATTCGTGAACTGTATGTCACCGGCGAGCTTGGAATGTTTCGGGTGGATTACCTGACCCAAGATTTGTACTTTTTTGAAAATGCTACCGCGCAAAGCAGCGAGTGGGAAACCATGCAGGTGCTGCGTGGGGTCAGCGAGGGCTGTATGATTCGCTATATGATCGCCAAGAAAGAACCGCTGCGCGCAGAACAAGAGGCTTTTCTGGCGGCAGTGCGAGGCGAGGCCGCGCCAGCCGTGACCGGCGAGGATGGGCTTAAAGCGCTGGAACTGGCCCAGGCCATTGTCACTTCTGGGCAGGAAAGGCGCGTCGTCTCGCTGATATAATTTATCTGGGCCCCGCCTGAAAAGGGCGATGGCTATTTCTAAGGACACAATGAGCACAAACATGAATAAAACCCCTGTGTTGATTTCCCCTTATGGTGGAGAACTGATTAACCTGCTCACCCCCCCTGAACTGCAGGAAGAATTGAAAAGCTATGCCAACCGCTTGCCCTCGATCCAGTTATCCGAGCGTTCGGTCTGTGATTTAGAAATGCTGGCAAACGGTGCATTTTCTCCCCTGGATCGTTTTATGGGACAGGCAGATCATCAACGCGTGTTGGATGAAATGCGCCTGGCCAATGGCTATCTCTTTCCTGTGCCGGTGACGCTGCCGGTAGAGCCAGGCGCGGACATCGCCCTGGATAAGGACATTGCCCTGCGCAACGCCAAAAATGAACTGCTGGCAGTGATGACGGTGGAGGAGATTTATGAATGGAAGCGCGAGGAAGTGGCGCAAAAGGTCTTCGGCAGCCTGGATGCGCGCCATCCCCTGGTTGCGGAAATGCACCGTTGGGGCAAGCTGAACATTGCCGGGCGGCTAAAAGTGCTACAAATGCCCGTCCATTACGATTTTCAAGATATCCGCATGACCCCGGCGCAAACCAGGGCCAGGCTGGAGAAATTTGGCTATTCCAACGTAGTCGCCTTTCAAACGCGCAACCCACTGCACCGCGTCCACGAAGAATTGACCAAACGCGCGACGCAGGAAGTGAATGGGGTGCTGCTGCTGCACCCGGTGGTGGGAATGACCAAACCCGGCGATGTGGATCATTACACGCGTGTGCGCACCTATAAAGCCCTGGCGCAGCGTTATTATCACCCCGATCAAATCTTGCTGGCCTTGCTGCCCCTGGCCATGCGCCTGGCCGGCCCGCGCGAGGCCTTGTGGCACGCCATCATCCGTCGCAACCACGGCGCCAATCATTTGATCGTGGGACGCGACCACGCCGGGCCAGGGGTTGATTCCACCGGCAAGCCTTTTTACGGCCCTTACGACGCCCAAGAGCTGGTGAAAGAATACAGCGCGGAGTTAGGGGTGGGCATGGTGCCATTCCGCGAGCTGGTCTACCTGCCGCTCGAAGACCGTTATGAGGAGATATCCAAAATCCCCGCCAACGCGACCACCGCCTCGATCTCGGGCACCCAGGTGCGAGACGAATATTTAAACAATGGGCGCCAACTGCCCGGCTGGTTCACCCGCCCAGAAGTCGCCGAGATCATGACCGATACCTACCCGCCGCGCCACAAGCAAGGGGTCTGCATCTGGTTCACCGGCTTGAGCGGTGCTGGCAAATCCACTACCGCCGAAGTATTGACGGTGCTGCTGATGGAGCATGGGCGGCAGGTGACGGTGCTGGATGGCGATGTAGTGCGCACCCACCTCTCCAAAGGCCTGGGATTTAGCAAAGAAGACCGCGATCTCAATATCCGCCGCATCGGCTTCGTGGCGGCGGAGATCGTCCGTCACGGCGGGACGGTGATTTGCGCCGCGGTCAGCCCCTATCGCGCCACACGCAACGATGTGCGCAGCATGGTGGGGAAGGAACACTTTATCGAAGTCTTTGTGGATACGCCATTGGAAGTTTGCGAGCAGCGCGATATCAAAGGTATGTACGCCAAGGCGCGGCGCGGCGAGATCAAAGGGTTTACCGGCATTGACGATCCGTATGAACCGCCGCTGCACGCTGAGATCACCCTGGACACAGTCGCTCATCCATCAGAGCAAAACGCGCGCCTGATTCTGGAGTATTTGCTGAACAGCGGATTCGTGCGCGGAGCCGTGAGCGCAAGTGACCAGAATGACTGAAATCATGGCGCTCTCAGCGGACAGGTTGTTATCATTGCGAGGTTGTGATATATGAACCATCAGGATTGGCGTAACAAAAAAATCGTCGTTGTGATCCCCACCTATAATGAGGCAGAAAACCTGCCGATTCTGATCCCCCAGTTGATGGGTATTGCGCCAGTAAGCGTCTTGATCGTTGACGACAATTCTCCCGATGGCAGCGGAGAGGCGGCTGAACGTTTGAAAGAGCAATACGCGCCTCGGGTAGATGTCATCCACCGGATCGGCGTGCCGCGGGGGTTAGGATTGGCCTACCTGGATGGCTTCCAGCGGGTTTTGGCGGGCGGCGCGGAGATCGTCATTGGCATGGATGCTGATCTGTCGCATTCACCCCAATACATTCCACAAATGTTAGATATGATGATGGAGGGCGATTACGACCTGGTCATTGGTTCTCGCTACATTCCGGGCGGAGGCGTAGACGATGCCTGGGCCTGGCAGCGCAAGCTGTTGAGTTGGGGCGCGCAGCGCTGGGCCAGGCTGCTGTTGGGGGTAAAAACCCGCGATGTCACCGGCGCCTTTCGCTGCTACAGCCGGCGCGCCCTTCAAACATTGGATTTTTCCCGCATGCAGCTTGATGGCTTTGGCTTCTTGATCGAAATCATTTACCAGGCGGAGCGCAAAGGGCTGAAGATTGGACAGTCGCCAATTATTTTCCATGACCGGGAACATGGAGCGTCGAAAATCTCCATCCGCATTCAAGTTCAAGCCATGCTCAGCGTGGTTAAGAATCGGTTTACAGGCGCGCGCTAAAAATGGCGGTGCAAATAATCAAATCGCTGTGCAAAACGACGCTATCGTAATATAATTATTGGCTTATCTGGCTTGTTGTGCAAATGATGTCACCATAGCTGCTTTGTGCAAATGCCAATGACGAAAATACTCTTATTGTCTTCATCTTAGAGGAAACATGAACGAAAAACCCTTAAAGTTAAAAGATTTGCGCCAAAACCTGGCGCCATACCTGTACGTGTGGCCTAAGTCGCCGTTGACAAGCTCGCCTGTCTGGCGTGAGGATCCAGAAAGCAGGATGTTGGTGCGCGACATGCCAGAGGAAGATGCAGCCGTAGCGGCGGACGATCAGTGGCCGGCCTTATTTCCTTTTCCGAGCAGCCTGGTGACAACAACCGATGGCGAACGCACCGGGTTGGAGATCAACGTTGGCGCTTCAATCGTTAACCGCTTTCCCTATGTAATTTCATTAAGCTTGTGCAAGCAAAATCTATCGGAACGTTATCAAAATACACGCACTTTTATGGAGATTCTCGAACGCGGCGGCGCGGTCAGCATCCAACTGCTGCCTCCAGGCGCAGAACTGGATCGCGCCCTGCAAGTGATTCAATCAACGCCTGAAACCGAAACATCCAATCGGATTGCGCAAACTGGCCTTGCTGTGCGTCAGGCGAAGACAAACCCCTCGGCGGTTTTCCAGGCGGCATACCTGGTTTTTGAAGCGCGCCTGGTAAAACCGGGAAAAGATTTTTCGGGCCATCCAATTTATCCGCAGCCCTGGGTAGACGCTGGCAGCCATCGCACCTATTTGCTGGAAATCAATGCTATCCAACTGCGCCAGGATATTGCGATTGGGAAGAATCAGATTCTTTGGCGCAATTCTCCGGGCTGGCATCCCAATTTGGAGTGGGAGCAAACCGTATTTCCGGGGAATGATGCGATTATGAAAAAGCTTGCCTATAATAAGATTTATACGCCAGATTATGTGTTCCCCTCAGCCAATACGATCGCCTTCGAGTCGGATGCGGTGGAAGACGGCATGGCAATTAAATACCTGGCGCCTTTGCCGGAAGATCAGGTAGAGGTGGATAACGATCGGGCGCGTTGGCCCAGCTTTTTCCCATCCCCAATGGGTTTAATTACCACCTGGGTGGCAGATGGCGTGCCCAATTTGATGCCCTGCGGTTCGACGACCATTATCAGCCGTCATCCGATGATTGTTGTCTGCTGTGTGGCGTCTTCGGCCATCAACGAACGTTATACGGCCCGCGCAACTCTGGAAGTGATCCGCCGCACCAAACGCTTTGGCTGCGGCATCCCCTTTGTACATAACGCCATTACCACCGCCATTAAATATACCGGCAATGTCTCTCATGGGCTTGATCCTGAAAAGGTGAAAAATTCTGGCCTGGTGGTTATGTCTAATGAGTGGTCGCCGATCTTGCGCGCCCTGCCAGTTCATTTCGATTGTGAAGTGATTGATGAGACGCCGTTAGGCACACACAGCATGTTCATGGGCGAAGTGCGCAAAATATGGGCGCGTCCCGATGTAACCCCGGAAGATCCTTTGGAATGGTCTCCGTGGGCGGATCTGGCGTTTTGATCTTCGGTTTTCGTTAAATTGTGTTCTAAAGTATATTTTGAAGGAGAAGGCTGATGATAAACGATGTAAAAATTATTCCCCTGGTCGCGCACGAGGATGATCGAGGGTATTTGCTTGAAATCGCCCGGGCGGTAGGCGGCGATGCCCCTCATGCGGTAATTGAAACTTTTGGCCAGGTGTATATTGTGGGCGATCTTGTACGAGGCGTCGTACGCGCTTACAAGAAACATGCCGAACAGCCAGATGCGCTCACGATTGTGCATGGCACAGCAAAATTTGTTTTGAAAGACGATCGCCCTGAAAGTTCAACCTACGGCGAAATGATGACGGTGGTGATCGGGCAGCACGCGCCAAAGCTGCTCTGCATCCCTCCCAATGTCTATTATGGGTGGATGTCGCTAGAGGACGATACCTTGTTAATGAGCCTGAAAAGCAAGGTATTCGACGTCGATCATCCCGGTTCAACCCGCATTTCAGCCGACTCTTTTGGCGATGTTTGGACAGTTAAGAAGCGTTAAGAAAATTTTCATCCCATCGTTATCATGATAAAATGGTTTGCTTATTCTGGCTTTTTTTGATCTATTTCCAGAATAGGATAGTGTTGATCTTTGTAATACTTTTACCCTGATGTGTGCAGGAGGTTTTTTTCCATGGTAGATGAAACCCAACAACCGGTCAAGGAAAACGACAATGCCCGTTCTGTTGAGACGAATACGCAAAACGGCGCTGAAGAGGTCATTCAAAACGCAGTGACGTCTCAAGAAGCTGCGCCGGAAGTCGCGACGGAGAACGAACAGGTTGCGGCTGAAGCAGGTATTGAAACGGAGACGTCCGAGGCGGTTGAAGCAGAAAGCGCGCCTCCTGCGCCAGTCGAATCGCTTCCTGTGGAAAGCGCTGCTGCGCCGGCCCAGCTTCCCTGGTGGAAGCGTCTGTTCGCCCGCAAGGCAAAACCGGTCAAAAGCGATGACTCAGTGGCAGCGCCGCCTGCCATGTCCGAAATGGGCGGGGTGAAAGAATCGTCTACTCCGACCCTGGCGGCTGTCCCAACCCCTGGAACCCCGCTCCCGGCTGGGGAGGGGATGCCAACCCTTGAATTACCTCCGCCTCCGCCAGGGGTCACTTTGGATGAGGTGCGCATTCTGATTAGCGAACAGTTGGCGCGCGCCCAGGCAGATATCACCCGCGCCGCCCAGGCGGAACTGGCGCGCTTGCAGCAAGATCGCCAACGCACCTTGTTGACCGGCGCCCAGGATGCGGCTGAAAGCGTTTTTGCCGCCAAGACAGAAACCTTCCGCACAGAAATGGACGCCTTGCGCAACGAAGAGCAGCGCACCCTCAACGATCAAAGCCGTCCCTTGCGTGAACGCATGATTGATGTGGACTACATCCGCGAGCGCATGACCCTGGTAGAACAAGGGATCGCCGAACACGAAAAAGCCGCTGCGCGGCGTGTAGCTGAGGTAGCGCACATGTTAGCAGAACTGGAAGGGCGCGGGATTGTCGCCGACATGCGCACGGAAGTCGATCGCCAAAAGGAAACCATCTATGCTTTGCAAACTTATGTACAGCAGCTTGCCCAGATGGGGCCGGGAGCGTCGAAAAAAGGACTGCAAATTCCCCAGGTAATCGTGATCGTTTTGGTGCTGATCTTTGGCGCGGCGGGCGTCTTTTTGCCTTTGAATCAGGTAGACACACAAAGCGAGGCGCGCGCCCTGCTTGAAAGCGCCGCCCTGTACAACGCGGCCGGTGAAAAGGACGATGCTCAACGCATCCTGGATGATGTCATCAAGCTCAACCTTGACTCTGAGATGCAGGGACGCGCCGGGCAAATCTATTATTCGTTGGGGCAATACACCAAGGCGATTAATTTGCTGGAAAAGGCGGTTGCCGCTGAACCGAAGCGCCAGACCTATCGCCTGTTCCTGGCGCGCAGTTATAACAAATCGCGCAAGTATCAAGAGTCCATTGATCAATACACCGCTCTATTAACCCTGGCGCCCAACAGCGTCACCGGACAGCTCGAAATGGGTGGGGTGTATGAAACCATGACTCAATATGATAAGGCCCGTGAACGCTATGTAACTGTCACACAGTTGGCGTCCGATCGGGTTGAGGGATATTACGCTTTAGGGCAGTTGTACCGTGTGCGCTTGCTGGAATACGATAAGGCTATCGAGCAGTATCTGCAAGTTTTGAAAATTAACCCTGAACATTACCTGGCGACGGTGTATTACGGCGCATCTCTGGCCGGGCAAGGGAAATACGAAGACGCTTTGGCGCAGTACCAAAAAGCGGTTGAGATAAATGCTGAAGGGAGCGCTGCTCCATTCTTCATGGGCGATGCTTACCAGGCCATGGGCAAGTATGAGAATGCTCTCGAATGGTATCAACGCGCCCTTGACCTCAATCCGAGTTCTTTTGGCACCCGTATGGCGATGGGCAATGTGTACGTCACAATGGGCGACTGCACCAATGCAGTGAAACAGTTTGATGAGGCCTTGATCATTGCACCGACAAACAATGATGCCTTAGCCGCCAAGGCGCAGTGCGGCCAATAGCTTTTTCGGGTTTATAAGTTCTGTTGATCAGATTGATCTTTAATCATGATAGATCATGTCTGGCAACGCCCCAAAGGATGAATAATGAGACCTTTAGGGTTTTCGGAAACCCTAAAGGTCTTTTTTATAGCGGTTGTTTTTGTGAGGATTTTGTATGAAAAAGGCTTTGATTCTTGGTATGTTGAATCCCCAATCGGATGCGGTGCGTTACTTGAAGCAGGCCGGTTGGTGGGTGATCGGCTGTGGGCACCGCCGCGAGGGGCGGGCGATCGAGTTGGTTGATCAGTTTGAACTGGTCGATCTGCGCGACCTGGAGGGATTGGAAGCCCTGGCGCGCCGGGAAAATGTTGATTTGTTTTATTCCACTGGTTCTGAAACAGCCCTGTTGGCGTTAGCGGTTGTTCCGCCTCGCCTGGGTTTGCCAACCTTTGTCGAGAAGAATGCGCTTGAGATCACAACCAACAAAATTAAGATGCGCGAGTTTTTAAATGAGCGTCAGATCGGTGCGGTTCCCTATCGCAAGATCACTTGCGAAGCCGATTTGGAAGGTTGGGATGTCTTTCCGGCTATGGTCAAGCCGGTTGATTCGGCTGGACAGCGCGGCGTATTTCGCGCGGATACATTGCAGCAGGCTAAAGACGGTTTAGAGCGTTCGTTGGGTTACTCGCCCACCAAGACGGTGGTGATCGAGCAGTTTTTGGATGGGCCAGAAGTTTCGGCCAATGCCTTTGTGATCGATTCAAAGGTCGTGTTCAACGAAATCTCAGACCGCCTGGTGGTGGAAAACTACCCTGGCGGCATCCCGCGCGGGCATGTTTTGCCGTCGCAAACCTGCACTGGCGAAACGCTGCTTCAGACAAAAAGGATGGTTGAAGACTGCATTCATGCCCTGAATATCCAAAACGGCCCGGTCTATTTCCAAATGAAACTGACCTCAAACGGGCCGCGCATTTTGGAATGTATGCTGCGCTTTGACGGCTGCCACATCTGGCGCTTGATCAAAACCGTGGGCGGGGTTGATTTAATCGCAGCCGCCTTAAAATTGTTATCGGGTGAAAAGCCGACCGATTTTCAAATGCAGCCGCCGGCAGGCGTCTATCAGATCCAGTTTTTCCTGACGCCGCCGAATCAGCCGTTCAAGGAAGCGGATCACCCCATTCCAGCCGGGGCGGTCTACTCTGAATATCGCTACCTGGACGGGCAAACGGTTCGTCCGGTGAACGGGTATTTAGAAGTAACCGGTTATTCGATTATCCCAGTGGAGTAAGTCTCCAGGAGTAGAGCGCAATGAAAGTAGCTATCACGGGCGCTAACGGTTTTGTTGGCAAAGTTGTGGCGCGTCGCCTGGCAGAGGCCGGTCATCAGGTGGTCGCTGTCGTTTGGGTGTTGGACCCAAACAAAGTTGATTTTGGCGAAAAAATTTCGTGCTACGAATCGGACTTCAGCCGCGCCGACCTGGCAGCCGCCTTTCAAGGGGCCGACGCCATCGTGCATCTGGCCGCGGCGCGCACTACGCCTGAAGCAGACGCAAAGGGTTTCCAACCTTACTATGAGGCAAATGTGAAGGTTGCTGAGGATGTCATCCTGGCGGCCTGCCAGAATGGGGTGAGCAAGATCTGCCAGGCATCTTCGGTGGCGGCTTACTCCTCAGCCAATGTATCGCCTTATCACGAAGGGCAGTATCCGATTCCGCTCAGCCTGTATGGGATGAGTAAAGTGGCCTGTGAACACCTGGGGATCCTCTACGGGCGGCGCTTCCCGCTGCGCGTCGTCTCGCTGCGCTTTGCCCAGGTGTTTGGGATTGGGGAGCGCGAAGGCTTGATGATGCCCAAGTTTGTCCGGCAGGCGCGCGAAAAACAGACGCTGCGCATCGTCGGCCAGGGCGTCGGCGGGCGCGACTATGTGTATGTCAAAGATATCGCCGGGGCGATCGAGCGCGCCATCGCTCCCGAAGCGCCGGCTGGCGTCTTCAACATCGGCATGGGGCATGCCATTTCAGTGCGCCAGGCCGCCGAGGCGGTCAATGAAGTTTTTGAGAATGCCGGCAACCTGGTATTCGAAACCGAGAAGGAAGAAAATAAGTTTTCTTTTTACATGGATTGCAGCCGCGCCCAGGCAGAGTTAGGCTGGACGCCGGCCTGGTCGCTGCGCAGCGGCTTGGAAGATATGAAATTGTGGTACGCGGCAGGCTAATTCTGGCAGCAGTATGTTAAAAAACAGGCTCTTTTTTATTTTCAAGCTTGCCGTCAGCCTGGGGTTGTTGGCTTACCTGATGTACTTGATCGACTGGAAACGGGCGATTGAGACCGTATTGCATGCCAACCCGTGGTTTCTAATTGCTGCGCCGGTTGTTTCTCTTTTAGCAATTGCCTTTACTTCACAGCGCTGGCGTTTGATCCTGGCGGATAGCCAGGTGAAATACCCGGCCTGGCAGTCATTTCGCGGCGCCTGGCTGGGCCTTTTCTATGGCAGCTTTTTGCCGGGCGTCTTAGGGGGCGATGTGCTGCGCGTGGGCATGTGTGTCCAGTATACAAAATGCCTGGCCGGAATCGCAACCGCCGCCATCTTATTAGATCGAATCAGCGGCGTCGTCGCGGTGTTTGGCATGCTGTTCAGCTTTTACCTTTTTGCCCCTGGCACGGCTGCTGTTTTGCTAACTGTTGATGATACACTCTTGATCGCGGGGTTGGCTGGCGTGGGAATCGGCGGATTGATCGCCGTGTTAGCCACCCGCCGCCTGTGGGCGCGCTGGTTTTCCTCAGACGCCAAAGGCATCTGGGGATTTATCTCCTCAATGGGGAAAAGCTTAAGCGCTCTAAAAAACCAGACGTTGGTCAGTGTCGTGTCCATTGCGCTTCTGGCGCAGTTCATCGAAACATTCAGCACCTTTCTGATTGCACGCGCGATTGGGATTGATCAGCCATTTACCGTTTTTTGGGCGGTTGTGCCTTTGACTTTCTTGATCGTCTTTTTGCCGATCTCGTTGGGCGGCCTGGGCGTCCGTGAAGG
>CAIQJJ010000388.1 GCA_903872065.1 uncultured Anaerolineales bacterium | reverse complement strand
GGGTCGGGGTCAGCTTGCCCTGTTCTTGAATGGACTTGAGGATAGCGGCGCGGCGTTCGTCCAGGGCGCGCAGCTTGTGCAGGGCGTCTTGAATGGCGCGGAGCTGCTCCTCGTCCAGGCTGCCGGTGACTTCCTTGCGGTAGCGGGCAATGAAGGGCAGGGTGTTGTCTGCATCGAGCAGTTCGATCGCGGCGGCAATTTGCGCCGTTCGCAGGCCGGGCCAGCGCGCGGACAATTGGTGGGTTATCTGTTCTATGTGAGTCATAAGGCGATTAATTCTATACGTACATTGCGTAACAAAGGGGTATCTGCGCTGCGATATTCGTTCTCCGTCATAAAAATCCGGCTGATCGATACCCCCGCTTGCAAGGACAATTTGCTGATTAAGTCACCGGTGCGGCCAATCTCGGCGCTGTAGCGCTCATAGTCGCTCAAGACGATCAAGATATCCAGGTCTGATTCCGGATCTTGATCACCGCGGGCGTAGGAGCCAAACAGATAGACGCCCCTCAAGCGCTGGGGATACAGTTGGCGCAAACCGGCTTTTAAATCCGACAATAACTGGCGCAGGTTCTCAGGCATAGTTTGATTATATTCTACTTTTGCATATTGACACGAGTAAAGTTTTTTGCTATAGTTAACTTGAACGTTCAATAGAACGTTCAACACACCCGAAGGATGAGACACAACCACCTCCCCACCCTGAAAGATGTCGCCCGCCTGGCAGGCGTTTCCTACCAGACGGTCTCCAACGTGATCAACGGCGAAACCCGCATCACTGAGGAGACGCGCCAGCGTGTGATGCGGGCGATCGATCAGCTTGGCTATCAGCCGCACGCCGCGGCGCGCTCGCTGCGTTCAGGCAACAGCAAAATCATCGGCCTGATGATCCCCGACGCCCAAAACCCGCACTTCTGGGACACTGTGACCGGCGCGGAGGAGGAAGCCAACCGCCACGGGTACAGCCTGCTCCTGGCGACCACCTCGATGGACGCCGAACGCGAAAAAGCCGCCTTCCATGCCCTGCAAAGCCAACGCCTGGACGGGCTGATCCCCCTGCTAACCTATCCAGAAAACTTTACCGCCGACCTGAAGGCGCTGAAAAGCCGCAATGTGCCGGTGGCGCTTTCGGCTTCCGGCGCGCCGATCCCGGCGACGGCTGAGGTGGATGTGGTGCAGGTGCATTTTGAAGAAGCGGCATACGAATTGATGCAGCACTTGTTCAGCCTGGGCCACCAGCGGATCGCCATGATTTGGGGCGTCGGACGCAGTGAGTTGGGCAACGATCGCGCCAGCGCCTACCGCCAGGCGTATGCGCAGGCCGGTTACGAATGCGATCCGCGCTGGTTCGTGAGCTGCGGCTTCCGGCTGCAAGATGGCTTTCACGGCGCCGAGGGGCTGTTAGAAATGGACAATCCGCCGACCGCCATCATTGGCATTAACGATCTGATCGCCTTTGGCGCCATGCAAGCCGTGCTGCGCCGAGGCCTGCGCGTGCCTGAAGACATCTCGGTGGCCGGCTTCGATGATATCCCCATGTCCAGCCTGCTCTCGCCGCCGCTGACCACCGGCCAGGCCGACGGGGCGCGGATCGGACAGGAGTGTGTGCGGTTGATCATTGAGCGCATCCACAACCCCGATCTGCCGCCGCAGCGCGTTCACCTTTCCACCCATTTGGTCATCCGAGGCTCCACCGGAATTGCGGCACAAAGCAATGCCGCAGCCCAAGGCAGCGCCGCGCTTGCACCTGAGCATGCCGGGTTGAGTCTCATCAGACAAGGCTATCCCTGGAGCAGCTAAAGCGCGCCAGGTATCTTCACAAAGG
>CAIQJJ010000387.1 GCA_903872065.1 uncultured Anaerolineales bacterium | reverse complement strand
CTCCGCGACCTCGTACAGCGCTATGGATCTATTTCTTAACCATGTCCGGCGTTTGCTGCCTAAGTTTGAACTATCTGATCAAGAAGCCCCGGCGGTGATCCGTATCTGTCAGTTGTTGGATGGCCTGCCCTTGGGGGTTGAATTGGCGGCCGCGTCTGTCTGGAATTACTCTTGCGGCGAGATTGCGCAAAGAATCGCGCAGAATCTGGATGTGTTAAGCGCGACTACGGCGAATCTGCCGCTTCGTCATCGCAGCCTGCGCGCCGCATTTCAAGTTTCATGGCAGTTATTGAGCTGCATTGAACAGGAGATTTTCTGCCAGTTGGCGGTCTTTGAGGGAGGTTGTGAGGAAGCCGCCGCCCAATATGTAACCGGGGCCTCGACTGCACAGCTTTCCAGCCTGGTAGACAAATCTCTGCTGCGCCGCTCTGCTTCTGGGCGCTATGATTTGCACGAAACGGTGCGCCAGTATGCGGCGGAGCATTTGGAGGCAAGGGTTGAACTGGCGCGTATGGCTCGTTCGCGCCATGCCCAGGTATATGCGGATTGGCTTGCCGGGCAAAATGCCAGTTTGAAAGGCCCGGCGCAAAAGGCCGCCCTGACTGCCATTGGCCTGGAGTTTGAGAATATCCGGCGCGGCTGGAGATGGATGATCGAAAATTGCCAGGTGGATTGGATGACGGCTTGTATGGATAGTTTGTATCACTATCTAAATATCCGCAGTGGTTTTGCAGATGGGATTGAATTGTTCCGCCAGGCCGCGGAGGTTCTTCCCGCGCCGCTTCCGCTGGGGATGGCGCTTTCACGCCTGGGCGCCTTAGCACTGCGCAGCCGGCAGAGCGCTCTGGTGCAAGAGGCGTTAGAACGCTGCCACGCCTTGTTGAATCACTGCCAGGAAGTTCCAGAGGAACTGGCTTTTTGCCTGGTTTCTTTGGGAGGCATGCACCTGCGCAAGAAAAATTATGCCCTGGCGCGGCAGTGCGCTCATGACAGCCTGGAGCTTTATCGCCGCACCGGCGATCGCTGGGGAGAATCGTATGCCCTGTACCTGTCAGGCTTGATTGAGATGCGCTGCGGCGATCATCAGCGCGCCAGCCCATTTCTGCGCGTGGCAGTAGATGCGGCGCGCGCGACTGGCGATCAACGGCGTGTGATTGCCCCGCTGAACGTTTTGGGAGATATTGCCTGTGTGCTGGGCGATTATCGGGCGGCGATGCCTCTCTTTCTTGAAAGCCTGGAGATCAGCCAGAAACTTGACGACCGTTTCAACCAGGCGATTCTGCTTAATAACCTGGCTTCGGTTTATCAAGTCTTGCAGCAATATGAAGCTGAACAAGCTGCGTTGGAAGGCAGCCTGGCGATTTGTCGCGAGATCGGCGATCGTGATGGGGAGGCGATTGCGTTGAACAGCCTGGGCGAAATGGCAGTCCATCGTCGGCAGTACGCTGAGGCGCTGAACTTCTCACAGCAGGCGCTTGAGATTGCCTGTCAGATCGGCGAAGATTGGACCGTGGCCGTTTGTTTGAACAACCTGGGAGAGGCCTCGGCCGGTTTAGGACAGTATGCGGCGGCGGAACGGTATTTGAGCGAAGCTATTCACCTGGCTCATGAGAATAGTTTGTTGGATACGCTGGCGCGGTGCAGTATCAACCTGGGCCGCGTATACCAGTTGCAAAATCGGACGGCCCTGGCCAGGCTTTTGCTGCAAGCTGCTCTGGCGCATCCGGCGACGGATGCTGAGCAGCGTCAGAAAGCAGTCGCCTGGCTGCAAGAAATGGGTCTTTCACCGGTCTCTGACCTGCCGGTTTCTGATTTGGATGAACAGGCGCTGCCTCAGGCGATTGCGCAATGGATGGAACACAACTCATTCAGACAAGAAGAACGGAGTTTATGATGCCCGAACCTGTTATTATTGATGCGATCCGCACCCCCGTGGGCGCGTTGGGCGGCGTCTTGGCCCCCGTCCGCCCGGATGACCTGGCGGCGCTGACACTGCAAGCCCTGGCGCAGCGCACGGGGCTCGATCCTGCCCTGATTGAAGAAGTTTACCTGGGCTGCGCCAACCAGGCCGGTGAAGATAACCGTAATGTGGCCCGCATGGCGCTGCTGCTGGCGGGTTTCCCGGTGGAAACCGCTGGTCTCACGGTCAACCGCTTATGCGCCTCGGGATTGGCGGTGGTCAACCTGGCGGCGCGCGCTATTCGCGCCGGCGAAGGGGAGATTTTCATCGCCGGCGGGGTGGAAAGCATGAGCCGCGCCCCCTATTCGCTCGCCAAGTCTGAACAGCCTTTTGCTTTTGGCAACCTCACCGCCTGGGATACGGCGCTTGGTTGGCGCTACCCAAATCCCAAGATGCAAGAGCGCTATGGGACGGAAGCGATGGGCGAAACCGCGGAGAATATCGCCGCTGAGTATCTGGCGGCGCAAACACCCATTACGCGCCAGATGCAAGATGCCTTTGCCCTGGAAAGCCACCGTCGCGCCATCGCGGCGATTGATTCGGGCAAGTTCAGCGAGGAGATCATTCCCGTGCCGATCCCGCAGAAGAAGGGCGATCCGCTGTGGGTGACGACGGACGAACGTCCGCGGCGCGACACCTCCCTGGAGGCGCTGGCCCGTCTGAAGCCGGCTTTTCGCAAAGATGGTACCGTGACCGCAGGCAATTCATCCGGCTTGAACGATGGGGCGGCGGCTTTGTTGATCATGAGCGAGGCTCGCGCCCGGCAGCTTGGCCTCAAGCCGCTGGCGCGCATCGTCGCCGGGGCCGCGGCGGGCGTCCCGCCGCGTACGATGGGGTTGGGGCCGCTGCCCGCCACGCGCAAAGCTCTGGCGCGCGCCGCTCTGACCATCGAACAGATCAGCCTGGCGGAGGTGAATGAAGCTTTTGCCGTGCAGGCGCTGGCGGTGATCAAAGAATTGGGCCTGGCGCATGAGAAGACCAATGTCAATGGCGGGGCGATTGCCCTTGGCCATCCCCTGGGTTGTTCGGGGGCGCGCATCTTGACCACGCTGGTGCATGAGATGAAGCGGCGTTTCGCCGCCGCCGCGCAGCCGGCTTATGGACTGGCGACCCTGTGTGTGGGCGTCGGCCAGGGTGAAACGGTTGTGATTGAGGTTGCTTAATGTGGTAGAATGCGGGCGGAAATTCGGCCCTCCCCACTCTGGATTGGCTTGTTTGTAAGCGCTGATCAAACTTAGGGCCGCGGAGGTTTTGTGATGGATAGTTTAACTGGTACATGGACAGAAAAAAAGGGCCTGGCCCAAATGCTCAAAGGCGGCGTCATTATGGACGTGGTTACCCCAGAGCATGCCAAGATTGCCGAAGAAGCCGGCGCTTGTGCAGTGATGGCCCTTGAACGCGTTCCGGCGGATATTCGCGCCACTGGCGGCGTCGCTCGCATGAGCGACCCCGAATTAATCCTTAAGATTATGGATACTGTCACCATTCCGGTGATGGCGAAGTGTCGCATCGGTCATTTTGTGGAAGCGCAAATTCTCGAAGCGATCGGTGTGGACTATATTGATGAGTCTGAAGTGCTGACCCCGGCAGATGAGGCGCATCATATCAACAAGCATAATTTCAAGGTGCCGTTTGTGTGCGGCTGCCGCAACCTGGGCGAGGCTTTACGCCGCATTGGCGAGGGGGCGGCCATGATCCGCACCAAGGGCGAGGCTGGCACAGGGGATGTGGTAGAAGCGGTGCGGCATGCCCGTTCGGTGTTGGGCGATATCCGTCGTTTGCAGACGATGGCAGATGAAGAGTTGATGGCTTATGCCAAAGAGATCGGCGCGCCCTATGATTTGGTGAAAGAGACCAAGCAGTTGGGCCGCTTGCCGGTGGTCAATTTCGCCGCCGGCGGGGTTGCTACCCCGGCGGATGCTGCCTTAATGATGCAGCTTGGCGTGGATGGCGTTTTTGTGGGGTCGGGCATTTTTAAGTCCGGCGACCCGGCGAAACGCGCCGCGGCGATCTTCAAAGCCACCACTCATTATCGAGACGCCTATATCCTGGCTGAAGTCAGCCGCAACCTGGGCGAACCGATGGTTGGCCGGCAAGTTTCCTCTATCCCTCAGGGCGAGTTGATTGCCACCCGGGGTTGGTAGATGGGCGCGCGTGCGGCGCATGGCGTCGCACGCGTGCATGAATGAAGTGTGTTGAACCAATGAAAATCGGCGTTCTTGCTCTGCAAGGAGATTTTTCTGAGCATATTGCCATGCTGCGCTGCCTGGGCGTAGAGACGGCGGAAGTCCGTCTGCCCAGGCATCTCGCGGATTTAGATGGTTTGATCATCCCCGGCGGCGAATCGACCACCATTGGGAAATTGGCGGTCGCCTATCAGTTGATGTCCCCCCTGCAAGAGTTTGGTAAAACCAAAGCCATTTGGGGCACCTGCGCCGGGGCCATTTTTATTTCCAAAGATGCACATCGCGATCAGCCTTTGCTGGGTCTCATGGATATCACGGTGGAACGTAATGCTTTTGGCCGCCAGGTCAACAGCTTTGAAACGGATTTGATCGTGCCAGTTTTGCCGCATGCGGCCAAAGACTCGTCTACCGCGGGCGGTGCGCCTGTTCCTTATCATGCAATTTTCATCCGTGCGCCGTTGATCGAAAGCGTCTATGGCGGCGGCGAAATCTTGGCGCAGCTTGAGGATGGCCGGATCGTGGCGGCGCAGCAAGGCCGTTTGTTAGCCACCGTTTTCCACCCTGAGCTGACCCGTGATACTCGTTTTCACGAGTATTTTTTGACGCGGTGTTCTTGATCTAAAATATGAATGTCCGCCCTTTTGATTGGCGCGACCTGCCCACACTGCATCGTTATCGCTGCCAGGGTCTTTTTCTTGACAGTGCTTTGGTGTTGACGCGTCGCCCATCGTTAATTCCGACCGGGGCGCTGCTGACCTACTTTGCCCCGGCGACGGGTATCTTTACTTACCTGTGTGAAGATGAGCAGCGCCCGAATGACCCTATCGTTGGCCAGGTAACCTATACGACAGGTCTTTCTTCCGCGCATCTCGCGTTTTTAGCGCCCGAGGCGCTTTTGGCGGAGGTGGATCTATCCGGATTCATTGAGCGTATATCCACAGATGTCGCCGCGCGCGGTGGAATGCACATCCTGGCTGAGGTAGATGAGCGTCATGATGCCTTCGAAATGCTGCGACGGCTGGGCTTTGCGGTCTATGCCCGGCAGCGTTTCTGGCGCTTGAATCTTCCTCAGGCCAACAAAGCGCTTGAGACAACCTGGCGCTTGAGCGCCGATGGCGACAGCTTGCCCATCCGCGGGCTTTACAATAACCTGGTGCCTGGCCTGGTGCAGCAGATCGAACCCCTGGCGGCTGGCCGTCCCAAAGGCTTGGTCATCTACGAGGGGGGCGATCTGCTTGGGTTTATTGAATTGCGTTACGGGCCGCGCGGCATCCTGGCGCAGCCATTTATTCATCCCGACGCGGAAAACTTGCCTTATCATCTGCTGCCGGTCATGGAAAATTTGCCTGACCGGCGCGATCGCCCGGTCTACTTCTGTGTGCGTTCGTACCAATCGTGGTTGGAGGCCGCTTTAGATGATG
>CAIQJJ010000386.1 GCA_903872065.1 uncultured Anaerolineales bacterium | reverse complement strand
CCTCAGGATGCCCAAGCGGTACAGACCGCCGTCCTTCGACAATCCTTCGACAAGCTCAGGATGCCTCAGGATGCCGACGCGGTACAGACCACGACAGCAGGACAGGCGCGCCCTGCGCCGGAGCAAGTTCCATCTCCCTTGATGGAGTCTGCTGCCTATCCTGTGGAGGGAGAAGCCTGGCGGCTCGTGCCGGCTGCCGCTGGCGAAGGCGCAGCGGCGAGTTTCTCCCTGGATGCGCTGGGGCTGAAAGCAGCGGCGCGGCGCAAACCCGCCCGCGGCGAGGTTGAAATTGAGGTGCGGGCGGCAGGCTTGAATTTTATTGATGTCATGAAAGCCCTCGGCATCTATCCCGGCGCGGACGCACAGACCAGCCTCTCCCTGGGGCTGGAATGCGCCGGGGTGATCCGGAAGGTTGGCGAAGGGGTGGAGCAGTTCCAGCCGGGCCAGGAGGTGGCGGCCTTTGCCGTCCAAAGTATGAGCAGCCATGTCATCGCCAACGCCCACCTGGTGCAGCCCAAACCGCCTGAACTCAGCTTCGAAGCCGCCGCCACTTTGCCAGTAGTCTACCTGACTGCCTATTATGGCTTGTACTACCTGGGTCGTATAAGCGGCGCTGGGGCCAGGCGTGGCGCTGAAGCCAGGCGCGGCGGGGAGCGAGTGCTGATCCATTCCGCGGCCGGCGGGGTGGGGCTGGCGGCGATTGAATTGGCGCGTCACTTCGGCGCCGAGGTCTTTGCCACCGCCGGCAGCGAGGAAAAACGCAGCTATTTGCGTTCGCTGGGCATCCGCGCCGTGATGGACTCGCGTTCGCTGGACTTTGCCGCCGAGACGATGCAGGCTACTGATGGCCAGGGCGTCGATCTGGTGTTGAATTCGCTCACCGGCGAGGCCATGCAGCGCAGCCTGGCTCTGCTGGCTCCTTACGGGCGTTTTATCGAAATCGGCAAACGGGACATCTACCAGAACACGAACCTGGGCTTAAGCCCCTTCCGCAACAACCTGTCTTATTTTGCAGTTGACCTGGAGCGCCTGGCGCGTGAACGGCCTGAGTTCTTGGGCGGCCTGTTCGCCGAGGTGATGGAACTCTTGCGCAGCGGCGCGATTCATCCCTTGCCCGTCACCACCTTCGCGGCCCAACAGGCTAGCGAGGCCTTCCGCTTCATGGCGCAGGCCAAACATATCGGCAAAATTGCGCTGCAGCAGTGGGCTGCGCCGTTCAGGCAGCCCGATCTCGTCGAAGGACAGTCACAACCCACTGCCCACGGAGATGATCTGTATCGCCCTCCACTGCTTCGCCCGGACGCAAGTTACCTCATCACCGGCGGCTTGGGAGCGTTGGGGCTGGCAGTCGCAGATTGGCTGGCTGCCCAGGGCGCACGACACCTGGTTCTGGTCAGCCGGCGAGGGGCTGAAGCAGTCGAAACCGACGCCGCCCTGAGCAAGCGCCTGGAAACACTGCGGGGCATGGGGATAGAAGTATGGGCAGCGCAGGCGGACGTGGGGAGTTTCGACCAATTGGCAAAAGTGATCCAGAGCATCGCTGCGCCTGGCCAGCTTGCTGCGCCTGGCCCCGGCGCCGTGAGCGGACAAACCCGCGCCCAGATGCCGCCCCTGCGAGGCGTCATCCATGCCGCCGGCATCCTGGAAGATGGCATCTTGCTGCAAAGCAGCGCCGAACGTTTCCAGCATGTCCTCTTGCCAAAAGCAAGCGGCGCGTGGAACTTGCATCTATTAACCGCGAACACAGAATTGGATTTCTTTATCATGTTCTCATCCGTCACCGCCGTGCTGGGGTCGCCAGGGCAGGGCAATTACGCCGCCGCCAACGGCTTTCTGGATGGGCTGGCGCACTACCGCCGGCGGCTTGGACTGCCGGCGTTAAGCATCAACTGGGGGCCGTGGAGCGAAATTGGGCTGGCGGCGGCCGGCGGGGCAGATCAACGTGACGCCAGCAGCGCCCTGCTGCAAGGACTTAAGGGGCTGCCGCCGCTCTCGCCGCAGGAAGGCATCGCCATCTTTGGCAGCTTGCTGGAGCAGGCGAGCAAGGGAACGGCGCAGGTCATTGCGACCGGCCTGGACGCCGGTCAGTGGCAGCAAGCGCACCCCGCGGCGCGCCGCTCAAGCCTATTCCGCGCCTGGCCTGAACCGACCCCCACTTCCCACGGTGATGATCGGCAGCGCGGCGATAAAGATCATCGCTCTCCACTTCCTGTTCCCCCCGCCGCGGAACAAAATGAGCTGCGCGCCGCGCTTCTGGCGGCTGAAACGGGACGGGCGCGGCGCTCCCTGCTGGAAAAGTATCTACAGGAGCAAACCGGCCAGGTTTTGCGGCTGGCCGCCTCTCGCGTGGATGTGCATAAGCCGTTGAGCAGCATGGGGATTGATTCGCTGATGACGATTGAACTGCGCAACCGGCTCGAAACCGGCTTGAACCTGACGCTCTCTGCGACACTGGTGTGGAACTACCCGACGATTGCCGAAATGGCCGCGTATCTGGCCGAGAAAATGGGCATTTCACTAACCACTGCGGACAAGCTAGAGCTTCCCACTTCCCACGGCGATGATCTTTATCGCCCCCCACTTCCCACTTCCCACTCTCCACTTCCCACTGCCAATGCTGAGGATGCTGAATTGGAAGCGCTGCTGGCCGATGAATTGGATGCGATTGATGATTTATTGAAAAAGGGAAAATCGTGAGCGAGATTGAACAGTCCAACCAACTGAAACGCGCCTTGCAAACCCTGAAGGAACTGCGCGCCCGCCTGGAGAGCGTTGAAGCGGCGCGCCGCCAGGGAATTGCGATCGTCGGCATGGCCTGCCGCTTCCCCGGCGGCGCAAACTCGCCGGAGGCGTTTTGGGACATGCTGCACCGGCAGGTGGATGGGATTGTCCCCACCCCGCGCGATCGATGGGACGCCAATGCCCTGTTTGACGCTGAGGCGGGCGACGGCGGCGCAGACCACCGCGGCGGCAAGGTTGCCACGCGCTGGGGCGGATTTCTGAGTGATGTGGACGGATTCGACGCTGGATTTTTCAACATTTCTCCGCGCGAAGCGGCGCGCATGGATCCACAGCAGCGCCTCCTGCTGGAAGTAGCCTGGGAAGCCTTTGAAGACGCCGGCCAGACCCTGCCCCGCCTGGCTGGCAGCCGGACGGGCGTTTTCATCGGCGTCCACAGCCACAGCAGCGACTACTATTTGATGCAAGCCGCCGATCCTGCCGAGATGGACATCTACACCGGCACCGGCACCTCGCACAGCGTTGTCAGCGGACGCCTGGCTTATTTCTTCGACCTGCAAGGGCCAAACATCGCGCTGGATACCGCCTGTTCATCGTCGCTGGTCGCCGTCCACCTGGCGGTGCAAAGCCTGCGCAATGAGGAATGCGACCTGGCTCTCGCCGGCGGCGTCAACTTGATGCTCACCCCGCATTTCACGATGATCGCCTCGCTCATGCGCATGATGGCCGCGGATGGTCGCTGCAAAACCTTCGATTCCCGCGCCGATGGCTTTGTGCGCGGCGAAGGCTGCGGCGCAGTCGTCTTGAAACGCCTGTCGGACGCCCTGGCAGATGGCGACCCCATTCTGGCCGTAATTCGCGGCTCCGCGGTCACGCAAGATGGGCGCACCAACGGCCTGACCGCCCCCAACGGCCTCTCACAGCAAAACGTCATCCGCCGCGCCCTGCAAGACGCCCGCCTTGCGCCAGAGCAGATCACCTATGTTGAAACGCATGGCACCGGCACCCCCTTGGGCGACCCGATCGAGGTGGAGGCGCTCGGCGCTGTGTTGGGCGCCGGCCCCGACCGCGCGCCTTGCGTCTTGGGTTCGGTCAAGACCAACATCGGCCATACCGAAGGCGCGGCCGGCATCGCCGGGCTGATCAAAACTGTCCTGGCCTTGCAGCATCGGGTCATCCCCGCCAATTTGCACTTCCAGCAGCTTAACCCCCACATCTCTCTAGCCGGTACGCGCCTGCAGATCGCCAACGCCGAACGCCCCTGGATGCTTGACCCGGCATCCAATCTAACCACACGGTTCGCCGGCGTCAGTTCCTTTGGCTGGTCTGGCTCCAACGCCCACCTGGTGGTCGAGGAAGCGCCGCAAAGCGAACAAGTTCGCCGCGCTCAACCCCAGCGCAGCGCAAGCGACGCGTACTTGATCCTGCCCATGTCGGCCCATTCTGGCGAGGCGCTCAAGGCCCTGGCCGCCGCCTATCGCAACCGCATCAGCGAACTGGATGAGTCTGTTTCCCTGGACGAACTGTGCTTCCTGGCCGCCACTCGCCGCAGCCATCACAGTTTCCGTTGGGCGGCGGTCGGGCAGGATAGAGCAGAGCTTTTGGCCGCGTTGGATCAACCTCCCGCCGATCCCCACAGCGATGATCGGTCAGTCGCTGCCCATGCCTCGCTTTCCACTTCCCGCCCCGCGACGACCTCGATCGCTTCGCTCAATACTGTCTTCGTCTACCCCGGGCAAGGTGGGCAGTGGTTGGGCATGGGATGCCAGCTTTTTGCCCAAGAAGAGGCTTTTCGCCAGTCAATCCAACGCTGCGCTGAGGCCCTCCGCCCCCACATCAGCCGCCGGCCGGATGGTCTGCCAACATGGGATCTGCTCGATCACCTGCAACCAACGAGCATCCCCCCCTCAACAAACGATCTTCCGATAGATGTCATCCAGCCCCTGCTCTTTGCGATCCAGGTGGGGTTGACCGACTGGCTGCGCTCACGCGGCATTCTCCCCGACGCCGTTGTCGGCCACAGCCTGGGTGAAGTGGCCGCTGCTTATGCCGCCGGGGCGCTCAGCCTGGAGGATGCGGCGCGGGTCATTTGCACCCGCAGCCGCCTGATGCGGCGCGTCAGTGGGCAGGGCGCGATGGCGGTTGTAGGGCTGACCTTGAAACAAAGCGAAGAACTTCTTGCTGACTACCCGGCGCGCCTGTCTGTGGCCGTCAGCAATGGGCCATCCTCGACCGTCATCTCCGGCGATCCAGATGCGTTGGAAGAAGTGATCGCCCGCCTGCAGGCGAAAAATGTCTTTTGCCGCCGCGTTAAGGTGGATGTGGCTGCTCACAGCCCGCAGATGGAGGCGCTCAAATTGGAACTGGCGGCGGCGTTGGAGAACCACCCCACCCTACCCTCCCCATCGCTCAAAGCAGCGATGGAGAGGGGGCAGACCCCACCTCTGCCCTCCCCTTCGCAAAGTGCAGCGATGGAGAGGGAGAAGTCCCCAACCCACTTCCCACTCCCCACTCCCCACTTTCCCCCGGCAGCGATGGAGAGGGGGATCGCCCCGCGGCCGGCGTCCATCCCGCTCTATTCCACCGTGACCGGCGAACCGGCGGATGGCCAGTCGCTCGACAGCGCTTACTGGGCCAGAAACCTGCGCCAGCCGGTCTTATTTTCCGCCGCTGTGGAGCGCTTATTGGCCGACGGCTACAATACCTTCATCGAGATCGGCCCGCACCCCATTTTGCTGGAGCCGATTGAGCAAGTTTTTCAGGCGCAGGCGGCGAACCAGTCCCCTGCCAGCGCGGGACAGTCCTCTGCCTTGCTCACCCTGGCCGCGATGCGCCGCCCGCAAGACACGGACGATCGCAGCCGGGCCAATTTGTACCAACTGCTCGCTGATCTCTACCGCGCAGGGTACGATTTGGATTGGGAGAAGCAGTGGCCCACCGCGCCTGGCCAGCTTGCTGCGCCTGGCCAGCTTGCTGCGCCTGGCCTCAGCGCCGCGCGCCGCTCTTTTCTGCCGCGCTACCCCTGGCAGCACAAACGCTACTGGCTGCCCAAGACGGCGCAAACCGTGTCTGTGGGAAGTGGAAAGATGCAGACCGCGGTACAAACCACCGCCGCGCCTGGCTTCAGCGCTGCGCTCGGCCTCAGCGCTGCGCCCGATTTCACCGGTTGGTTCTATCAGCTTGAATGGAAACCCCAGGCAGGGACAGATGCCGGCAGCAGTGCAGACCAGACACAGTCCAAAGCGCTGAGCGTTGACCAAAGCACAACGAGCGTTGACCAAAGCACAACGAGCGTTGACCAAAGCACAACGAGATCTACCGCCGCACAACGTTGGCTGATCGTCTGCGGCGGCGAAGACAGCCAGGCGCAGCGCGCCTTGTCCGAACGGCTGAGG
>CAIQJJ010000385.1 GCA_903872065.1 uncultured Anaerolineales bacterium | reverse complement strand
GGCCAGGCGCAAAGGAGAGATGGAGGAAGCGGTTTGTGTTTTCATACGCCGATTATAATACTGCTGTTGATGAACCAATATTTGCCTTTGCCGGGAAACCGCCTGGCCTCGATCGTTTGCTGGCTGCTTTTTCTCCAACTGGCCGCTATCATGTTAGCTGCTCGATTCCAGCCCATCCCCCAGTTAGACCCGCCTGCAGATCCAGCCGCTGGTGACAGTTGGACATCGCCCAGGGACGGCATGCGGATGATTTACATCCCGGCCGGCAGCTTCTGGATGGGCGCCGTACCCGGTGACGCCCAGGCGCATGATTTTGAGCGGCCGCGCCACCGGGTTTACCTGGACGGTTTCTGGATCGACGCCACCGAAGTCACTGTCGCCATGTACAGCCAGTGTGTGCTGGCAGGGGCATGCTCCAACCGGAGATGTAAAGCGTCCAGGGAGGAGTTCGGCATTATTGGGCAGGTTGTAGGCAACCCCAGATCTAAAGCGATTCACAATGCCAATAGCGCCGCCACCTGTGTGACCTGGCAGCAGGCCATCGATTACTGCGCGTGGCGCGGCGCCCGGCTGCCTAGCGAAGCCGAGTGGGAAAAAGCCGCCCGCGGCGGGCTGGAAGGCCAAATTTACCCCTGGGGCCACGCCGTCCCTGACGGGTCACTGGCTAATTTCGATATCCCCGAGGGCAATTACTTAGCGCCAGTCGGCAGTTACCCGCCGAATGGGTTTGGCATTTACGACATGGCCGGCAATGCCTGGGAGTGGGTCAACGACTGGTTTGACTACGGTTCATTCAATTACTATGCCATCTCTCCCGCTGCCAATCCAACCGGTCCGGAGTCTGGCACTTACCGGGTAAGCCGAGGCGGCGCTTACTGTTACAAGAGGCAGGAGTTGCGCGCATCCAACCGTGTCGGCGGGGACCCAGACTATCAGCTCCCCTTTGTCGGATTCCGCTGTGCACGGTAATGGGGCGCTTGTGCTGCAGCCGGCCCGTCAATCCCACAATTCCCACTCACGTGCCTTTATGTCATCCGTGAAATTTCGCCCCGGTCGTGCTTCCTCAATTTTCAAAGCGCCCACCTATGCTATAATCGCCTTAAGGTATCGTATTCTATGCAAATTGATGATTTTGTCTGGCTGGACTCCATCATAGAGAAGCTGGCTATTAAACATCACGTAACGCCGATGGAAGTAACTCAAGTATTTATGAGTGGGCCGCATATTCGCTTCATGAGTAAAGGCCGGCAAACGCGAGACGAAAACGTCTATGCAGCGTATGGCCAATCCGAAGCAGGACGATACCTGGTCGTATTCTTCATCCATAAACCAGGGAATCTGGCATTAATCATTAGCGCCCGTGATATGGACGATAAGGAGCGCAAACGGTATGGCTAAAAAGGTTCGTGAGCCAATTCCTGAATTTAAGACCTTGAACGAAGTCGCTGAATTTTGGGATACACACAGTACTGCTGATTACGATGATCTGACTCATGCAGTGAAATTCGAGATCCACTTGCACAGTCCGATCGAAAGCCAAACGATTGCTCTGCTGCCCGAGCTAAGCGAAACGATCAAGGCGATTGCCCGCGCGCAGGGCGTGTCAGCCGAAACGCTGATCAACGTGTGGTTGACAGAGAAGGTGCGAGAATTAGTCTAGTCGTTATATCACGCGGCGCAAAGGACCCTCCGGCAGGTTTTCTTGGTCTGCCTTTGCGTCCTTTGCGCCTTTGC
>CAIQJJ010000384.1 GCA_903872065.1 uncultured Anaerolineales bacterium | reverse complement strand
GCTACGGTGAGGACAGCGCCGCGCCGGTGGCGGTGCGCTCCTCGGCCACCGCCGAAGACCTGCCCGACCTGTCCTTTTCCGGGCAGCAGGATACTTTCCTCAACATGATCGGCCTGGCGCAGGTGCGGCGGGCTGTGGTGGACTGCTGGAGCAGCCTGTGGACGGGGCGCGCCATTGGCTACCGCGTGCGCAGCGGCGTCGGCCACGCTGATGCGGCCCTGGCGGTGGTCGTGCAGCAGATGGTCGCCAGCGAGGTCTCCGGCGTCTTGTTCACCGCCAACCCCCTGACCGGCCTGTTGAGCGAGGCGGTGATTGACGCCGCCTTTGGCCTGGGCGAGGCGCTCGTCTCCGGGCAGGTCGAGCCAGATCATTACGTTGTCAATACCCTGGCCGGCGCTATCAGCCAAAAGACATTGGGGGCTAAGGGCGTGGCGACGCGCGGCAGGCCGGGCGGCGGCGTCGAGACCCTCCCGCAGCCAAACGCGGCGCAGGCCCTGGACGACGATCACATCCGCCGCCTGGCGCAGATCGGGCAGCAGATCCAGGCCCATTACAACGCCCCGCAGGATGTCGAGTGGGCGCTGGCCGGCGGGTCGCTCTACGTTTTGCAAGCGCGCCCGATCACCTCCCTCTTCCCCATCCCCAAAGTCTCCTTTGACCCGCTGATCCTCTGGTCCTCCTTTGGCGCGGTGCAGGGCCTGGTCGGGCCGATGACGCCCCTGGGCCGCGACGCCATCCGCCAGATCCTGTTTGGCGTCTGCGCCGACTTGAAGATCCAGATCACCGAGGATACCTACCTGTTCTTCCCCTTTGCCGGCGAGCGCCTGTGGATCAAGATCAGCGATATGATCCGCCACCCGCTGGGCCGCCGCGTGATGAGCGGCTTGATCGAGTTGATCGAGCCGAGCATCGGGCAAATCGTGCGGACCTTGGAATCCGATCCCCGCCTGGGGGCCGGGACGGGCAAGTTCAAATTCAGCACGCTGCGCCGCCTGGCGCGCTTTTGGCTGCCGGTGCTGGGCGAGTTTGCCCGCAACATGCTTGACCCCGCCAGCGCCCGCGATCGCTTCAACCGCCACATTGACGAATACCTGGCCGCCTGCCAGGTTCTCCCCGCCGCCGACCGCTTTGGCCGCCTGGCCAACGTCGTCGCTTTCTTGCGCTCCCGCGTCGCCGAGGCGCTGCCGTTCTTGCTGCCCAAGTTCGTTCCCCTGATGGGGCCCAGCACCAGCAGCCTGATCATGCTGCAAAAGATCGCCGGCTCAGAGCAAAGCCTGGCGCTGGAGGTCACGCGCGGGCTGCCGCACAATGTGACCACCGAGATGGATCTGGGCCTCTGGCAGACCGCCGCTGCCCTGCGCGCCGACTCCGCCGCGCGGCAGGTCTTTAGCCAGTCTTCGGCGGTGGAACTGGCGCAGCTCTACCTGGGCGGGACGCTCCCTCCCGCGGGACAGGCGGCGGTGGCCGCCTTTATGCAGCGCTACGGCATGCGCGGCGTGGGTGAGATTGATTTCGGCCAGCCGCGCTGGCGCGAAGACCCCGCGCCCGTGATGCACACGCTGCAAAGCTATCTGCAAATAGACCCTCAGCTTGCGCCGGATGTCCTGTTTGCCAAAGGCGAAAAGGCAGCCGAGGCCGCCCTGGAAAAGCTGGCCGCGCTTGCCCGCCGGCAGCGCGGCGGCTGGCTGAAGGAAAGGATCGCCCGCGGGGCGGCGCGCCGCATCCGCCTGATGATGGGGACGCGCGAAAGCCCCAAGTTCTTCGCCATCCGCGTGATGGGCATTGGGCGCAAGGCGCTGCTGGAGGTGGGGCAGGAATTTGTCGCCGCCGGGACGCTGGAGCGCCCTGACGACCTGGTCTTCCTGGATCTGGCCGAACTGGACGCCCTGGCGCGTAACGAAGCGCGCGACTGGCAGGCGTTGGTAGCGCAGCGCCGCGCTGCGTACGGGCGCGAGCTCAAGCGCAAGCAGACGCCGCGCCTGCTGGCCAGCGACGGGCGCGCCTTTTACGAGGGGGTCGGCGCCCAGACGGACAGCCGCGACCGCATCACCGGCAGCCCCGTCTCGCCGGGCGTCGTCGAGGGCCGCGTGCACGTTATCCTCGACCCGCGCGGGGCGCAGCTTGTCCCCGGCGAGATCCTGGTCTGCCCCGGCACCGACCCGGCCTGGACGCCGCTCTTCATGGCCGCCGGCGGGCTGGTGATGGAGGTGGGCGGGATGATGACGCACGGTTCGGTGGTGGCGCGCGAATACGGCATCCCGGCGGTGGTCGGCGTCCACCAGGCGACGCTGCGCCTGAAGAACGGCCAGCGCATCCGCGTGGATGGGACGCAGGGGACGATCCACTTCTTGCCCGAGGACGATTTGTAGCGACGACTTGACTGCCCGGCGATCAATGATTTTGGAGCGCGCCATGATTACTTGTCCCCACTGTCACTACACCAAAGACCTCGACGAGGCCAACTTTTGCCCGAAATGCGGCCGCCCCCTGCCGGCGCAAGACGGCGCTCTATCCGCCTCGACCACGATTGCGCCGGGCGGCGTCATGCTCGGCGGAGACGCCGGCGGGGATGTCGTGACCGGCGTCAAGAGCGCCGCCTCCGCCGGGCGCATCCAGGAGGTCGCTAACAGTTCCATCACTATCGTCGGCGGCAACCTGACGCAGATCGTCTCTGCGGGCGAACCGCCGGTGACGCTCAGCGCCGTGGATCGGCGGAGCGCCCTGGGACGCTACCTGGAACACGTCATCGCTCACAACCGCTACCTGCAACTGCAGGGCATTCGCTCCGGCGGCAAACTGGTCAACATC
>CAIQJJ010000383.1 GCA_903872065.1 uncultured Anaerolineales bacterium | reverse complement strand
TCAGGCATCCAGGCATCCTGAGCCTGTCGAAGGATTGTCGAAGGACTGCCGGATGCCTGCGGAAGGTCTTCGGCGGGGGGGAGGCGCTTCGACAAGCTCAGCGCGCCTGAATCATCAGGCATCCAGGCATCCTGAGCCTGTCGAAGGATTGTCGAAGGACTGCCGGATGCCTGCGGAAGGTCTTCGGCGGGGGGGAGGCGCTTCGACAAGCTCAGCGCGCCTGAATCACCAGGCATCCTGAGCGTACCGGATGACTGCCGCCTGGCCGCCTGGGACATGCGCTGGATGAAATCGCTGAACGCTTCCAGGGTCACATCCACCGCCTGTAGAAAGTCTTGCGCCTCCTGATCAGGGTGGACGCGCCGCGCCTCTTGCACGCGCTGCCGGTAGCCCTGGACGCCGATCGCCAGCAGCGTGGGGTAATCGGCCAGCGAGTGATCGAAGCCGGCCCAGAAATCACGCTGCCCCAGGGCGGAGTACTCCTGCGCCAACGCCTGGTACTCTTCCGGCGTGACCCCCGGCGGCAGGGCGTCGCTGCGCAGTCCCAGGCAGTTGCCGAAAACCAGGCCCTCGTCCACCACGATCGGCAGATGCTCCAGCACATTCTTAAACGCGTAGGCCCGGCGCAGCGTCTCCGGCTGCCCGGCGTGTTCGCGCAGCGCCAGCGCCTGCCAGTACAGGCATAGATCGTAGCGCCGCTGTTTGAAATTGGTCTGGCGGTTGCGCGCCAGGATATTTTGCCAGTGAGTAGTGTTCATAAAGTGATTCTACTCCATTTCGCGTCAGATTGACTCACCCTCCCTCATTCCGAGTATAATTCCCTTGCCTATCCACCCATATCTTACCTTCTCTTACTGGTGCTATGAAAATCCATCCTCTTCTGACAGACCCCCGTTCGGTTCTTGTGCTGTACAGCCCCCTGCCCGCCGCCGTCGCCTGGGACGATTACCGCCGCGCCGCCCGCCAGGCCCTGGCTGGCGCGCAGTTCGTCCTGGAGGGCGAACACGTCGTCCTCAAGCCCAACGCCACCTCCGGCGAGCGGTTTGCCGATCCCGATACCGGCATCACCACCCATCCCGGCTTTTTACACGGCCTGATTGACCACTGCCAGCAGCAAGCCTCCGGCTCGCGCCGCCCGCGCATCACAATTGCCGAAGACCCGCGCGACACCGACGACAACCAGCCGCGCCACTGGAAGAATACCGGCTTTGACCGCCTGGCGCAGGAGACCGGCGCCCGCCTGCACTGTCCCACCACCTACACCTGCGTCAAAAAACTCATTCCTCAGCCCCAGTCGCGCTACGCCGAGACCCCCGCCCGCCTGAACGTCAGCCGCCTGGCGGTCGCCCCCAACACCGTCCTGTTCAACGTCCCCAAGCTCAAAACCCACAACCTGGCCATCACCTCGCTCTGCCTGAAAAACCTGATGGGGCTGGTCAACGTCTTCGACCGCCACTACTGCGCCCAGGCCTGGCAGGAGATGCCCGAAGAGGCGCGCCAGGAGCGCCGCCCCAAGCGCGAATGGTTTGACCGCTCTATGCACGCCCGCTGGCAAGAGGGCCTGGCGCGCCGCCTGGCGGATACCGCCCAGGTCATCCAGCCCGCCTTCAACCTGATCGAGGGCATCGTCGGGCGTGAAGGCACCGGCTTCCAGCGCGGGCGCAACCGTCCCCTGGGGCTGGTCGTCGCCGGCGTCAATATGGTCGCCGTGGACAGCGTCGCCAGCTACCTGATGGGCTTCGATCCGCAGCGCCTCATTTACTTGCAGCTTGCCGCCCAGATCGGCCTGGGCGTGAATGTGATTGAGCAGTTGCAGGTCTACACCTTGCGCGAGGGCCAGTTGACCCTCTGCCCAGACGTCGCCTCCCTGCGCGCCATCCCGCCCTTCCAGGTGCTTTCTGGCATCATGAACGAAGACCCCATGCTGTTCCGCTCCCCCGACCTGACCGTCGTAGACCCGATCGACTCAAGCTGGTTCAGCGCCGGCGCGCCGCAGAAAAAGACCACCGCGCCTCTGTGAGGCGCGCTGCTCCCTCGTCGGAGCGACCTCGAACGTCGCTCTACCACTTAACCCTATTAAGGAGATGAAAAAATGGCATTCAACATCAAAAAACGCGGTAAGTTGACCTATTACTATGAAGGAGAGCATCCCGTGCTTTCCGCCCTGGTCACAGAGCAGCAGGCCGATGGAGACTTGAAAATCCACTTTGCCGGCCTGACCGGCGGCTACTCGGCCAAGGGTGTGTTGGGCCTGGCAGAACTTGTCACCATGGACCCGCACAAAGAAATTCCGCTCGTCTTCCGCTGCTGGGAGAAGTGGCTGCAGGACGCCGGCATCTGCAAGTCGCTTCAGGACGTGGACTTCATCGAGATTCACGCCTTTGGCTGCCAGCCCAAATCGCCCAACCCGCTGGTGGACCCGCTGGGCTACGCCGCTGAAATTGACCGCCTGCGCAAAGCCTATTTCGAGGCCTACCAGGGCTTTTTCCGCGACAACCTGCCCGACAACGGCGTCCCCGCCCGCTTCACCGTCCACCTGATGGACGTGCCGGACAAGGCCGCCTCGTATGAATTTTACGGCGTCGCCCTGTACCAGCCGGCCCTGCAGAAAGAATAGGCCATGAGCGACAGCCCCGCGCCCACCACCGAAAC
>CAIQJJ010000382.1 GCA_903872065.1 uncultured Anaerolineales bacterium | reverse complement strand
GGTCAATGGCATCGAAGAAGGCCGAATCGGTCAATGCGGCGCGGTCGAGCTTGCGGATTTCGTGGTTGTACAGGCGCGCCAGGCTGGCCGCCATTACAGGTTGGTAGGGGCGCACGCGCACATCGTAGATGTTATCGCCATCGCAGGCGTAACCGACCATGCGGATTCTGCCGGTACGCAGGGCGACGGGGTCGAAGGATAGGCCCATCTCACGGAACACGTCTTCGGCCAATTCGTAAGCCTGATCTCCATAGCGGGCGGCAATCTCCTGGATGAAGTAGTAATAGCCGTCGGCATCTTTAGCGTGTTGCAAGAAGGTGGCGTTTCCCTGGCGGATTTCATCCGCCGGGGGCAGGTTTTGGGACAAGGTTCGGTGTAAGGGCATGGAATTATCTCCAACTGCGCCAGCCGGTATGTTCGATGGAATTGAGGCGCTGCTGCTCTTCGGGCGTTGCGGCCAGTTCACGCAGTTGCAGGCAGATGGCGTCGCCTTTGAGCATGTGGCTGGGCATGTGCTGGCAGAAGAGCGGATGAAAAGCGGGGGTGTAGCCCATGTCCCAGCAGCACCAGGTAATGCCGATCTTTTCCTCCTGCACCGAGCGGAAGGCTTCGGCATAGGTGCAGCGTACACAACGCAGCTCGTGGCGGCGTTTTTCGGGGGCCGCAGTGAAATCGCAGATGCAGGTCACGCCCCAGGTATTGGACATACCATGCCACATGGCGTCCATCTCACGGATCAAGATGGCCGGGTCTTCGTCGTATTTGCGCTCGTTGGCGACCACGTCTACGGATAATTCGCCAACATAGCGCCCATGTTCGCGGCGGATTTCCTCGGCAATATCAAGCACCTCCTCGCCGAAAGCATCCACCATGCGGCGCATCAGTTTGGCATACACCACGGCGCGAAATTGCGCCGCGGCGTCCCATTCCATGGCTGCGGCGTAGCTATCCAGTTTTTCTTGGGCGGTTCGAGATGAATTTTCGTCCATGTCATTTTCCTTTGGCAATTTGCACCACGCGCTTGATTGGCCCGCCGCTTTCGCGGCTGGTGAGTAAACGCGGCAGGTCTTCCAATGTCACTACTTCGCCGATCATGTCCTTCAAGTGGATCGCCTCGCGCCCCATCAAGCCGATGGCGGGTTGCCACATCTTGGGAGCGGAGGTCTTGCCGAAGAGGGTGAAATTGCGAAAAATCGCCTCGCCTAGCGGAAAATTGTCTACCACAGCGCGGCTCAGGCCATACAGCAGCACCTTGCCGCCGCGCCGGGCCAGCGAAAGAGCGGCGAGGGTGGATTGCTCCGTGCCAACGGCATCAATCACCAGGTCAAAACCGTCGCTGGCCTGGATGAACGACGGCAGGCGCAGTTTGCTCATATCCTCATCAGTGATCACGGCATCGGCCCCGTAAGATTCGGCCAGGCGTACGCGTTCGGGATAGTTGCGCATGGAGAGCGCCACCCAGCCAGCGCCTTTGTTGCGCAGCAGTTGCAAAAAGGTCAATGCCGCCAGCCCGCTGCCGATGATGACAGCGCTCTCGCCGAATCCAACATTCAGCGCTTCAACTGCGCCCATCTGGCAGGTGAGGGCTTCGATCAGCGTGCCTTCGAGATCACCCACACTGTCAGGCAGGGGATGCAGGTTGGCGGCGGGGGCGATGGCGTAGTCGGCGTAGTTGCCGTCCACCGAGAATCCGATCTCGTTCGAGTGGCTGCACAGTTCGGTGTGGCCGCCGCGGCAAAAGCGGCACTGCCCACAAGCCAACATCGTGTCTAACACCACGCGCTGGCCGATTTCGAGGCCACTCACGCCCTCACCGAGCGCGCGTACCAGCGCTACCGGTTCGTGACCAAGCGCCATGCCCGGCCACGAGCCGGCTACCTCGCCGCGCACGATGGCATAATCGGTGGAGCACAGACCGTTGGTGATCACTTCGACGAGGACGTGACCGGCAGTTAACTCAGGTACGGCCCGCCGCTGCAAGCTAACCTTGCCTGGGCCATTCCAGATAATACAACGTGTAGATTCGGGCATCATTTTTCGATAACTCCTCAATGGCCAGGATGCGTCACCCCAAATAAGCAACCATTCGCATCGGGTTGTAATACAGCATCGTGTCAATCGCCTTAGGCGGCAGGCCTTCGCGCAGCATGAGCGGCTTAACGTTGACGATCAGGTGTTCGTAGCCCCCAACCGCCATATTTTTTGAGCAACATCTTCAAGGCTATATCCTGTGAGACCAAAATCTGGCG
>CAIQJJ010000381.1 GCA_903872065.1 uncultured Anaerolineales bacterium | reverse complement strand
GGCCAGGCGCTGCCGGCGGAACTCTACACTCAAGCCGCAGACTATGTGATCGCCGACCGCCCGGCAGTTTTGCGCACCATCCAGTTTTCGGGCTATACCTGGAATGTCAAGCAGAGCGACACGCCGGCCGGCCCTGGCCCCAACTACTTCTCGGACGCGGAAAGCGATGTCTGGGTGGATGGAGATGGCGCCTTGCACCTGAAGATCGCCTGGCGCGACGGGCGCTGGTACTGCACCGAGATCATCAATACGGTTTCGCTGGGCTATGGCAGCTACGAATTTACCCTGGCCAGCCGCGTCGATCAGCTGGATGCGAATGCGGTCTTGGGGTTGTTCACCTGGGATAACACCGCGCCAGAATTCCACTACCGCGAAATAGACATCGAGTTTTCACGTTGGGGAATCCCCATCAACCAAAACGCCGGCTATGTGGTGCAGCCTTACGATACCTCCGGCAACCTGCACCGCTTCGATTTCGCCCTGGCGGATGGCGTTTCCCGGCACTCTTTCAACTGGCAGGCGAACGGTGTCCAGTTTACCAGCCAGCAGGGGGAGACCGTTCTACAATCCTGGGACTATACCGGTGGGGACATCCCGCCGCCGGGCATCGAAAACGCGCGCCTCAATTTATGGCTCAACAATGGCGTCGCTCCTGCCAATGGACAGGAGATCGAAGTCGTTGTGAATTCTTTCCAATTTACGCCATAACAACCGCATCCTTCTATAGCCGTTATCCTTCCTGAGACCAACTCGGAATTGTCAAAAAGAATAGCGGAAAGATTATGTGCTGATGTGGCCTCCAAGGTTGCGACTGGCATAAGCGTTGGGAGTGCTACCTTCCAACTCGATATGACCGCAGACACTCTGCTTGCTTTAGCAGATCAAGATATGTACCGGCAAAAACGTCTTGGCAAGGGAATATGAATAAAAAGGCATCGCAACGCCTCTTTTGAACAAGCCCTTGTTCAAATTGAGAATTGCTGTGCGGCTATTGACTTCCAAAAGCAATTACGATATGATAAGTTTTGATTTGAACCGGTTCAAAAGAAGCGCTCATTGCATCATCAGGCGTATCATTCGACAAGCTCGTCCTTCGACAGGCTCAGGATGCTTGAAGGCGGTAGGCGCGCTGAGCTTGTCGAAGCGCCGGCCCTTATTTTGAAAATGTTCCAGGAGAGTCATCTTGAACACTCATTCGAAAACCATTGTTGGCTTGATCTGTACAATGTCTCCTGAATTGCACGACGTATGGGGCGAAGCCGTGCGCGGCCCATCGCGCGTCCAATTTGCCCAGGCTCGCGCGACGCTTGAATCGTTCGGCGTGCGTGTGATTGACCCAGGCGATTTCACCACTTCTTATCAGCAAGCCCTTGAGCATGGACGAATGCTGCGCAGCCAGGGAATCCATGTCCTGGTTGTATATGTCGCCCGCTGGGCGTATGGCACCAGCATCGTGGCGGCTGCCTTAGAAGTCGGGGTTTCTGTGGTTGTCTGGACTGGCACCGACGTCACCCAGGTTGGCATTGTTGGCGCCAGCGTAGTGCGGGGTTCCCTGGATGAAGCCGGTATTCCCAATTCGTTGGTGTACGGCGATTTTGACGACCCGGTGGCGTTGAAAGAACTGGAAGTGCGTTGTTTAGGGGCCGCAGCCGGCTTCCGTCTCCGCGGGCAAAGCTATGGGCTGATGGGATCCCGTTCACTGGGAATGTTGACGGCTGTGGTAGACGCCAATCAATGGCGACGCCAGTTTGGCGTCGAGGTGGAGTCCTGGGATCAGTTGGAAGTGATTGAAAAAGCGCGCGCCCTGCCCGACAGCGCCGTGGATCACCATCTTGCCTGGAGCCAGGATGGATTTGGATCGATCCAGGTGAATGAAGCAGTGCTCCGGGCGGCTGTAAAGATGTATGTCAGTTCCAAAGAAATCATTGCCCGGAGGGGGTTCGATTTCGTATCGGTGCGCTGCCTGCCGGAGACGCCTGAAACTTTCACCACCTTTTGTTACGCTATCGCTCTCCTAAACGACACGTCGGACGCAGACGGCGAGAAGGATGCGATCTGCTGCGCTTGTGAGTCCGATTCCAACGGCGCGTTGACCATGCAAATCCTGAAACACCTCGGCGGCGCGCCGGTGATGTTTGGCGATGTTCGCAACATCAAGCTTGTTGAGGGCGAGCTTTGGATCTCAAATTGCGGCTCCCAGGCGACCACTTTGGCAAAGAGTCGAAAAGAGGTACATTGGGTAGCGCACGGCTTCCAGGAATTTCGCTGGACGATCGGGGGGGCTGCGCCGCAGGCGGTCAATAAACCTGGGCGCGTGACGTTGGCGCGCATCACACGCCAGGCGGGCGAGCATGTGATGCTGATTGCAGGGGGGGAGTGCATGGATGTCCCGCATGAGAAACTCAAAGAAACTTATTGGGAATT
>CAIQJJ010000380.1 GCA_903872065.1 uncultured Anaerolineales bacterium | reverse complement strand
GCATCCGGGGCGCTGGTGTAATAGGCCAGGAAGTTGCTGCCATACATCCACAAAGTATCGGGATAATAGCCAGTTTCCGGCCAGCTTGCCACGCCCTCGGGCAGGCCGATCAACTGCTTGGCTTCGTCCAACCACACCCAATGCTTGCCCTCGATGCCATAGTTCATCAGGTTGTACAGTTCGGGATCGGTGTTGATCAAGTTCAGATACTGCACCGCTTTCTCCGGGTTCTTCGACGAGGAGCAAACGCCGTTCAAGGTGGCGATGACGCTGGCGGTGGTCATGATCACGGGGTCGGTCAGCGGCTTGCCAATGAACTCATAGCCTTTATTGCGCTTCTCCCATTCCCAGGTGCGCGGGTCAATCAGGTGCGACCACAAGACGTACTTCCCGGCTTTCCAGGAGGCGGTGGCGTCCGGGTCAGCTTCTTTGGGCAGGTAGCCAGCCTGGTACCAGCGGTACATAGTATCCACAAAACCCTTGAATTCGGGCGTCTCCAACACATTGAACACTTTATAGTCTGTGTTCAGGGCGTTGACACCCAGGATGCTGATGTCGCTGGCGCCAATGCCGTCATCCAGCGGATCCCAACCGTAGATTTCGTGGCGGAAGCCCGGCCGGCCACTCCAGGGGATCACATCCGGCTCGCCCTGCTTGATTTGTTCCAAGAAGGGGTCCAGTTCATCCCATTTGGTCACCGCCTGCCAGTCAAAATTGTATTTTTCGGCCATGTCTTTGCGGGCGGCAAAACCCCACGGCTTGACCCAGATCTGCTGGTTCGGCACGGCGTAAACCTTGCCACTCACCCGCACCGCATTCCAAAATTCGGGTTTGATGTCCGCCCACAGTTGCGGAGCGTACTTGGGCAGCAGTTCATCCAACGCCAACAGGCTTTCGTTGTTCACCAACTGGAAGTAGTTGTTGATCCAGGGGGCGGTGAAGACAATATCGCAGGCCTCGCCGCTGGAGAACATCAGGTTCATTTTGTCGTTATATGCGCCCCAGTCCAACTGCACAAGCTTGATGGTGGCGTTGATCTTCGTCTTCAGGATCTCGTTCATGGCGTCTTGCACCATTTGCGTATCCTTCTGCGCCCCGCCGGGGAAATAATAGACAATCTCCACCGGCGCTTCTTCCGCCGGCGGTTCGGTGGGCTTGGGTTCTTCTTTGGTGGGTTCAGGCGCTTTAGTGGGCTCAGCGGCCTTGGTGGGTTCAGGCGCTTTGGTGGCTTCTGGCGCTTTAGTGGGCTCGGCTTTGGGGGCCGAAGTGGCCGCCTGCTGGCAAGCGCTCAAGAGCATTGAGGCCAGCACCAACAGACTGAAAATGACACGGGCAAATTTAGACAGCTTCAACATGGGTTTCTCCTTTTTTCAATCACTACATTTTATGATTTGGATCGAACATCACACAACCGGCAAACAATGGCATTACACTTACAGAACGCCTCCTTTCTCTTACTCCTTAATGCCTCCCAGGTACACCCCCTTCACAAAATATTTCTGGAAGAACAGGGTGAAGAACAGCACCGGAAATCCAATCAGCACCACCATGGCGTAACGCAGGCTGATCGTTGGCACGCTGATCCCGGTTACATTCGGGTTGGCAGTGAACATCTGCATATTGGTTTGAATGATGTACAGCAAATACTGCAAGGGATACAACTTGCGATCGTTGATGAACAACAGCGCCGGATAATAGGTGTTCCAAAAGCCCAGGGCAATGAAAATTCCCATCGCGGCCAAGGTTGGGGCGGCCATCGGAACAGCGATCTGCGTTAAAATCCGCCATTCGCCCGCGCCATCAATCCTGGCCGCGTCCAAAATTTCCTGCGGCAGGGCGGCGAAGCTGCTGCGCAGGATGATCAGCGTAAAGCCATTCACCAAAAACGGTACGATCATCACCCAGAGCGTATCGGCCAAATGAAGGTACTGTTTGATCAGGATATACCAGGGCACCAACCCACCCGAAAAGACCATGGTAAAGAACACGTAGAAGGCAAAAAACTTACGCGGGCCAAAGTCCCGCCGCGAGAGCGCATACGCAAAAGGCGCCATGACCAACAAACTCAAAATTGTCCCCAAGATCATCACAAAGAAAGTCACAGCATACGAGCGTAAGATATCTTGCGGCACTTTCAAGATCAGGTCATACGCAGCGGCGCTGAAGACTGGCGGGTAAAAACCGTACCCATTCTTGGAAAGCGCTTTTTCTTCGGTGAACGAAGCCGAAACGCTGACGATGAAGGGCAAGAAGCACAGGGCGCTCAACAGGATGCCAACGGCGTGCATCAGAGTGCGGGAGACCTGCTTCATCAGACGGTAGCGGTTCCACGGGTTGTATCGGGCAGAAGAGAGAGGTTGAGTAGTCATCGCGTTTAGAAAAGGGCATAGTCCGGGTCAATCCGCCGGATGATCCAGTTGCACAACATGACCAGAACGAAGCCCACGGTGGCCTGGAACAGGCCGGCCGCGGCCGCCATGCCCACGTTGCCTAGTTTGACCAGCGAGCGGTAGACAAAGGTATCAATGACGTCAATCGTAGCGTACAACTGCGGGCTGTTCATGTGATTCGGCACAAAGAAGAACAGGCCGAAGTCCGCTGAAAAGATGCCGCGCAGCGCCAGCAAAATCTGGATCATGAGCAGCGGGCGCAGCAAGGGCAGGGTGATGTGCCAGCGCTGCTGCCAGCGGCTGGCGCCGTCAATGGCGGCTGATTCGTAATATTCGGGGTTGATGGCCAGCATGCCGGCCAGGTAGATCACACTGCCGGCCCCGGCCCCCTTCCATAAGTTGACGATCATCAAAATCCACGGCCAGGCATCCGCCTTTTGATACCAGAGAATCTGTTTGTATCCCGCCAGGTACTTTTCCAGCGCATTGTTGATCAGCCCCGTTTCGGTGTTCAAAAAGGCAAAAACGAAGTATGAAACGATGACCCACGAGAGAACGTTTGGGAAGAACATCAACGACTGGTAGAATTTCATTAAAAAGCTGCCGTATAACTCGTACAGCAAAAACGCAATCAACAGCGCCGCGATCGTCCCCGTCACCAAAAAGATCAGGTTTAAGATAACTGTGTTGCGCACCGTGCGAATGGCGGTGTCGGTCGTGAACAGAAACTCAAAGTTTTTAAAGCCGATCCACTCGCTGCCCCAAATACCGCGCCCAGCTTTGTAATTCTTAAACGCAATCACAATGCCGTAAATCGGCAAATAACTGAAGATAAAAAGCAAGATGACACTCGGCGCGCACATGCTCAACCAGGCGCCGTTCTTGCGCAAGAAACGCCACAGGCGCGCATAGAAGGGGACGCGCCCACCCTCTGGAAGGCGTCTTTGCTGATGTAAATCTGCTGCCGGGCTTTCAGTTAATTGAATCATAGGGCGATTATCCTTTCCCAATGTTATAATTTTTTTACCTGTCCATTTGGGCGCTTCTGCGCCATTTTTGCGACATTCTTATGACATCCATTCTTCTGACATGATGATCCGTCTTGCGGCCAACGAATTGATCACTGCCCTGCGGCGCGCCTTGCAACATCTCTATGATCCAGCAGAACTGCGCCGCAGCCCGCTCTTTGAGCTGCTTGGCATCCCCGCGCCTGCCGATCGCGTGGCCGGACTGCGCAGTTTGCTGCAGGCTGCCATCCAATCGCTCAAGCCCCCGCTCAAAGCCGCCTCCGATTCCGCCGCGCAGCGCACCTACGATATTCTCATTTATCGTTTCATTGAGCAGTCCAGCCAAAAAGAAGTGGCCTCAGACCTGGCGCTCAGCCTGCGCCAATTGCAGCGCCTCGAAACCGCCGCCCTCCAGGCCCTGGCCGAGACTCTGGCCTGCCGCTACAACCTGGAACTGACCTGGGATGAACCCGCCCTGGCCCCAGAACCGCCGGCCCCGGCTCAAGATCAAGTCGCCCAAGAATTGGCCTGGCTGAAAAAATCTTACCAGGTTGAAGAAATTCACCTGCGTGACTTAATCACACCCGTTCTCGCCACCCTGGCGCCTTTGCTGCAAGCAGCGGTTTACCCCGCCGCGGGCAGTGAGTCGATTCGTCTCGACCTCGATCTGCCCGATTTCCTCCCGCCTGTGCGCGGTCAGGCCACCAGTTTGCAGCAAGCCCTGCTCAACCTGCTCAGCCTGGTTGCCCAGGGACGTCCCCGCGCCCTATCCTTGAGCGCCAAGGCCGCGGCCGGCCGCGTGCGACTGGAGATATGGAGCGACCCTCCCCCCACCAGCGTTCTTCATCCCGATGATGAAACATTTTCCCTGGCGCGCCAGCTTTTGAACTTATCCGGCGCAGAACTCAACATCCCCTCATCGCCTGAAACGGTGGTGCAAGTGGATTTTCTAGCCCGTGGCGATCTGCATCAGGCTCATCCTTTAATCCTGGTGGTGGATGATAATCAAGACACGCTGCTGCTCCTGGAGCGCCATCTGACCGGCAGTGATTACCGCTACCACGGAACGCCCGATCCCAGGCAAATCATCCCTCTGTTAGAACAACTCCGCCCTACTGTGATCGTCCTGGATGTCATGCTGCCTGGCTGCGATGGATGGAGCCTGTTGTCGCAGATCAAGCAGCACCCCGCCGGCGCGGAAACCCGCGTGATCATCAGCACCATCCTGCCGCAGGAGCGCCTGGCACTCACTTTGGGGGCCGATGCTTTTCTGCGCAAACCCTTCACCCGCGAAGACCTGCTGCAAACCCTGGACAAATTTTAAGCCCCCCAGGCATGCTGAGCTTGTCGAAGCACGGCCTTATCCTTGACCCGCACCCTTCGACAAGCTCAGGGCGCTTGTCACTTAGCCAGACACTTCGCCCCTCAGGCATGCTGAGCCTGTCGAAGCACGGCCTTATCTTTGAAGCTCCCGCACCCTTCGACAAGCTCAGGGCGCTTGCCGCCTGGCCAGACGATTCATCTTTCATCCTTCCTCCTCGCCTCCCGCCCTGGCAAAAGAATCCCGCTCAACGCATCCACACAGGCCAACACCTGACGCGCCGTCAAGCCGCCGCCGCGGGCCGCAGCCAGGATATTGCTGGCGATCGGTTGGCCTTGAGGGTCGCGGGCAGAGATCAAGATCACCGGAATCGCGCGCAGCGCCGGCCGTTTTTCGCGCTCCTCCAAAAAGGTAAAGCCATCCATCCCCGGCATAGACAGATCGAGCAAGATCAGATCCATGGTCTCTTGCTCCAAGATTTCCAGCGCCTGCAAGCCGTTGCTGGCGCGCAGCACACGGTAGTCGCGCCGCTCTCCTGCCTCCGCCCCGGCTTCAGCGGCCCCTGCCAGCATGCGCCGGAACAACTGGCGTTCGTCCGGTTCATCATCCACCACCAAAATCGAGGCGATCTTTTTGCCCAGCCCATCAATCGCTTTTAGCAAGTCGGCGCGGCTGACCGGCTTGACGAGGTAGTTGGCCGCCCCCAGTTCATTGGCCGCCTGCTCATCCCCCGGCAGCGAGCACAAAATGACCGGAATGCCATAAGGCAGGGCGTTGACATCTTTGAAGCGCTCCACATTTTCGTTCATGCGCACATCGTTCACCAGCAGCGCCTGGCCGCCCTGCGCGATCTCAGCCAGCCCCGCCTCCAGCGATTCCACCGCGATGACCTCCATCTGCGTTGAGTAGCGGCTGAGCATCTTGCTCATCACATTCCCCTGTTCTACCACCACCAGGCGCGGGCGCGCCTCTACCACTGCCAACCCGGTGGCATGCACGGTTTCATCATAAGCCTGGTAGGGGTTAAACCAGCGCACCGGCTGGCGGGGCAGGGGCGGCAGAGGATCCAACGGCAGCTTAAAGTAAAACGTTGTCCCCTGCCCCAGCGTACTGTCCACCCACATCTCGCCGTCGTGCAGTTCTACAAACGCTTTGCTGATGCTCAAGCCCAGGCCGGTGCCGCCGTACTTGCGCCGCAGGCTGCCATCCACCTGTTGAAAAGGCTGAAACAACTTACGCCGATCTTCTTCCGCAATCCCCAGGCCGGTGTCCGCCACACTGACGATGACCGCCGCGCCCTCCTGCCGCGCCGCCAGGCGCACCCCCCCTTGCTCAGTAAAACGCCCGGCGTTGCTCAAAAGATTAAGCAGCACTTCCCCAATCCGCTTGCGGTCGCACCACACCCTGGGCAATTCAACCGCGACCTCCGTTTCCAGGTACAACCCCTTGGACTGAAACAGCGGGCGCACCGAGTCGACCGCCTCCTCCACAATCGCCGGCAGATCAACCCGTTCCTTGTTCAAGGCCATGCGGTCGGCGTCAATCTGGCTCAGATCCAGCACATCATCAATCAAATTCGAAAGGTTCTGACTGTTGCGCAAGATCACCTGGAGATCGGCCAGCAGTTTGGAGGGGATGTTGTCGCCATAAGTCTCCGGCGTTTCGAGCATTGTGCGGCTGAAGCCGATGATCATATTCAGCGGCGTGCGCAGTTCGTGGCTGACGTTGGCCACAAATTCTTGCTTCAGGCGGTGTTCGTTTTCGGCCTCCAGGCGCAGCGCTTGCGTCACCTGATTCAGGCGCGTGAGCTGCACATTGATCAGCGTCAGGTCTTGCAGGGATTTTTGCAACTGCACCTGATAGCTGCGCGCCTGCTGCAGCGCCTCCTGGCTGCTCTGATAGCTCGACCATGACCAGTGGATGGCGGTCAGCAGCGGGCGCAAGGTCAGCCAGGTCATCCCCACACTGGCCGCCATTCCAAGAAGGGCTGCCCCGCGCGCCGCTACCGGCAGAAACGCCAACGGCAGCCACAGCACCGCGGCGCTCCACAGAGTAATCGCCGCCCCCCACTTCCCGCCCAGCAGCATGGTGGCCAGGCCGGCCGGGAGAATCCACAACAAGAGCAGATCCTCCCAACCGCTGGAGAGCGCCATCGCCAAAACCCCACCCCAGACGCCGGCCGCCAGCAGGAAAGACGCCCAACGAAAAGAAAAGGCCTGCACGCGCCAGGTCAAGAACATCAGCCCCCACAACCCCAGCGCGACGCCAATTTCCCGCAGCGGTTGTTTGCTCCAGGCCGTCAGCGCCAACACCACCAGGCCGCTCAAGCCCACTACCGGCAAAATGAGCAGCAGGGTTTCATGCTGCATCTCGCGCGTGAGCGCGAGAGTCTTTTCTTGCCAATCGGAAGGATTAAGTTTGTCCATCCTCCGCTCTAAACACCAGGTATTGGTGGGGCAAAATCGCGGCGTGAAAGACCCGTTTTCCGTCTTCAAGACCGCCTTCAAAAGTTTGTCCGGTGGGCAGTTCCACCAGCCTGGTGAAACGCGCCTCTACCACTAACTTTGCCGTCAGCTCATATTCCTGGAAAGAGGCCACAATAAAGGTATTGTTATCATAGACAAACAGCGCCACGTGCGACGGGCTGTCTACGTAAACGATAAACTCTTTCAACAAGAGCTTCTTAAGCATCGTGATCACGGCCTGGGGATAGGCATATAGATCGCCCACGTTCTCTGGGATGGTCAACACATACATCCGTCCCTGGGCGTAATCCACCCGCTGGAGGATGAG
>CAIQJJ010000379.1 GCA_903872065.1 uncultured Anaerolineales bacterium | reverse complement strand
GGTCTCCTATGAAAAAAAAGACCTTTAGGGTTTTCTTAAACCCTAAAGGTCTTTTTTTCACCCGTAAGGGCGCGGACGCCCGCGCCTCGCGACTTAACGAAATTCCACCGTAACGCTCATGCTGGCGCGCAGACCGGCCGGGATCGTCTCCAGGGCGATCGTCGCTTTGTAAACCACATCCCCGCCCAATGTATCGGCCAGCGGCGCGATGAACGTCACACGCCCGTTGATCTCCTCATTCAGCGCCTTCACCACCACCGTCACCTCCTGCCCAACCTGCACTTTGGGGACGTCCCGTTCGCTCAAATCCGTCGTTTCGACGCACAATTGATCGAGCGTCACCAGTCGCAAGACCGGCGCGCCCGGCGTCACCCATTCCCCTGGCTGAACGTTCACCGTCGCCGCCACCCCATTGATTGGGGCGGTCAGCGTCAGTTTCGTCAACTGCGCCTGCGCCGCCTCCAGGCGGGCATGGGCGGCGTCCACCTGCGCCTGCGCCAGGGCGACCTGCTCCGGCGCGGGGGAGGGCGCATTCGCCAGGTCAAGCTGCGCCTGGGCGCTGGCTACTCTGGCTTGCGCCAATGCCAGTTCCTCCTTCGCCGGCCCATCTTTGACCTGCGCCCACTTTTCCTCGGCGGCTGCAAGCTGCGCTTGCGTCAGTGCAAATTGCGTATCGGCCAGCGCAATATCCAGTTCGCTGTTATAGCCCAGGTACCAGTTCAGCGTGATCAGCGCTTTGTCGCGCTCCTTTTGGGCGTCGTTCAGCTTGAGCAATGCCTGGGCGCGCTCTGGATCGTCGGCGCTCAGACCGGCCACCTCGTCGTAGGTCTCTTTGGCGTCTTTGAGGTCGCTTTCCTTCACCTCGTAATACGCCTGCGCCGCGTCAATGGTCGTTTGGTTGGCGCGCGGCGCGCTCATATTGACTTGTTTGCGCTTGGCATCGTCGAGCGCCTTTTGGGCATTGGCCAGGGCGGCCTGCGCCTGGGCAGTGACAAGCGGCGCGCTGCGTTCCAACTCGGCAACCGCGTTTTGCGCTTGCAGCAGCGCCAGCGCTGCCGCGGCGCGGCTGGCTTGCGCCTTGAGCGGATCGCTCGAATTGACCAGATCATAACTCGCCTGGGCGACCGCCAGGTCAGCCTGCGCCAGGGCGATGGCCATCTGCGCGTCGCGGTAATCCAGGCTGATCAATACCTGCCCCGCCTCCACCGTTTCACCCACCGCCACATTCACCGCGCGCACCAGGCCGCCAGTGGCAAACGCCATCTGCACTTCCTGCACCGGCGCTACCTTCCCAGAGGCGGTCACGCCGCTGCTCGTGGCTTGGGGCGCGGCCGGCCCATTGGTCTCGCCAGCGGAAGCCTGGCTGGAGGTCGCTGGTTCGCCCAGGACAACCGTCGGCAGCGCCTGCGGCGTGGCAGGGCTGAAGACGCTGCACCCTGCCAGGATCAACGTCAACACCGCCAACGCAGCGAGCCGGGGAGCATGAGCCACATCGCAAAGGTTACGAAATTTTGCAGCCAAAGTGTGACCCTCCCGTTACTGGTTGGCTACAACCAGGCCATCGCGCAGCGTGACCACCCGCCGCGCGTAATGGATCACGCGCGGATCGTGCGTGGCAAAGACAAAAGTAACCCCGGTCTCTTTGTTCAAGCGCGTCATCGTCTCCATCACTTGCTGCCCGTTGGCGGTATCCAGGTTGGCGGTCGGTTCATCTGCCAGGATCAGCGCCGGGTTGGTCGCCAGGGCGCGCGCAATCGCCACGCGCTGCTGCTGACCGCCGCTCATCTGATCGGGACGGTTGTTGGCGCGGTCGCTCAAGCTCACCGCCTCCAGCAGTTCCGTCACCCGCTGCCGGCGCTCGGCGGCGCTTTTGCCGGTCAGAAAGAGCGGCATTTCGATATTTTCGTAGGCCGTCAGTGTGGGAATCAGGGCGAAAAATTGGAAAATGAACCCCAGCGCCCCGCGGCGCATGTCGGCGCGCTGGCTGCGGTTGAGCTTGCTCACATTTTTCCCGTTGATGTACACCTGCCCCGCGCTCGGCAGATCGAGACAACCGATCAGTTGCAGCAGGGTTGTTTTGCCGGAACCCGAAGGCCCCACCAAGGCCGTAAATTCACCGCTCTCGATGGACAGGTTGACGCCGCGCAGCGCCTGCGTCTCGACTTTGCCAACCTTGAATACACGCGTAACATTCTCGATTTTTGCGACTTCCATACCATTCTCCTCTTATTTTTCAGCTCGTAAGGCTTCCACGGGTTCCATGCGGGCAGCCAAAATCGCCGGGTACAGCCCGGCTAACAAGGTCACAATGAAGGCCATGATGGTCAGGTTGACGGCGTCTTCGGTGGTCAACTGCGGGTAAATCGTATTGCTGATCAAAATACCCGTGATGCCCATCTGCGTAACGTTAAAGCCATAGTAGGTGAGCAGGGCGATGCAGACGATTCCTATCGCCAGGCCCATCACAATCCCGCCCACCGCCAGCAAACTCGATTCGGCCAGGAACAGCCCCATGATCTGCCGCCCCTTCATGCCGATCGCTGACAAGATGCCGATCTCGCGCGTGCGCTCAAAGACCGACATGATCAGCGTATTGATGATCACCGTCGCCGTAATGCCCAGCACGATCACATAAAACAGCCCCATGTAGCTGTTCGCCATTTCCTCGGTCTGCAGCAGCAGTTCATTCATTTTCATCCAGGTCAAGACCTGGTACTCTGCGCCTTGCAGCGCCGTCGCTGCCGCCTCGGTTTGGGCGGAATCATTGAGCAAGACAAAGATTGTACTGGCGTGGTTTTCGGCCCGTCCGATGGCCTGCGCCTTGCTCAATGGCAAGAAGACCGTGAAACTGTCAAAAGAGTCGGTTTTGGTCGAGTAAATCCCGCGCACCGTGAAAGGCTGCTCATCTACATCGCCATTTGAAGTGTTCACCGAAAGGTTGAGCGTATCGCCCACTTTCAGCCCCAATTTTTCCGCCAACGGCCGGCCGATCAAGATACCCTCGCGGTCATCTGGAGTGATGAACTCTCCGCCGACCAAACCCTCGCGGTAAGGGGCGTTGGCCTCCGACAGGGGGTCTACGCCGTAAACGCGCACTCCCGCCGATTCATCGCCTACCGAAACAATCCCACTGGCAAACAGGCGCGGCGTCGCCAGCTTGACGGGGGCCAGCGCCGCAATTTGGGCGGCGATCTGATCGGGATTCTCGATCAGGTATTCCCATTTCAAGCTGGTTTTACTCTCATCATACGCTTTGGCGCGCACTTGCAGATGGCCGCTTTGCAGCCGGATCGCCAGTTCCAGGGCGGATCCCATTTCTCCTTTGATGAACGCGGCCATCAGCAGGAGCAGCGCCAGCCCGGCCGCCACTGCCAGCGAGGAAAAGAACGAACGGCGGCGGTTGCGCCCCAGGTCACGAAAAGCCATGCG
>CAIQJJ010000378.1 GCA_903872065.1 uncultured Anaerolineales bacterium | reverse complement strand
GGATAGGCTTTGCTGCTGCACTAGAGGCTGCCCATTGGCGTCGCGCACCACTTTGGGGCGTTCCCACCAATCCAGCAGCAGCGCCACCGTAGCCGCGTAAAGCTCCTCGCGCTTTTCGGGCAGGCTGCCGCTGCGCCAGGCGTGCAGTGAGGCCATCAGCGTCAAGAGCAGGGGGCGCTCGGCCAATCCGAGCAGGCGGCTGCTGTTCAGCACCGCGCGCTTCAGCATTTTTGCGCGACCCTGTGCGTCAGCCTTGTCCATGCCGCGCGTCTGAGCAATTTGCGCGTACCAGTGATCGATGAAATAGCCGATTTGGGTCAAGGTGAAGGGGGCCAGCACCGCCTCTTGAAAGCGCTGTAAGCGCCAGTCCTGTTTCTGATAGGCGTAGGTGCGCGAAGTGACCAGGATGCGGCATTTGTGGAAGGTGGCGGCGAAATCCTCCACCGCCTGCTTGATTTGTACGCGGCGGGCGTTGGCCTCTGGCACCTCGTCCAGGCCATCCAGCAGCAGCAGACCGCCGTCTTTAAACAATTCCTGTCCCAGGTGCTTGACCCATTCTTGCAGTGAAGCGGCCTTGAGATCGGCGGTGATAAAATCCCACAGGTGTTTGGCGGTGGCAGGTTGGCCGGGCGGCGGCAGCCCACGGGCGGCGAAGTCGCGCAGAATCACGCGCAGCGGCAGCAGCGCCCCATGATGCCAGGGCTGGGCGGGATGCAGAGTTTTTTGCATCTCTTGCTCATCTTCTGGCAGGGGGGCGGTCAACAAATTCAGGTTGATCTCGCCGTGTCCCAGGCCCTGCCCGGCCAGGCATAGGGTGACGAAATTGACAAAAGTGCTTTTGCCAGACCCCGGATCGCCCAGCAGCACCAAACGCGGGTGCTGGTTAAGCTGATCGAGCGCCGAGCGATAGCGCATATCCTGGTTTGGTTCGCCGCCTTGCTCCAGGTAAGCATGATCCTCGCCGGAGAGGGTCAGCAGGGCGGTGTAGACGGCGCTCAAATTGAGGTGGGCGTTGGCGTCGTCGGAGGCTTTGGGATCAATGCCGGTCAGCGATACGCGGCTGGCGTTTTCCAGCAGACGCGCCAGGTACGCTTTGCGCAGTTCCGCCGGATCTGCGCCGGGCATGGCCAGGCGCTGCTCGATCTTGACGCCCGTGACGACATCGCCGCGCACATTGCCATCCACCATAATAGCCCCTTGTCCTAGCGAAGAGGTTTGCCGTTGTTGTGATGCGGCGATGCTTTGCAGCAGCGTTTGCTTACGTTCCAGCAGCGCCTGGCGCGCTGCAGCCATCGCCGCACCCTCCGGCGCGGCGGCCAGGGCGTTCAGCGCGGCCTCGATCTTTTCTAATTCTTCAGCAGGATTCATCGTTCAGCCTCACTCTGGAAATAATTGTTCAGATTAAGTATAGCATAAGACCCCAAGACGATCTGATTTTAACTATACGAAAATCGTTATTCTTGCAAATGCGCCCGCCAGTGGATGCCCGTTTCCAGCATTTTCTTGTAGGCCGTCCGTTTCTTTGGTTCGCTCTGAAAACTGGGGTAGTCCACCGCCTTATCCACCGCGCGCAGCGCCTCCTCAATGTCGTAGTTTACGCGGCGGATTGAGACCTGCCATTTTCCCGCCTGGTCGCCCTCCTCCGGCGCTTGCGCCAGGGCCCATGAAGGGCGCGGATCGCCGTCCAGCGGAAAGCCAGCCGCGCCGGTGTTGCAGATCAGCTTCTCTTTGCCTTTGTATTCCAGCCGGCGGGTGAAGGGAACGTGGGTATGCCCACAGAAGACCGCTTGCAAGCTTTGCGCATCCATCCACTCTAACAAGGGCTGCAGTGCTTCGTCCGAATCGGCGGCGCTGAGGCCTCCTCCGTGGAAACACACTTCCTGGTATTTCGCTGCCAGGCCGGGCAAATAGTGGCGTTCGGGAAAGAGGCGGTCGAGCGGCGAATCGTGCGCCAGGATCGCTTGCGGCAAATACTGGTAAGCCGGCGCGGCTTGCACCCACGCCAGTTGGGAGGGCGATAATTGCGCCGCGAACCAGCGCACGAGGGAAATCAGGTCGGCGTAGAACTGTTCGTCGCGCTTGGGGAAATCATCCAGATCGGGGGTAAATGTGTAAAACTCAGCGTTGCCCTGGATGCAGCTGACCGATCCCCAGGCTTGCAGCAGGTCTACACACTCCGCCGGCCGCATTCCATTGATGATGTCGCCCAGCACAAAAATGCGCTCGCAGCCCATTTTCTGCACATCTTGCAGCACCGCCCGCAGAGCGGCCGCGTTGCCGTGAATGTCGGAGAGGAACGCATCCATATCAAGAACTTTTGATTTTCAAATACAGCACTGCATCGCCGCTGAACGGGGCGCTGGTGACGACATAGTCCCCTCCCGGCAAAGGATACGCGCCGGGGAAAGTGCGCTGCAAGCGCGGCAAGAACCATTCCACCTCGAACAGGCTGCCCGGCGTGGCGTGGCGCAGATTGATCGTCGCGGATCCGCCCTCCGGCAAATAGATCAAATACTCCTGGCCGGGGTCGGCCAGGCAGTAGCGTGACGAGGTTAGCTCGCCATGCGGAATCATCCTCGCCAGGTTCATCCTCTCGGCGCAGCGGCGCGTATCGCCCATCGCCTGGCGGGTTGGCTGCCAGTCGGGGTAATCGCGTTGATCTTTGCTGACCCCACCCACAAATGTCCACGGCGTCACCTTGGGGTCGGACTCAATATACAATGGCCACCAGGGATCCATAAAGAGCGGGTTGTGACCGCGCAGAAAAGACTTCCACACCCATTGGGGATTGCCGCCATGTCCCCACAGATGATCAGTGTCGTTGACGATCACTTTGCGCCCATCGCTGGCTGGCGGGTCGTTCTGGTAATCTTCCAGGCAAACGCTGCCGGGGCAGAGCCAATCCTGCGGTTCCTTGGCCGGCGAAATCCACTCGGCATTGCTGGCGAATAAATCGGCGTTGAACTGTTTAGGGCCGATGCGGTGCGTCATGCCCACCGGGTGCTGTTTGGCTTTGCCGCCCTCAATAGAGTGGATCAAGTCAATGATATGGTACTGCCACTGCGTCGCCCCGCCCTCATTGATGATCTCGTACAGCACATTGTCCAGATCGTTGACTGTGTCAATCACCTTGCGCACGTAGGCTTCCTGTTTGGCGAGCGCCAGCGGATTGAGTGTGCTGTGCAAGCAGACGTGTTCATCATCGTCCACCTGGGTGTAAGGGATGTCTACCCCGTTGATATTGTTGGCGGCGTTGAATGGATGCACCGGCCACGGATCGCCATAAGAGGCGCTGGTTTTGTGCAGACTCCAGCCCTGGAAGAGCATCACCGCGCAATAAATGCCGCGCTCACCAGCCTGTTGAATGCGCTGGCGCATGCGAGCAAAATAAGCCTCGTTGAATGTGTCCAGGTCAAACTTGGGCAGGCCATCGTTGGCGTTTTCGGGCCCTGGGCGCGCCCAGGGCAGCGGATCAAAGACCATCGGCGCGGCCGTCCATGAAGCGCGGCTGGGCTGCTCAAACATCCAGAAGCGCATGAAATTGTGGCCGCAGCCGGTCATGAAATCCAGGTATTCTGCGTAAGGGAAAGGCGGCCCGCCCGGCAGGCCGATATCTTGAAGATTAGCCCAGGTGTGCGAACCAGCCAAATAGACAGCCTTTTCGCCGTCCAGGGTGAAGTAGCGTGGGTTGGATGGGAGAATGCGCAGTGCAGACATTAAGACCTCCGGTTTTGCGCCCAAATAAGCGCCAGGGCAATGCTTAGAAAAATCGCCCCCAGGGAAAATAATATCGCCGGGCCGAACCACAAATCAAACGCGCTGCTGCTGGATTGGATGCGCGCTTGCAGCGGCTGCTCCGGATCGTATAACACCGTCACTTCCTGGCCGATCTCATACGCCGGCGGCCAGCTTCCCGTGGCAAGCTGCACGTGGTGCAGCTTCTCCTCAGGCGTGTAGAATTCTACGACCGGATAATAGTAAGGTACCTCGCGCGTGGAGATGAACGAGTCGTCATCGTTGAGCACCGGCCCGTAGCGTTCCACCATATCTACGACAATGCCAGTGGCGCTTTTTTCTTTGGCCAGCATGTCGCGCGTCAGAGACGTCCACACGCCGGCGATGGACAACAGCAAGACAGCCACTCCCAGGAAGATAACGGAAACGATCTTCGTCACGTCGACGTCTGGGGTGGGGGGGATGCGCTCTGGTCGCAAGCCTTTGAAGGATATAGGGCGTTTTTTCGGCATAATTTGAGGTGAATTGTACCATTATGCAGTTGATCAGCCGAAACCTATATTTTCCAAATCAGTTCTTAACAGTTTCTAAATAAGGGCTTGGTATCCTTATGAATAATTCCACAGTAAATGTGGTAAATAAAAATCTCAACCAAAGGAGTTTCTTTCTATGAACCGAACAAAATTGTTCTCACTACTTTCTCTGGGCGCAGTCGCCCTGGCCCTGGTGGTCGGCGCAGTCGCTTACCGTTCCGCCAGTGCCGCCGAGCCAACCCCAACCGCTGTTCCCTCTACGACTACTGATCTTCCCGCCGGCCCCGGCGAAGGACGCGGCCCTGGACGCGGCCAGGATAAGGCCCTTGTGGATACGGCCTCTTCCGAAGAACTGGCGACTGCCCTGGGCATTACGGTGGATGAACTGACCGCCGCCCGCCAGAAAGCGAACGAAGCGGCGCTGGCGCAGGCCGTCGAAGAAGGCCTGATCACGCAGGCGCAGGCCGATGAAATCAAGGCCAATGGTTTGACCCTGGGCGGGCGCAAGGGCGGCTGGTTCAAGGGCCAGGACATTGATATGGATGCCCTGTTGGCGGATGCGTTAGGTATCACTGTTGAAAAGCTGCAGGCGGCTGAGACCCAGGTCTTCAACGCTCGCATTGACCAGGCGGTCACGGATGGCACATTGACCCAAGAACAGGCTGACCTGATGAAGGGGCAGCGCGCCCTGGCCAATGACGCCGCTTTCCAGGCTTCGATGCAGTCTGCCTTTAGCGACGCGGTCAACCAGGCGGCCAAGGATGGTGTGATCACGCAGGCGCAGGCCGATCAAATCCTGGCCGACAACAGCGCCCTCAAGTTCTTTGGCCCGCATGGCGGCCCGGATGGCTTCGATGGCGGTCATGGCGGCGGTGGACGGCACGGTGGGCGCGGCGGCGCTCCCTCAGATACCACTGCCCCCGCGGCTCCTTCAACCGATACCACAACCCCGTAACCCTTTCTTTCTCACAGTTGACAGTCGCTTTGGACAAGCGACTGTCAACTTATTTATTCTTCCTCATTTCTCAGATATAATTTCCCTCAGGAGTTCCCTTAATGTCTAAGAAAATTTTGGTAGTAGATGATAAACTGGAATTGCGCACTTTGCTTAAATCGTACCTGGCGCAGGAGAACTTTGAGGTAGTGGCCGCCGGCGATGGGCGTGAAGCATTATTTGTCGCTCGCCAGGAAAAGCCCGATCTGATCATTTTAGACCTGATGATGCCGCAGATGGGGGGCTATGATTTTATGCGCGCCTACAGCCGAGAAGCTTCTACACCGGTCATCATTTTGACGGCCAAGCTGGACGAAAACGATAAAGTGCTTGGTTTGGAACTGGGCGCGGATGACTACATTACCAAGCCTTTCAGCCTGCGCGAGCTGACTGCTCGTGTGCGGGCGGTGCTGCGCCGCGCCGAGAAGCAGGACGCCGGGCAGGATGCTTTGCGCGTCGGTGATCTATTCCTCGACCGTGCCGGGCGCAGTTTGATCTCGGCGGGCAAGGTGGTAGACCTGACCCCCTCCGAGTTTGATCTACTGGCGACGTTGATGGCGACCCCTGGGCGCGTTTTCTCGCGCCTGGAACTGCTCGAACGGATGCAGGGCGCGGCTTATGAGGGTTATGAGCGCACGATTGATGTGCATATCCGTAACCTGCGCCTCAAGATCGAGAGCGACCCCTCCACTCCACGCTATATTGAAACCGTCTATGGCGCGGGCTACCGTTTCGCGCCGCAGAGTTAACCATGCGCTCGCTCACCTTCAAGCTCACCCTGGCCTTTCTTCTGGTCGGTTTGACCGGTTCAGTGTTGGTGGCGGTGATCACCTGGCGGCGCACACGCTCCGCGTTTGACCAGTTTATCTTAAACCGTGAGCAGCAGATCCTGGCGCAAAACCTGCTCCAATATTTTGATGAAAATGGCGACTGGCAGGGGATCGAGAACAACTTAACTGCTCTCTTGAGCGCGCCGCGCCGTGACAGCCGCCAAGATTTGCTGCGCGACGAGACGCGTTTTATTTTGGTCGGCGCTGATCAAAAGGTGGTTTATAGCAATGACCGCGCGGTTCAGGTCAGTCAAAAGATTGCCGCGGCGGAACTGAAGCGGGCGGTTTTGCTGCAATCCAGTGGCAAAACTGCTGGTTGGTTGTTGTTCACCACAACGACCCAGCGCCAGTGGATTCCCGATTCGCCCGAGGAGCGCTTTTTGGGCAATATCACCAGCGCGGCTTTGCTTAGTGCTTTGATCGCCACATTCCTGGCGCTTACCCTGGGCGGGATGCTGGCCTTTACTCTGACCCGTTCGCTGCGTGAATTGACCGAAGCCACAGTGGAGATTGCGCGCGGCCGCTTTGGGATGCAGGTTAAGGTGCGTTCCAGCGATGAGTTGGGCGAGTTGGCGACTTCTTTCAACAAGATGAGCGTTGATCTGGATCGGGCGACCCAGGCGCGCCGCCAAATGACCGCCGATATTGCTCACGATTTGCGCTCGCCGCTCAGCGTTATCTCAGGCTACGCCGAGGCGCTCAGCGATGGCAAACTGCCCGGCACGTCTGAAGTGTACAACGTTTTGTATCAAGAGACCAAACAACTCAGCCGTTTGATTGAAGATTTGCGCCTCCTGTCATTGGCCGACGCCGGCGAGCTTCCACTGACTTTGCAGCCCATCCAACCTCAACTCATGATCGAGCGCGTCGCCATACGTCATGCCGTCGCCGCGCAGCAAAAAGAGATCGCTTTACAGGTCATGGTTGAGCCAGGTCTGCCGCTGGTGGAGGTGGATGTGGAACGCATGGCGCAGGTTTTTGACAATTTGATCGTCAACGCCTTTCGCTACACTCCGCAGGGCGGAACGATCACTCTGCGCGCTGCGCCAGTGCACGGTAGGGTGCTGTTGCAAATTCAAGACAGCGGCGTAGGGATCGCTGCTGAGGATTTGCCGCATATCTTTGACCGTTTTTATCGCGGGGATAAATCGCGCCAGCAGGCGGATGCTTCGGGTCTGGGTCTGGCGATCGCCCGCTCGATTGTGGAGGCTCAGGGTGGAACGATCTCTGCCGAGAACGCGCCTGGTCAAGGGGCGGTATTTACCATTTCGCTTCAAGCACTTGAGGCATCCTGAGCTTGTCGGAGGATAGTACTGCGACAGGCTCACGCTTCGACAGGCTCAGCGCGCCTGAAATGGTAGGCATCCATCAGGCATCCTGAGCTTGTCGAAGGATAGTCGAAGGATAGCCGGAGGGCAGAGGCGCTTCGACAAGCTCAGCGCGCCTGAAATGGGAGGCATCAGGCATCCTGAGCTTGTCGAAGGATAACCGGAGGAGAACCGAAAG
>CAIQJJ010000377.1 GCA_903872065.1 uncultured Anaerolineales bacterium | reverse complement strand
GGCAGTCGCTCACCTTCATGCTGTCGGGCAGCGGTTTGCGAAAAATACCCCAGGGTTCATAGCAACTGCGCGGCATGGTGCAAACATCCTCGAATTCTTCTTCGGCGTTTTTGGGGCGATCGCCGCCGCTGCCATGGTTCCTTTTTTCCAATTGATCTGGTTCGTACTCCTTGACCCCATACGGTGGATCGGTAACAACCGCATGGATACTGGCTTCGGGCGCGCGCTGCATCCAGGCAAAACAATCTGCGTGAAGGATCACCGATCTTCCCAAAGCAAGATGGTCGCCATCAAAAAGAAAGGGAGAAAACGGATCTCTGGGATAATCCATTCGTGGTTAAATTCTCTCTGCCTCCACGCGTTACGCCAGGCCAGTGATGTGAAGCGTCCACGAGCCGGTGGAGGCGGGGGCGAGGACGTGGAACAGGAGGCGCTGCAAGCGGCTGCCCCACACTGGCCCCAGGCGGGCGTCGCGGATGGGAATTTCTTCGACCGAGAGGCGGAACTGCGCCGCGTCGTAGTGGATCAGCCCGGCGGCGGTGGGGCGCCCCTCGGGCAGGGGGCTCGCAGCCAGGCGCGCCTGGCCGGGCGCGGCGAGATCCACCTGGCAGGGGGTGAGCAAGGAGAGGGTCAGCGTGCGCGGGGCCTGGGTGAAGCGGTACTCGTCCAGCAGGCAGACCTGGGCGACGGGGGCGCGCTGCAAGGTAAGCTGGCGCTGCCAGGAAACGAGGTGCGCCTCGGCGGGATAGGCGGCGGCGATGTCCAGGGCAAAGCTGGCTGCGGCGGCGGAGAAATCGCAGCGGGCGGCGCGGGCGGCGTAGGCGCGGCCGGGCGACTGCATTACCCCGTCCATCGTGGGCAGTGAGTGATAAGCGGACTGCATCGTCCAGATCTCATAGCGCCGGGCGCTGAAGGTTTTGCGGGTATAGGTCTCAACGCCGGCGTCCACGATCAGGGGCAGCCCATCGTGGTAGACGATGAAATGACCGACATCGTTGTGATTGTGACTCTCCTCATTGTGCCCGCCCTTGGCCGCCAGGTACAAACCCTGCGCCGAGCCAGGCTTCTCACGAGCGGCAAAGAACTGGATATCCGGCAGGTACACCTCCCCCACCAGCGGCGCATCTTGCACAGGTAGAGGCGGGCGAGCGGCGCGCCCCTGGCCGGCCGCGCCGCCTGGCTCTCCCTGCCTCCTGTTCGCTTCCTCCTGCAGCGCCGCCAGGGCGCGGCCCAGGTCACGCTCCCCGCCGCCGCGGGCGGAGGCGCTGTCGGGGCGGGCGGCGAGCCAGGCGCCAAAGGCTTGCAGGGCGGGATCGCCGGCGCGCCGCCCGTAGCCGGCGACAAGCGCCGCATCGGGGGAGACCAGCGCCGGGGCGTCGGCAAAGTTGACGTAGTAATCGCCGGCGATGTGGGCGCGGTAGATGAAGCGCCCGATGTTTTGAATCTTGGGGTCGTCATAGAGGTCAATCTGCCCGGCGCTGGCCGAATAGAGCAGTTCCAGGCAGTCGTAGAGCGAAGCGCCGGCGCGCGTCCAGTAGCTTGGGCCTTCGTCGCAGCCGCCGTCCGCCGGGTAGGGGATGATAAAGCGATCCAGCGAGCGCATGATCTTGTGGACGGCGGCCAGGCGGCGCGCCTCGTCGTCCTCCAGCAGCAGGAGCGCCGCCAGCCAGTTTGAGTTGATCCACGGGTTCCAGTTGTTGACCAGGCGCGGCGAGAAGCCCATCCACCAGAAATCGTCGCGCTGCAAGGCAGGGGTCAAGACGCGCTGCTGCACCTCGCTCACGAGGCGCGGCGGGAGGAGCGGCGAGACGCTTGCAAGCTGCTCCGCCGCCAGGGAATGCACCCAGGCCAGCAGGGCGGCCGTCTCAGCGGCAAACAAATCCACCACCGGCTCAGCGACATCCGGCAGGCCAACGCCGGCGCGCTGATCGCCGACATGCGCCGGCAAACACCAGGTCGACTCCTCGCAGATGCTCCAGGCAGCGTCGGCGAGGGCGTCCACCAAGCGCCCCTGCGCCTGGCAGCGCTCAGCCAGCACCAGGCTGGCCAGCAGGCTGCGGCGCAAAAAGTAGGGCGACTCGAAGGCGGCGCGGTCGCCGTCGCGGGCAAAGCGCAAATAGAGGGTGGCCGGCAGATGCGGCCAGGGGGTCGCCAGGGCCTGCTCGCCGGCGGCGATGGCGTCCTGGCGCAGGTCAGCGGGCAGCGCCTGCCAGAAGGCGGGGGGGTAAGGCTGCCAGGCGGCGCGCGGCAGCAGCCGGGCGGCGAGGCTGTCGAGAGGGTAACGGGAGGAGAGGGAGGTGGGAGGGTTCATGAGGGGAAGTAGGCAGAAGGCAGTAGGCAGTGGGAAGTGGGGAGTGGAGAGTGGAGAGTGGGGAGTGGAGAATGGAGAATGGAGAATGGGAAGTGGGGAGGATTAGGAGAGGGAGCCGATGGTGCGGTACATGGCAAGGATGTTGTCGAGGGGGGTGCCGACCTGGATGTCGTGGGTGGCGGCGATGATCATGCCGCCCTGGGCAAACAGGCGCTTGCGCAGTTCGACCTCGCGCACAACGTCTTGGACGGTTCCAAAGGGCAGGGTGTTTTGGACGCTGATGCTGCCGCAGAAGGCGATCTTGCCGTAGAAATGGTCGTGCAGTTCGGTGATGTCCATGCCGGCGGCGTCCACCTGCACCACTTCCAGGATGTCCAGGCCGAGTTCGATGAAGCGCGGGATGAGTTGGCGGTTGCTGCCGCAGCAGTGCATCATGGCCTTCGCGCCGTAATGGTGCGCCAGGTCGAAGAGTTTTTTCATGTAGGGGGCGAACAGTTTGTCGAATTTGCGCGGGCTGATCATCAGGCCGTTCTGGTTGCCGTAGTCCTCGCCCAGGCACAGGACGTCAATCGCGCCGCCGGCGGCTTCCAGCACGCGGCGGTACATTTCGTACTGGAAGTCGAAGCGCTGCGCCATCAATGCCAGGTAGACGGGGTTCTCTTCGCCCACGTCGAACAGGACGCGCTCCACGCCGCGGCAGCGGGCGATGCCGTTCATGAAGTCGGGCGTGCCGGCGTCGCCGGTGCAGACGACGTAGCCTTGCAGTTTCGCGATATCCTCTTTGATGCAGGAGTAGTCGAACCAGTCCGGCGAGGGGAAGCGCCCGGTGGGGGAAGCGATGTCTGTCCAGGCGGGGGCGGGGAAGGGCGGTTCGGCGTAATAGGAGGCGGGGCGGGCGGGCAGATCGGCGGGGTCGGCCAGGTTGGCGAAGGGCAGGTAGACGGCTTCGGGGTAAGTGCCGCCGCCAAACGACCAGTTGGCGTAGCGCTCGCCCCACAGGCCCTCCCAACTGCCATCGGGGAAGGTGCGCAGGGCCGGCCCGATGTAGCGCGGCCCGACGTGGCGGAAGTCGTCGCCGACCTTAAGCTGCAACTGTTCGTAGGTGGAGACGCCGAGGTGCTGCATGAGGGCGTTGTTGATCTCAGGGGTGCCGTAGTGTTTGGTGGGAGGGCGGTCGGGGGTGTGGTAGGCCAGGGCGGCCTGGAAGCGTTCTTTGGAGTTCATGGGGAAGTCCTTAAGGGGGGAAAGAGGGAAATGTTGGGGCTATTATACTCGCATGGAGGAGGTGTCCAACAGGATTTGCGGTACGGATTGGGAGGATGGGGCGCGCATTCCATCCGCGCCCAGGATGGAATCGCCGCGACCATCATCATTGTCGCAATCAGCGTCGCAATCAGCGTAGGGGCGAAGCATACGGCTCCGAGAAATGGTCTATG
>CAIQJJ010000376.1 GCA_903872065.1 uncultured Anaerolineales bacterium | reverse complement strand
GCGCAGATTCAGCCGATCGTGGATGAATATCTGCCCGGCCTGGGCATCCGCCAGGCGCGCCTCTTCTTTTATGAAGCGGAAGGGGACAATCCGGTGGCCTGGACGTACAGCCCAAGCAGCAGCGCGGCGGTCGCCAACCTGTTCCGCTTTCCCACCCATCAGTTTCCGCCGCCTGGCCTCTACCCACCCGATGAACCCTTCCAGTTAGCCCTGCTGCCCATCAAAGCGCCAGCCCAGGCCTCGAGAAAGCCCGCGCCTGAGGAGGAGCCGCCCATCCAGGTTCCCCGCGGCTTTGTCGCCTTCGACGCCGCCAACCTGGCGCCCTGCGTGGCGGTGGTGCGCCAGATCGATTCCACGCTGGAAAGCATCCGCCTGCATCACGAGGCGTCTGAAGGGCGGCGGCTGGCCGAAGAAGCCAATCGCATGAAAAGCCGCTTCCTTTCGACGGTCAGCCACGAACTGCGCACGCCGCTCAACCTGATCGTGGGGCTGAGCGAGATGCAGATGAAAGACCCGGCGGTGGATGCGCGCCAGACGATGCAGCGCATTCACACCAGCGCCCAGCATCTCAGCCGCCTGATCCGCGATGTGCTGGATTTGGCCAGCAGCGACGCCGGGCAGTTGCGCCTGAGCAGCGAACCGCTCGACCTGGCCGAAACGCTGCACATGGCAGCCAGTTTGGGCGAGCAGTTAGCGGGTGAGAAAGGACTGGAGTGGCAAACGGACATCCCGGCTGGCCTGCCAAAAGTGTGGGGCGACCGCCTGCGCCTGCAGCAGATCGCCCTCAACCTGGTCAGCAACGCGGTCAAGTTCACCTCGCGCGGACGGGTCATGCTGCAAGTGCAGAACGAGGGGCGGCAAGTGCGCGTAGCGGTGCAAGACAGCGGACTGGGCATCCCGCCCGAGGAACAGGCCTGGATTTTCGACGAATTCCGCCAGTCTGAGCGCACGACCGCCCGCGGCTACGGCGGCCTGGGGCTGGGCCTGGCGATCTGCAAACGCCTGGTGGAACTGCACGGCGGCGAGATCGGCGTCCAGTCCAGCGGCGAGGAAGGGGCTGGCTCAACCTTTTATTTCACCCTGCCGGCGCTCGCGCGCGCCGAGGCCATCGCCGCGCCAGGGGAGAACATTCTCTTCCTGGCCAAACGGGCCGGCCTGGGGCAAGCCCTGCATGAACGCTTGCAGCGCGCTGGCTTTGCCCTGCAGGAACGGGTGATTGACGCCAACTCCAATTGGCTGCCGCAAATCTTGACCGCCCCGCCCCAGGCGGTGCTGCTGGACGCCCAAACCGCGGCCGAACAGGGTTGGGAAATTCTCAAGGCTTTGAAAGGCAGCCCCTCCACCGGCGACATTCCGGTGATGTTTTACGCGCTGGATCCAGAACGGGACTCAGGCGCAGTCTTCTCGCTGGATTACCTGACCAAACCGGTCGGCTCGCAAGAATTGTTCCAGGCGCTGGCGCGCCAGGGTTGGAACATCCGCGCAGCCGCCCAGGATAAAACGATCTTGATCGTGGACGATGAGCCGGAGACGTTGGAAATGAACGCTCGCATGCTGCAGACGCAAACACCAGACTGCCGCTTGCTCAAAGCGCGCAACGGGCGCGAGGCGCTGGAGGCGCTGCGCGCCGCCCGCATAGACCTGATGCTGCTGGATTTAATGATGCCGGAGGTAGACGGGTTCGAGGTGCTGGCGCAACTGCGCGCGATTCCGAACGCGGCGGAGACGGCGGTGATCGTGCTGACCTCCAAGACCTTGACCGAAGCCGATATGGCGCGCCTCAACCAGGGGGTCGCAGCGGTCATGAGCAAGGGTTTCTACAGCACAGCGGAAATGGCGGCCCATACCGAGGCGGCGCTGAACAATCAACGCAGGCTCAACAGCGAGGCGCGGCGCATGGCGCGCAAGGCCATGGCCTACATCCACGAGCATTACACCGAAGAATTGACCCGCCAGAGCCTGGCCAGCCACGTGGGAGCCAGCGGCGGGCACCTGGAACGCTGCTTCCACCAGGAAACCGGCGTCTCGCTGATGGCGTATTTGAATCGCTACCGCGTGCATCGCGCCAAGATGCTGCTGACCGGCAGCGATCAGAGCATCACCGCCATCGCCCTGGTGGTTGGTTTCAGCGACAGCAATTACTTCAGCCGCGTCTTTCGCCAGGAAACCGGCCTCTCGCCCCTGGCCTACCGGCGCAATCCGCCAGCCTGAAGCGAAATCCTGCACGTTTTTTGCTAAAACCGATACGTTTCGTGCGAGACGAATCCTCCGCCTCGCTGTAAGCTATGGACAGTCCATTTTCCACAATGGCGTTCTTTCCCGCGCCAGAACTGAGGCGGGAAAAGGCGCGGTGTGCGAAAAAGCGGGCATCTATCCCTCACCCTAACCAGGAGATTGGAAAACATGAATCAAAAAAGGACTGTGTTCGCTTTCACAAGTCTGTTGAGCAGTTTCCTGCTCATTGCCTCCGTCCTACTGTTTCTTTCCTCGCAAACGGCGGTTGCTTTTGCACCCAACCGTACAGTGGACGCCCCCCTCCGCGCACCAGGCTCCGCCATTGTGGACGACTTCCAGGCGGGCGTGCCGGCAAGCTGGTTCTCCTACGGCGACGGCGCGAGCGGCGCGTACTATGCGCCCAGCGCGGTCTTCACCACCTCGTTGACCACCCCCGGCATTGTCAGCGACACCGTCCTCTCGGTAGCGTACAATATCGCCGGCTGGGGCGCAGGCGGCGGACGCAACCTGGCCCCCGATGACTGGAGCGCCTTCGACGGCTTAAGCTTCTGGTTCTACGGTCAGAACACCGGAACGACCTTCCGCATTGTCCTCTCTGACAACAAGAGCAACCCCGCCGTGGACAGCGCCGAACGCTTCGCCACCACCTTCGTGGATGACTTCACCGGCTGGCGCGAACTGCGCTTCCCCTGGGAAGTCTTCTTCCGCGACGCCTGGCAGCCCGGCGGCGAACCCAACGACGGCCTGACCCTCAGTGAAATGTGGGCTTACGCCCTCGTC
>CAIQJJ010000375.1 GCA_903872065.1 uncultured Anaerolineales bacterium | reverse complement strand
GCTCCACGACCCACCCCGCAGCGCACGGTCTCCAGTCGCCGTCAAATTCTCACGACCGTCATCCGAACGGTATGGATAGGGCTGATACAGGCTGCTCACCCATTCCCAGACATTGCCGGCCATATCGTACAAACCATAGTCATTGGGCGCATAGCTGCCCACCGCACTGGTATCGCCCACACAGACGCCATCCTTGCCCCAATAATTGGCCTTTGCACAATCAATCTCGTCTCCCCAGGGATACTGCTTTCCCTCCAGCCCGCCGCGAGCGGCCTTTTCCCACTCGGCCTCCGTCGGCAGGCGCGCCCCGCGCCACTCACAGTAGGCTTTGGCGTCGTCCCAAGAAACATAGATCACCGGGTAATCCGCAAACTGTGAACTGCCGTAATAGCTGTCGCGCGTGGAAGACTTAGACTCAGAGTGAGCAGAACACGCGCCGGCCTGGACGCATTCCTGATAGCGGGCATTGGTCACTTCATACACGTCTATGTAAAAGGCATCCAGCATCACCGTATGGATCGGTTTCTCGTCGCTATATCCATTTTCACTGCCCATTTGGAACGCCCCGGCCGGAATAAGCGACATGGGGACACTTTGTCCGGGCCAGGGGGTATCTGATGGCGTTAAGGTTGCGGTCGGTGTATGGGTGGGTATTTCAGTCGCGGTGGGCGTATGGGTCATTGTCGGCGGCGCTTGGGTTGTGGGAGGCGCAGGGGTCGCCGCCGGGGGCATGCTGGTCAAGGTATTCTCCGGCGCAGTGGATGGCAAAGCAGCCAGCTCGGTCTCGGTCGGCGACACAGCAAAGACACCCTCCCATACGACTTTTCCCAGGAGGCTCAAGCTCACAAGGGCAAACAGCGCCAGCAGGCCCAGCCAGACCCAGGCGGGGAGGCGTCTATAGAGCGGCGCAGCGACCAACACCTTGCCTTCCGCCTGGCGCGTCAGGCGCTTGCCGGCAGAGGCAAAGGCGGTCGCGCTCACGGTCTCCCTGGCTTCGCCAGGCTGCCCATACCTGCGCGCAAAACTGAACGCCTTCTTCTCGCCGCGCGGCAGATCAAAAGGCTCTCCCAACATCTTGCTGCCCAGGCGCAGGCGCGCCTGCTGCAAGTCTTCGCCGCCGTCGTTGTGGACTTCGACCGTCCAGGTCACTTCCTCGCCAGGGGCAGGGCGCTCTAGCGAGGCCGCCAGGCGCAGGCTGAACCCCGCCGGCTGAAAAACACTCACCCGTCCATTTGCTTCGATGGGCGCGGCGCTGCTGATCAGGCGCACGGTTTCAGCATAGTCGCCAGGTACGGCGTAAGTACAGCGAAACGTAAAAGCGCGTTCACCGCCGGCGGGCAGGTCAAAAGATTCTTCTTTGTGCAGCCAGTTCTTGCCGCGCAGCAGTTCCAAATGATGGGCGGGCGTGGCAGCAGAATTGCGCGCCGCCGCCGTCCAGATCACTTCCGCGTCAACCGGCGCGGGGTTGGGTTCTGCAGAGAGCGTGAGCGTAAGCGACGCTGTATTTTGGTCGTCCGCCGCCGGTCGGCGGTCGGGTCCCCGCCTCGCTGACGCTCGCGGCACGGCCCCAGCCCCAGACGCGGCACCAGACCCAACCATCGCCTGCGCTACTTTCTCAATCACCGTCGCGTAGCCCTCGCGAGCGTGCAGTTCCGGCGTCAAGGCGTTCATGTCCCCCAACAAAGCGATCAACTTCACCAGGTTGTTACGGATGCTGTTGTATTTCTTCAGGTCAGCCAGCGCCTCGTCCAGATCAACCAGTTCGCGCGCCTGCCGGATGGCCTGCTCAAGCTGCGCTACCTGCTCATCCCAATGATGGCGATAGCCCAGCCGCCCGACAGGGGTGTAAATCAGCGCGTCGGCCAGCACCAGCGGGAATATGCGCTCGCGCAGGGCGAGGTTGTCCTGCATTTTCAGCAGTTCGTACATGCAGTGCGGCGAACGTAAATACTTGTCGCTGATCACCAGCGCCACGCACTGCCCGCGCCCGATG
>CAIQJJ010000374.1 GCA_903872065.1 uncultured Anaerolineales bacterium | reverse complement strand
CAGATCTTTTGGTAAAACAGATTGAGTCATCCGAGCACCCCTGCCGCGAACAAAACACCCAGGTTGGTCTCGCCTTTCCAATCTACCAACGCCGGGTGAAGATGGCCCGGAACAATATCTGTAGCGCCCTCTCTGGTTTTGGCAAAGCACAGCACTTGATCGGCGCGAGCGGCGCTCAAGACAACGGGAGAATGCGTGGCGACCAAAATTTGCGCATCGTACACAGAAGATAGCGATTGAAACATCGTCTCTACGGCGCGCGGATGAACGCCGTTTTCAGGTTCTTCGATCAGGTAAATGCCTTTCAAGTCGGGCAGGTAGGCCGGCAGAGTCAACGCCAATAAGCGCAAAGTACCATCCGACACCAGCCAGGATGGTACGTCCAGGCCGCCCTGGTATTGGACGACCAGGTAGCGATGACGATCCTCTTCACGTTCAACGGTGCGAACGTTGGCGATCTCTGGCAGCGCGGTTTGCACATGGGCGATCCAATCTTGAAAACGCTCCGGGGCGCGTCGAGTTAACTCCTCAATGACCCAGGGCAGATTCGATCCATCCGGCTTGAAACCGCGCCCTTGTCCTGGCGGGCTGGCGCGACGAATCAGCAAGCTGTTGAGGACAAAGGGCTGTATGCCTTCGGTCAGCAAGGTTTTGAGCCAGGTTGCTGCCGGGAATTGGGCTTCATCGGCCGGCAAACTCCCCAGGGCGGATTTTTGCGCACCCAACTTGAAGGCATATTGCCAGCTTTTCTCGCGATCCTCTACAAACTCGGTCTTAAAGTAATCGTTGCCCCCACGTACTTTGTTAACCACGGTGTAGGAATTTTTTGCTTCTTTGGACGCCAGCAAAGTTGAAGGAGCATCGGAGATCGCCGGGGAAAAATCACGTTGAGGGGTTTCGGCAACTGCGTGTTTGGGCTTTTTTTTCAATGCAACGCGTTCTTCTAAGATGCCGATCCGATCATTATCTGTATCCAGGCCAATGGCAATTTCATAACGAATGGCGTCGTAACTGCGATCGGCCCCAACAAATTTCAAGCGGATATTTTCAGGGAAACGAGCTTCAATCGCCAGTTCAAAAGAATGACCTTTTCTTCCCCATACCAGGTCTTGAAAATTGCGGGCGCGTTCGTAGAGCGCCGTGTCCAGGCCATCTGAGACCAGTTGGCTCAACAGAGAAATCACATCCAAAAAGGTGGTCTTGCCGCTGGCATTCGGCCCAACCAGGATGTGAAAGGGCCCCAGCGACTGCTGGACATGCTTGAGGCAGCGAAAGTTAAGTGCTTCGACTTGTGAAATCATCATCTATCCTTGGATGTATTCAAAACCACATAATCAAACAATCTCAAAATCCAGGCCAAAGTATTCGTGGGCAATTACATTTCGTCGCGCGCGGCGGAACCAAATAAGGCCAGCGATTGCACATGGTACCTCTGCAGCGCTGCCTGGTTGGTTTGAATAAGGTGAATAATTTGATCACGGTGCATGGCAAAATTATACTCCTTGCGGAGGGAGATCTGCCAACTGGCCCGAATCTTCATCCACCTTGAGCGAGTGCGCAAAGGCAATCGCCTGCTCGATGCTCACCGCCTGCCCTTCAGCCCAGGCAGCCGACAAGTCGGCCGCGTCCATCTTACCTTGTAGGATCGTGAAGGTTTCGCCAACGCCTATAGGCATCGAGGGGTTCCCGCCGCCGTATTGGCGATTCAGGTGATCCACCATCCCCCACAGCACCGCCGCCAGGCGCAAGCTGCGGTCTTGCGGCTTGATTGCGTCGCTCCTGTCTCGGAAAGTCCATCCCAACTGCGAGAGGCTGACAAGAATCCCTTCGATATACCCCTTGGATTCCTGCAAACGCAAATGCTCTTGAAAACACTTGATAGATTTCTGCGGCGCAGCGCTTTCCCGGTAACAGTTTCCAAACCACCAGTACGTGCCTGTAAGAAGAGAATGATTACCTGCTTCCTGGCATAAAGCAATTGCGCGTCTGAAATGGGACTCCATCTGGTAGAAATCTTTCTGCTTGAGCGCAATCCGTCCCAAAGTTATGAATGCGCGTGCTGCGCTCCAAATGTCGCCCGTTCCAGCTAAAAGCCGTGCATATTCCTCGCAAGTACGTTTTGCCTCTTCTACATCCGGGTTGTGAAATCCCTGGATAATATCAAACCCTGATAACAAGCAGAACGCCTGGTGCCACCGGTCGCGCGGCTCAAGTTTCCTGGCGACTGCCATACTTTCTTCAAGTAGAGCATTGATTTCCTGCCACTTATTACTCCACAAACCATATATGTGTACAAGAACCAATCCCATCAAAGACCAGCACAAATCACGGTTTGCCGCCGCGCCGATCGAGCGGCAAAGCGGAACGCTGGCCTCGTACCACTGCCAGGCCGAAGAATAATTAAAGCAAGTGAGCGCCATCCGTCCCGCAGCCATCAGCGCCCTGGCATGCAATAATGGCTGATCCGCCAACCCGGCGCCGATTTTCAACCCTTCCACCAACCATTGGAGCACCTCGGCAGCCCCTCCATGCTCTCCCAGGGTAAAGGTCAGGGCTGCCGCAATCCGCAATCCGGCTTCGGCCTCCTGGCGGGAATACGACCAGCGGATCGCGGCGCGGAAATTGTCCAGATCGGCTTTCAAACGGCGCGTCCATATCAAGCGCTCGGCGGTGATGATCTTGTATTCAATGATCTCGGCCAACTGCACAAAATAATCTCGCTGGCGGTCGCGCAAAACCTCTTCCTCGCCGGCCTCGGCCAGTTTTTCCCAGGCGTACTGGCGCGCCATCTCCAACAAGCGATAGCGCGCCTCTCCGTCTGCCTGGCGCTCCACTTGCACCATGGATTTGTGGACGAGTTGGCCCAGCAGATCCAATGCTTCGCCCTCCTCCACCTGATCCCCGGCGCAGACTGCTTCAATTGCAGCCAGCCCGGCCCCGCCGGCGAAAACCGCCAGCCGCCGGAACAAGCAGCGCTCCTGCGCTGACAGCAGGTTGTAGCTCCAATCAATCGCCACCCGCAGCGTGCGGTGGCGTTCGATGGTTCCGCGTTTGCCCCCCACCAGCAAGCGAAAAGCTGAATCCAGGCGGGCGGCAACCTGGACCGCATCCAGGGCGCTCATGCGCGCCGCCGCCAACTCGATCGCCAGGGGGATGCCATCCAATCGCTGGCAGATGTCCACCACGGCATTCATATTCTCAGGCGTGATTTGAAATTCGGGCAGCGCCGCTTGCGCCCGTTCCAAAAACAGGCGCTCCGCTTCGTATTGCAGCAGTTGCTCCGGCGTGGACAACACCTGGCCTGGCGCAGGAAAGGTAAGCGACGGCGCCCGGTAGCGCACCTCGCCGCTGACCCCCAGGGCTTCCCGGCTGGTCGCCAGCACTTTCAAACGCGGCGCGGCGCGCAGCAGCGTCTCGGTCAGCGCAGCGCAGGCCTCAATCAGATGTTCGCAGTTATCCAACACCAGCAGCACGTCCCGGCTTCTCAGCCAGAAGCAAAGCGTATCCGCCAATGGCCGGTTGGCTTCCTCCACCACGCCGAGAGTTCCGGCGATGGCTTTTGACACGACCGCCGGGTCGGCCACCGGGGCCAGTTCCACCAACCAAACCCCATCTTTGAAGCCATTCTTTTGCAGCGCTTCCGCCGCCGCCAAGGAGAGACGGGTTTTGCCCACGCCGCCGGAGCCAACCAGCGTGACCAGGGCGTTCTGCCGAACCAGTTCCACCACCTGGATGATCTCCTTTTCCCGCCCGATCAGGCGCGTCAGTTGACGCGGCAGGTTGCCTTTGGCTTCTGAGTGCCCCTCTATCCCACGCGAGTCTGCCGCTTGATCCAGGGCGCGCAGCACTTCTGCCGCCGAGGCCGGGCGTTCCGCGGGTTCTTTGTTCATCAACTGCAGCGCCAATTCATCCAGCCAATAGGGGATTGCCGGGTTGTGCGCACTGGGCGGCGTCGCCGGCGCATATAAATGCTGGGCGAGCAGCCCGGCAAAGGTATCCGCGGCAAAGGGCGGGCAGCCGGCGATCAGTTCATAAAGCAGCACACCAAAAGCGTACAGGTCGGATTGGATCGTCGCCGCGCCCCCCAGGATCAGTTCCGGCGCCAGGTAGGCGATGGTGCCTACCAACACGCCATCTTCCGTCAAACGCGTCCCGCTCGGAGTACGCGCCAGGCCAAAATCCACCAGCTTGGCGGTTTGGGATTTGGTCAGCAGTACATTTTCGGGTTTGATGTCGCGATGGATAATTCCGGCGGCGTGGGCATGCTCTAACGCCGCGCAAAGCTGGCGAGCGATCCACAGGCTGTCTTCCAGCGAGCCAGGCTGGGATCTGCGCAGGGTTTGCCCTTCCACCAATTCCATCACAATGAAAGGCGACTCATCCACTTCCCCGGCGTCATGGATGGAAACGATGTTGGGGTGGTTGAGCTGCGCTGCGGCGCGCGCTTCTGCCAACAGGCGCGCCCGGCCCGCGCTGCCCAGGTCGAGGCGGCTGAGGATTTTGACAGCGACCGGGCGTTCCAGCAGAAGGTCGCGCGCTCGATACACAACGCCCATGCCGCCTTTGCCCAACTCATCTTCGAGGCGATAACGATCTTTCAAAATCATGGGGGTCATAGATTGTCTTTTGCTCCAGGTTGTGGTCTCTTCAGCTTGAATGCCCAAAAGAAGGAAAGCAACCGCTCATTTTCGAATGCTTTCTTCCCATTGCTCTTTGGGCCCACCCAACCTTTCCACGGTGGCCTGAGGAAGCAATGTTACATCTGCGCCACTGTCCATCAGCATAAGAACATTGGGTAAAGAAACGCCAGTTGCAGGGTAGCGCAGGGTTACACTCGCAACTGGCGCAGGTGGATCAAAATACTCGCGGTTATATGCTGGCATCAAAGTCATCCTCGCTGACTTCCATTTTGAAATCAGAAACCTGTGTAGGGTTTGCCAGGTGCGGTGAAAACACGCGCGCAGTTTTCTCGCTCTGCAAATCTGGCACAATCACATAAACCTTGGCCTTCTCCGGCAAGCGAACGCCTACTTTATAAGCGGATTCTTCCTTTTTCGACAACACCTTCGTATGTGGTGACAGTCATATCACACCTCATTTCTCTGAAATTATAGCACTTCTAAGCGCTTTTGGAACATGATGCTCTTTGTGCTACTGTAGGTCAGAAAAAAACAGCCTTTTACGGAGGAATCTAAACAGATAGCGCTTCGACAGGCTCACGCTTCGACAGGCTCACGCTTCGACAGGCTCAGCGCGCCTGAT
>CAIQJJ010000373.1 GCA_903872065.1 uncultured Anaerolineales bacterium | reverse complement strand
ATGGCGCAAAATTTCTTTGGGTTCAAGCCCGCTGTGGATTGTTTCATCGACGCGCAACGCTGCTTCAAGCTGGCCGGCGCGCCGCTGGAGGTCTTTATCGGTGGATAACTCTTTGCCGCGCTGTTCCAGCGCCGCCAACATATTGTTGACCGCGCTGGTCAGGGTCCCCAACTCGTCTTTGCTGCGCACCGGGATGCGCAGGCTGAGATCGGCCTTGTTCTGGATGTAGAGGATGAACTGGTTCAGCTTTTTGAGAGGCGTCAGCACCACGTACTGCATCAGCCAGCTTGACGCAAAACTGATCACCAGGCCGGCGGCGATCAGGAAAAAGAACAATTTATTTAAATTAACAGTGCTTTGTTGATAAATGGTGCGCGGCATGACCACGCGAAACACCAGGATCGAACGGCCTTTCAGATCGCGGATTAACGCATAACCGGCAATCGCTTCCTCGCTCAAAGCGCGCGTGGTCATTGGATTATCAGATGTCAGCACGTTCGACATCTCTGGAAATTCGGCGTTGAGTTCGGCGTCATCGAAGCGAATGACGCTGATTTCCAGGTTGATATAGTCGGAGATGCGTTGAATTTCGGAGGTGCTTAAATAGCGCCCAAAAATTACCGCTCCGTTGATCGGGCCGCGCCCATCGCTCTGTAAAACCGGGCTCGAGGCCACCAGGAGCGGGTTTTCAGACAGCAAAATAAGGCCGCGCACGCGGCTTTCGATGGTTTCGTGCTTGATTAAAGACGGCGTGCTGAGTAATTCCTGGCGCAGCTCATCTGAAATCGGGATAATCTGACCGATCCGCGTGTCATAGCCTCGGCTGAAGACAATTTCCCCGGCTGCATCCACCAGCATAACCACATTCAGCTTCAGATTGCCGATCGATTCGCCGGTGAAGTTCGTATCAATATAGGCTTGATCGGGGGAGTTGATGTATTGGTAGGTATCATCCCAACGCGCGTAATCGGTGGACAGGGTTTCCAGTTCGATCAAGTTGTTTTCAAACGCTTTGAGAACGCGCTGTGTATCCTCCACGGCGAGTTGATATTCGATGACTTCCCATCCATTGAGAAAGACCACGCGGGCGATTTGGTAAAAGACCAGGATAAACGAAATCGCCACCAATGAAACCATGATGAAGGAACGGTTGCGCAAATTTATCATTCTTCCTCCTTCCCCGCTGCATTTTCGTGAGGGAGTGCGGCGCTTTCGCTGATTGCGGCGCTTTCGCTGACTGCGGCGCTTTCGCTGACTGCGGCGCTTTCGCTGACTGCGGCGCTTTCGCTGATTGCAGCGCTTTCGCTGGCGGGCAGAGGAGGCCCAGGGGATGCCTCTGGCAGAGTGGTGTGCCTCATCAGGTCTTCGACGCTTAACTCAATTTGAACGCGGCGAATCCCCAAGGCGAGACTCAGTTCTTGAGCGGCGGCGGCCAGGATGCTCTGAAAGTCAGTGGCGTTGCGGATTTTGGACGTGATCTCATACAACTGCCTGGCGCGATCTACCTGCAGCCTGGCCTCGTCCAACCTTTGCACAGATTGCCAGCGCGCCGCCAATTGCGCTGCCAGCAGGGTCAGCGCCTGAGAGTCTCTTTCGCTGAAGCCGCCTCGCGCCTCTCCATGCACGACCTGGCCAAAATCTTGCAGCAGGATCACCCCAATGGTTTTCTCGCCGGCCATTAACGGGACGCCGAGCGCCGCCAGGGCAAACCGCTGTGCAAAGATCGAGGGCGCCGCATTCGGCCAATCGTTTTCAGATAAGCTGTCGCCTGGTTTCCTGTTCCACGCCAGGGGCTGCCGGCCGGCAGCCAGCTTTCCCAGGGGTTCATCGCCCGGCGCGAAGATGGGCCTGGCCGACTGGCTGGCCCCGCTTTCGTACCAACACAGGACTTTCAACAAAGTGGATTGGCTTGCTGGATCGCCGGCTTCGACTTGCGCGATTAAAAAACTTTCGATCTCCCCGCTGATTTGAACCAACGCCTCATACGCGGCCTGCCAGATGTTGTGCAGGTCGGTCGTTTGCTCAATGGTTTGATTGAAGGTGCTCAGGATTTGTAGAGCGTCATCCATAAAAATGGTGAACTCCTGTTCTGGGGGGCGCGGCAGGCGCAGCGAAAAAGAAGCGGCGGCCAGATGGCGCGCCGTCGCTACTGCATTTCCCAAACTGGTTCGCCGGCCAGGATGCGGCGAATTTGCTCCGGGAAGCGATCCATATCTAAAGGTTTGCCTAAGAAGCCATCGAAACCTGCCTGGCGCGCCTTGACCACCTGCTCCTGGCTGGCCTCGGCTGTGACTGCAATCACGCGCGTTGATTTCAGCGCTGAGGAAGCGCGTATTTTGCGCAAAGCCCCATAGCCGTCTTCGTAGGGCAGGCGGATATCCATCAAGATCAGGTCCAGGCGCGGCAGGGTATCTGCATACTCCACCACTTCATAACCTGAAGTTTTCCATTCGCAGTGGATGCCCATATAACCTAACATACGGGCAATCAGAACAAAATTGGAAACATTGTCTTCCACTACCAGGACAGTCACATCTTTCGGCATGGCGTCAGCCGCAGTTGACTTTTGAGAAACAGGATTCTGATTGCTCATGGGAAACCTTTGTGTCGCTTATGCGTTCCTCGCGAGGGTTAGTAGCCGGATTTGGCTTGCTTTAAGAATTTGTAGATTTGCTGGGGGAGCGCATCCACATCAATCGGCTTTTGGATATAGCCATCACAGCCTGCTTCCAGGGTGCGTTCGCGGTCGCCGCGCATGACATTTGCCGTTAGAGCAATGATGGGGACGCCATCCAGGTTGGGGATTTCGCGAAAACGCGCTGTCAGGGTCAGCCCGTCTACCTCAGGCAGGTTGATGTCCATCAAGACGAGATCCGGGCGGAGCGTCTGAACGATCTTCATAGCGGCGGCCGCATTTTCGGCCTCTACCAGCTTAAGGTCCTCCACCATCAAGATGCGCCGGACGAGCAGACGGTTCTCGGGGTTGTCTTCAACATAAAGAATTACTGGGAGAGAATCATTCATAGGTTACCTTAGCTTGATTGTAGCATTGCTCTTGGTTCGCGCCCGTTAAATCATCGTTACAGTTTTTTGGTATTTTGTCATAAACTTGCAACTTTAGCAAATGGTTGTCACTTTGATGAAATTAAGTTAAGATACCCTTATTCTATCCCACTTTGGAGGCGCTTTGGAGACGTTGCCATGAACCTTCCGCACCCGATTGATCACAGTGATCAACCCATCCGCTTGTTTCAATCTGACTTTTTGGAATTTTTCACCCACATTAGCCCGCTGGTAGTCTTAATCATCTGGCTGCCGGTGGGGCTTTTTTTCCTCTTGCGTGGTCTTATGGCGTCGCCGGGCCTTCACAACCTGTTTGGGGTTTTGCTGGGCCTGTTTCTCTGGACGCTGACGGAATACCTCATGCACCGCTTCGTCTTTCACTTTCCGCCGCGCAATGCACGCCAGGAACGCATCATTTTTCTCTTTCACGGCGTCCACCATAGGCAGCCGCAGTGCAAGACGCGCCTGGTCATGCCGCCGGTTGTCAGCATCCCACTGGCGCTGCTCTATTATGCCTTGCTGAGTGTTGTCCTGAACGTGCTGCAGCAGCCGCTCTGGCTTAATCCTCTGCTGGCAGGTTTAATCTTTGGCTATTTGATCTATGACATGACGCATTACGCCACGCATCATTTCCCGATGCGCCGGGGTGTGCTGAAGTTCCTCAAGCGCTATCATCTCCAGCATCATTATAAGACGCCCGAACAGCGCTTTGGGGTCAGTTCGCCATTGTGGGATTGGGTATTCCACACGATGCCCAACGATTGAAACCCTTTCACTATTCTCTTGGAGCAGTTTTATGAAAATCACTGATCTGAAATGCGCCATCATTGGCCAAAATCCGGTTGTGCGGGTTGTCACCGACGAAGGAATTGACGGCTATGGCCAGGCCGAGAACCCGAAATCGTATTTGAAACCGCACGTTATGTACTACAAGCAGTGGCTTTTGGACGAAGACCCGACCAATGTCGAGCGGGTGATGATGAAAATCCGCCGCATGGGCAGCTTCAAACCCTGGGGCAGCGCGGTCAGCGCAATTGAGATGGCCCTGTGGGACATCGCCGGCAAGGCGGCCGGGCTGCCGGTTTATAAATTGCTGGGCGGCAAGGTGCGCGACAAGGTGCGCGTCTACAACGGCGGCGTCCGCTTCCCAATGAACGGCAGCACGCCCGAAGATTACGCCGAGAATATGGCCAAGATGAAGGCTTCGCCAGAAGGTTTCACGATCATCAAGCAGGGTATCAGTTTTCACAGCGCCATGCCCTGGCAGGTGCCGCAGTTCTCCTATGATGAACCGCGCCGCGGCGCGCCGCACGCCAACCGCGGCCTGCTGACCGAAAAGGGCCTCAAGCACATCATTGCCTGCGTCGAGGCGATGAAATCGGTGCTGGGCGATGAAATTGGCCTGGCGCTGGACTGCGGGCCGGGCTGGATGGTGACGGACGCCATTCGTGTAGCCAAAGCGCTTGAGCCGCTCAACCTGATGTGGATGGAAGACATGATCACCGGCGATTACATGCCTTATGTCCTGGCGGATGTCTACCGCGATGTGACCCAGGCCACCAGCACGCCCATTCACACCGGCGAGCAGATTTACCTGCGCCAAAATTTCCGCGAGCTGATCGAGGGGCGGGCGGTGCGCGTGATCGGGCCCGATCCAGAGGATGTGGGCGGCCTGGCGGAATTGAAATGGGTGGCCGAGTACGCCGACCTGCACGGTGTGATGATGGCGCCGCACGGCATCTTCGATGGCTTGATTGGCCTGGCGGGGCTGGTGCAGGTATGCGCTACGCTGCCGCAAAACTACATCGCTTTTGAGTACCCCATCGCCCGCCCGGATTGGTGGTACGAGATTGTGGATGGTCTGCCCTCACCGATCGTCAAAGACGGCCTGATCGAGGTCTGGGATCGCCCCGGCCTGGGCGTGACTTTCAATGAGAAGGCGCGCCAGTATCTCTCGGCTGGCGACGAGACCTTCTTCGACTAGGAGGACTTATGCAAAGACAATCTTTCAATCGCGGCTGGCGTTTTCACCTGGGCGAGGCCGGCAATTATTGGGAAGCCCTGCCCGACGACCCGACCTGGCGCGTTCTCGATCTGCCGCACGACTGGAGCATCGAGCTGCCGCGCGCCGCCGACAACCCTTCGGGCGTCTCCAATGGCTGGTTTGCCATGGGGCGCGCCTGGTATCGCAAAACCTTCATCCCCAACGAGGCCTGGCGCGGCCAAAAGGTGCTGGTCGAGTTCGAGGGTGTCTACATGAACGCCGAGGTCTGGCTCAACCAGCATTTGCTGGCCCGCCATCCTTATGGCTACACCCCTTTTACCGTAGACCTCACCCCTTATCTACAGTTCGGCGCGCCCAACATCCTGCGCGTGTTGGTGGATAACGCCGCCCAACTGAACAGCCGTTGGTATTCCGGCTCCGGCATCTACCGCCCGGTGTGGCTGATTGTGGCTCAGCCGGTTCACCTGGCGCAGTATGGCCTGTACGTCACCACGCCGCAGGTGAGCGCTGAACGCGCCGTGGTGCATTTGCAGGCCGCCGTGGAGAACGAAAGCGGGCAGGCGCAAAACGTCACCCTGCGCGCCAGCCTGTTCGCGCCGGGCGGGGAAAAGGCAGCCGTCGCCTCTGCTGACCTGGCGCTCGACGCTGGCCCGCGCCCCGCGCCGCAGCTCGTTTCTTTAGATTTCACCCTCGATCAGCCGCAGCTTTGGCAGTTGGAAGCGCCGCGCCTGTACCGCCTGGAGGCGGAGCTTTGGGCGGAGGGCCGGCGGCTGGACTCGGCGGCGACCACCCTGGGCATCCGCAGCCTGGAGTTTACCGCGGAGAAGGGCTTTCTGCTCAATGGGCAGCCGCTCAAGCTCAAGGGCGGCTGCGTCCACCACGACAACGGCCCGCTGGGATCGGCCTCTTACCCGCGCGCCGAAGAGCGCAAGGTGGAGGTGCTGAAGGCCAGCGGCTTCAACGCCATTCGCTGCGCCCACAACCCGCCGGCCGAGGCCATGCTGGAGGCTTGCGACCGCCTGGGGATGCTGGTTATAGATGAAGCGTTCGACTGCTGGCGGGTGGGCAAGAACCCTTATGACTACCACGTGGTCTTCGAGGATTGGTGGGCGCGCGACCTGGACGCCATGCTCTATCGCGACCGCAACCATCCGAGCATCATCCTGTGGAGCATCGGCAACGAGGTCTTTGAACGCGACGGGCGCTCCGGCGGGGTGGAGATCGCCCGCCAGTTGGCGCAGCGCGTGCGCGCCGTAGACCCCACCCGCCCGGTGCTTTCGGCCATTTGCGGCGTGTGGGATAAGCACGCCGTCTGGACGGATACGGACGGCGTCTTTGCCCAGTTGGATGTGGGCGGCTACAACTATCAGTGGCGCGAATACGCCAACGATCACACCCGCCACCCGCAGCGCATGATGGTTGGCACCGAGTCTTTCCCGCTGGAGGCTTTTGACAACTGGATGGCGGTGCTGGAGAACAGTTATGTGCTGGGCGATTTCGTCTGGACTTCGCTCGATTACCTGGGCGAATCGGGCATCGGGCGCGTCCATTTCGGCGAGAAAGAGGGCCTGGGCAGCTACCCCTGGCACCAGGCCAACTGCGGCGACCTGGATATCTGCGGCTTTAAGCGCCCGCAGTCCTATTATCGCGACATGGTTTGGGGCGGCGGCAGCCTGTACATGGTAGTGCATATGCCCCTGCCGGAGGGCAAGACGCCGACCATTAGCTTATGGGGCTGGCCGGAGGCCTGGCCGAACTGGAACTGGCCGGGGCGCGAGGGCGAGACCTTCAAGGTGGAAGTCTATTCGGCCTGCGAGACGGTGGAGCTTTTCCTCAACGGCCATTCGCTGGGGACGAAGCCCACTGGCCGCGCCGAGCGCCTGGCGGCCGCTTTCGAGGTACCTTACGCGCCGGGCGAACTGAAGGCGGTGGGCTACCGCAACGGCGCGCCGGTCGCTGAATCCCGCCTGGAGACGAGCGGGACGCCGGCCGCGCTGCGTTTGACGCCCGACCGCGCGGCGATCGGCGTGGATGACCTGTGTTATGTCACAGTGGAAGTGGTGGACGCCCAGGGCCGCCTCTGCCCGGCGGCGGAGGCCCGCATTCTCTTCAGCCTGCAGGGCGCTGGCCGGCTGGCGGCGGTGGGCAGCGGCGACCCCATTAGCACTGAACTTTACTGCGGCCACGAGCGTTCCGTCTTTCACGGGCGCTGCCTGGCCATCGTCAAGTCGGAGGGCAGCGGCGCCATCACCCTGCGCGCCCAGGCCGACCAACTGCTGCCGGCCGAACTGTCGATCCAGGCGCAGCAGTGAACCCAATTCCTGGTTGAGGGATCGCCCCATGACTTTGCCGCCTTTCAAACTGGAGCGCTACTTCGCCCGCTACGAATTTAGCGCTCCTTACCTCTTGTGCAGTTCGGATTGCGAGGCGCGTTCGGTCGCCGAACTGCTCGCCCTGGAACCCGACGCCGCGGCGCGCTTCGAGCGCTGCTGGCTGGGCTACACCGAGTCGTTGGGCGCGCCCACCTTGCGGGAGGAGATCAGCCGCCTTTACACCACCATTCGGCCGGAAGAAGTCCTGGTCTTCAGCGGCGCAGAGGAGGCGATCTTTTGGTTCATGCACGCCGCCTTGCAGCCCGGCGATCATGTCATCGTCCACAGCCCAGGCTACCAGTCCTTAAGTGAACTGCCGCTCAGCCTGGGCTGTGACGTGACGCCCTGGCTGGCGCGCGAGGAAAACGGCTGGGCGCTCGACCTGGATCAATTGGAGGCCAGCCTGCGCCCCACGACGCGCGCCGTCATTCTGAACACGCCGCACAACCCGACCGGTTATTTGATGTCCGCCGCCGACTTCGCCCGTCTGAACCGGCTGACCCAGGCCCGCGGCGTCCTGCTCTTTTGCGACGAGGTCTACCGCGGCCTGGAGTACCAGGAAGCCGAACGCCTGCCGGCCGGCTGCGACCTGAATCCCTTGGCGGTTTCGCTGGGCGTCTTGTCCAAGACCTACGGCCTGGCCGGGCTGCGCATCGGCTGGATCGCCACCCATCAACGCGAACTGTACCAGCGCATGCTGACGCTCAAGGACTACACCACGATCTGCAACAGCGCCCCCAGTGAGTTCCTGGCCGAACTGGCCCTGCGCCACGGGCCGGCGCTGGCGGGGCGCAACCTGGCGATCATCGCCCACAACCTGGCCCTGCTGGACGATTTCTTTCTGCGCCACGCGGCGCGCCTGGCCTGGGCGCGCCCGCGCGCCGGCTCCGTGGCATTTCCGCGCCTGCTGCAAGGGGAGATCGAAGCCTTTTGCCATGACCTGGTGACGCAGCAGGGGGTGATGCTGCTGCCGGGGACGGTTTTTGACGGCTCCAACCATTTCCGCCTGGGGTTTGGGCGCAAGAACATGCCGGAAGCCTTGAATCGGTTGGACGCCTTTTTGGGCCAGGCAGGTGGATAAGGATGGTTTCCCACTCGGCGGGCTTTAGTCTGCGGCTGGCCTCCTCGGCGAAGCGCGTTGAGATTGCTCAACAGGTGAATTGGCGGGTTAAAATGGACAACGATGGCGGCGAAGACTTGCAGCAGGTGCATTTGCGCCTGGATGACCAACTGCTGTGCGAGCCGTTCGACCTGCCGCGCGGGAAGAAAAAGGCGCTCATCTTTTGGCGCGCCTATACTCAGCCCGGCGAAGTGAATGAAACTGTGCAGGCGGCGGCCTCCACTCCTGGCGGAGAGCGCCTCGTACGCCAGGCGCAGGGCAAAACCCTGGTGTTGGGCCTGGCTGACCTGCGCCTCCCCCTCGCGCCGGGGATTTCCCTCGACCTGCAGCGCGTGCCGGCCGGCGAGTTTCTGATGAGCAGCCTTCCTTCAGACTATCCGCGGGCCGGCCTGGGTGAGCAGCCGAAGCAGAAGGTATCCCTGGATGAGTATTTCATTGGAAAATATCCTGTCACTGTCGCGCAGTTTGCCGCCTTTATCAAGGCGACCGGTTATCGAACCACGGCTGAGGCGACAGGTTCAGGCTCGGTATGGAAGGATGGCGGCTGGAAAAAGATTAAATGGGTATCCTGGCAGTTCCCCTCTGGGCCAGGCGGCGGCGTCAAGTACAAGGCGAAATATCCCGTGACGCAGGTCAGTTGGACGGATGCTGTGGCCTTTTGCCAGTGGGCAAGCAAAGCGACAGGCAGAAATGTGCGCCTGCCGACGAGCGCCGAATGGGAAAAGGCCGCCTATGGGATGGATGGACGCCTTTATCCCTGGGGGAACGAAGCGCCGGACGCCGACCACTGCAATTTTGCTGGAAATGTGGGTGATGTCACCCCGGTCGGTCGTTATTCGCCGCAGGGCGATTCTCCCTATGGCTGCGCGGATATGGCCGGCAATGTTTGGGAATGGTGCAGCGATGAATACGAGGATCCCTCCGAGGGAGACTATTATGAGTATTCAGGCGGAGGCAATCCAGTCGGCAAAGAGAAGGATCACCGCCTGCAGCGGGGCGGGTCGTGGATGCATTACGACAACGACTTGCGGTCGCTGTACCGCCTGGGGAAGGTCGCTTCGACGTGGAATACCTCCATGGGTTTTCGCTGCGCCTTGTCGCCTTGATGGTTAGAACAGGTCGGAAAGAAATTCGCCTGGGGCAAAAGCTGTCCAACGGACTTCGGGAACTGATTGAACGGAGGACTCGCCGTCCGTGGACTTCTTGCCCCGTCCACACATGACGCAATCGTTGTAATCGCCGTAATCGCCGTAATCACCGCAATCGCCGTAATCACCGCAATCATCGTAGGGGAGAAGCATACGGCAGGTTCTCTCGTCCAGGGAACAATACCTTAATGCCGTATGCTTCGCCCTGCCCCACGGGAACGGCATGTCGTCCAAAGGACAATGTTTCGGGGTGAGGGCGAAGATCGCCCCGTCCGCGCACATGACGCAATCGCCGTAATCATCGCAATCACCGGCAATCGTCGCAATCGCCGCAATCGTTGTAATCACCGGCAATCGTCGCAATCACCGTAATCGTCGCAATCGCCGCAATCGTTGTAATCACGGTAATCATCGTAGGGGAGAAGCATACGGCAGGACCTCT
>CAIQJJ010000372.1 GCA_903872065.1 uncultured Anaerolineales bacterium | reverse complement strand
ACAGATGGAGTTTACCATTGCTTAAATACAGTTTATGGACTTACTGATCTTAATAACGGTAGTTCTTTAAAGTATTGCCTTGCCATAGCCAACACATTTTTATTTGAAAGATATGTCCGTTCAAATTCTGTAGACTTGCGAGGTGGTTATTACCGAGTTACAAAGAATTTTATAGAGCCATTTCCTCTCCGTACTATTAATTTTACTACCTCTATTCCAAAGCGAGATGCATTGGTGGATCAGGCACGATCGCTGGTCGCAGCCAGGGATCATATCGGCCTATTAACTTTTGTCAATGCTCGTCTTAGCGCTCAACCCGATGAAAGCGATGTCATTCACGATCTATTGGCTTACCTGGCTGGAGAAATGATAAACCTGAACAAGCAAAAGCAGGCAGAGATGAAACGCTTCCTGGCCTGGTTGGAAGGACTGCTCCAGGCCAGGCTGGAAGATTTGACCGGCAAATCACGAATCAAAAACTACCTGGGCGACTACCAGAAGAACGAACCTGAACTCCACCACGCCGAGTTGGAAGCCATCCTCGAACGCAACAAGAGCAAGCTGGGCGTCAGCCTGAACGACGCCCGCTTCATCGCCCGCTTGCGCCAGGAATACGAAGCTTCCCTCTCCATCCTGCGCCCGCTCAAAGAACACCTGGCCTGGACGGATTGGGCGATTGACCAGGTCGTCTATAAGCTGTATGGATTGACGGAAGAGGAAATTCAAGTGATCGCCGGTTCGTCAAACCAATCCTCCGCCTCGCGCCTGCCGCCGTCTGAGAGCGCAAATGGCCCTCGTGATATGGTCTCTATGAAAGAGAGAGTGTCCACATGAGTCCGCGCGCGAATCCCTTTGCCCGTAGTATTAGAGGAAACAGAAATGTACATTTCATCCATTCGCGTTGAAAATATTCGGTCTTTTGCAAGCGCCTGTGTTGCCTTCCAGTTCCCAGGTAGAGAAAATGGATCAACCTATTACCCAAATGTAAATGTTTTGCTGGGCGATAATGGTTCTGGAAAGACAGCTATCCTTCAGGCAATTGCTCTGGCTTGTCTGGGGCCTACGCTTGATTCGTCGGGACTGGTGCCTTATTATTTGATTCGACAAGGCGCGGAAAAAGCTTCAGTTACAGCGAATGTTATTTTCCACCCTGAAGATTTTTCTCAAGACAATACAACTGAAAATATTGAGATCGGTAGTCAAATCATCCGAGACGGTGAAAACGAGTTAATGAAATGGCTTGTTGGAAAATCAACGACGATCTCCCAAAAAATGAACTCAACTGAAACGGCCACATCCCCGGCTTTTTTGGTTTTTGCGTATGGCGCGACCCGGCGTGTCGAAACAGGCGATCTCGTCTTATCAAGTATGCGAAAGTCCAGGCGTTTAAGATACCAACGGGTAGCCGGCTTATTTGAGGATTACATTACTTTAACCCCTTTATCTTTTTGGCTGCCTAAGGTTAAATCGCGCCGGTTTGCGCACATTTGCAACATTATTGATCAATTATTACCGGAGGGAACTAGAATCAGCAGGAAACGAGAAGGAGAGACCACCTTTTTTGAACAAGGACAGCATCTATTACCCTTTGGGGCTCTTTCAGATGGGTATCGTTCATTGTTGGGTTGGATAGGCGATATGTTGTATTATTTACAGGAAGTTTGTCCACCTGGCAAGTTATTGACAGACCTGTGTGGTGTAGTAATGGTTGATGAGGTTGATTTACACTTACATCCCGAATGGCAACTGAAGATCATTGAGCAAGTCTCTACAACTTTTCCCAATTTGCAGTTCATCTTTACCACCCACAGCCCGATTATTGCCGGAACTTTGGACGATCAAAGCCTGTTTATTCTGGAACAAGAGAAGATCAATCAAGCATCAACTATCAGGCAGACAGGAGTTTCTGTGTACGGTCTGGAAACTGATCAGGTATTATCCAGCGTGTATTTTAACCTGCAGTCAACGCAGCCCCAGGGTTTTCGGAAAGAATTAAGGGAATTAAGCAACCGCGCAGCGCAAGGCGACAAAGATGCGGCATTGTTGTTTATGCAAAAATTGAACCAGGGTGGACATTCCAAACAAAAAGTAGGGTAGAAAAAATGATTCGTTTTGATGTAACCGATGCTGACCTTATGCGGCGAATTGATCAACATGCGCCGGGTTGGCGTGAGAGCGCGAAGACCAAGACCGATTTGTTAATCAAGGCTGGTTTTTATGAGGAAAAAGATGGAACAGACGGGGAAAAGTTTTGGAGAGAAATCCTGCCGGTCTACATTGCCTTGCAAGGCGGCAAATGCGCCTATTGTGAATGTTCACTTGACGAAACGCCTAGAGAATGGGATTTAGAGCATTTTCGTCCAAAAAACTCTGTCGCCAAATGGCCTTCAGCGAAGCGCGCGAAAAAGGAAAAAATCAAATATGATTTTGACACCGGGCCAGAATCCAGGCAGGGTTATTACGCGTTAGCTTATGCACCGTGGAATTATCTGGCGGCATGTGATTTGTGTAATAGACAATACAAGCTTAATTTTTTCCCCATTGCTGGTACACGCGCTCGAGACGAGCATGCCCGCCTGGATGATGCCGCAGCATATACACAAGAGTCTCCGTATTTAGCATATCCCCTGGGGACAAGTGATACAGACCCGCTTACGTTGATTACGTTTGATGGAATTATTGCCCGGCCCACATCACTTGATGTGACAACGAAAGAGTATCGGCGGGGCAAAATAATTATCGACATTTTTGATTTAAACATGCGGCCATTTCTTCAAAAGCAGCGTGCTCAGAAAATCATTTATTTATGGAACTTATTTATGATTGGCGATAGGTTCCCTGAGCTGCGTGATGAAATTACCCAGACAATCCAGATTCAATGTTCTTCATCAAGACCACATGCAAATTGTGGTAGGGCGTTTTGGGAAAAATGGCGATCGGATCCCAATGCTGCTTATAAAGATTACCGCGAAGCGTGCATAAGATTAAAACAGCCTGCCTTCTCTGTCATTCCGCGATGGTGAGAACTGATGCGCCTCCCCTACGTGATTGACAACCAGACTTATAAATTGGCCGATGTTCTGAACCAGGTCATGGCCTCCCGCGCCGGCTATTCGCTGGACATCGCCTCCGCCTATTTCAGCGTCAGCGGCTTTCGCCTGCTGCAAACACAGTTGGAAAATTTGCACAGCTTCCGGCTGCTGCTGGGCTTCCAGCCGAAAGAGGGCAAAGATGTGGGCCTCCATCCGAGCGCGGCCGCGCTCAGGGAGATGCTGCGCGGCGACCTGGAAGTGGAAGCTTACACCGACACTACCTTGCGCCTGGTGGAAGACTTGATCGCTTACCTGCGGCGCGCCGAGGTGGGGGTGCGCCTGTATGAGCATGGTTTTCTGCATGCCAAGTGCTACCTGTTTTATGGCGACCGGGGCAAGCAGGCGGCTTTGTTCGACCGTTTTTTGCCGCTGGTTGGCATCGTCGGCTCATCCAATTTTACCGGCCCTGGCTTGAGTACCAACAAAGAACTCAACCTGGCGCACAAGACCCTGCTGGATGTGGATGAATTGGATGACATCCGGGCGCGCAGCACGGCTGAACGCCTGGCGGGCGAGTCGGCCGGCAAAGCAAAGATTGAATCCGACCGGCAGCTTCTCAAGAGCGAGGTCGGCGCCCGCGCGATTTTAGACCTGGTGGATTGGTATGAAGAGCAGTGGAACCAGGCGCGCGATTTCAAAGAAGACTTCATCGCTTTGTTGGATGCGTCGAAGTTTGGCGGCTGCGCATACACACCCTATGACATTTTCTTGAAAGCCATCTATACCTATTTCGGCGCGGATTTGGACGCCGCCGAACTGCCCGGGGTGCGTTCGGCGGTCGAGCTTTCTGAATTTCAAGACGACGCGGTCAAAAAGGCGCGGCGCATCCTGGCGAAATATGACGGCGTGCTGATTGGCGATTCGGTGGGGATGGGCAAAACCTGGATCGGCAAGAAGCTGCTTGAAGATTACGCCTATCATCAGCGCATGAAAGCCCTGGTGATTTGTCCGGCCGCCCTTAAGGAGATGTGGCAGCGTGAGTTGGCTTCGGCGACCATTGCCGCCCAGGTGGTCACGCAAGAAGCCTTGGGGCAGTCGGCCGGCAGTTTGGACCTGGACAGTTATCGGGATGTGGACGTGATCCTGGTAGATGAGTCGCACAATTTTCGCCGCGCTACCACGCAGCGTTACGAAAATTTATCGTCGCTGATCGCCGCCAACCGCGGCCGCGGGCGCAGCGGGGGGCGCAAGAAGCTGATCTTGCTCACCGCCACACCGATCAACAACGATATCTTTGACCTGTACTACCAGATTACACTCTTCACCCAGAATAACCGCGGGTATTTTGCCGCGGCTGGCATCGGCGATTTGTATCGCTATTTCCACGCCGCCCGCCAGCAGGTGCGCGAAGAGCAGACCAGCGTGGCGCTGTTCAATTTGTTGGAAGAAGTGGTCATCCGGCGCACCCGGCCGTTCATTCGCAAAGCTTATCCCAGCGCGACCATCCAGGGCAAGCCGGTGCACTGGCCCGAACGCCGCTTGCGCACGCTTCGCTACAACCTGGAAGCCACTTATGAGGGCATTTACGAGCGCCTGGTCAGCGGCATCGAACGCTTGCAACTGGCGCAGTATAATCTGGAGTCCTACAAGCGCACCGGCGTCGAGCGGGATGAGTTTGAGGCCGGCCGTGAAGAGGCGCTGGTGGGCATTTTCAAAACCCGCTACCTCAAACGCCTGGAGTCGAGCATAGACGCCTTTCGCATCAGCATCCGCCGCGCTCTGGCGTTTACCAAGACCTTTGAAGAGTACGTCCTGGGGGGAAAGGTGCTGGACAGCCATTCTTTTGCCAAGGCCATGCAGTACCTGGCGCGCGAGGATGAAGAGGACGATTTAACCCCCACCTCATTGGCCGACGATTTCGACGCGAATGAGGACGCCAAAGCCTTCCTGGAGGGTTTGCCGGCGTTGGATACAAGCCAGTACGATCTGCGCGCCCTGCACAAGGCTTTGCAGCGCGATATCGAGATTTTGACCGACATCTGGCATCTGATTAAAAATATTTCTGCGGCGGAGGATAATAAGCTGCGCGCCCTTAAGGATTTGCTCGGCGACCGGCTGCGCGGCCAAAAGACGCTGATTTTCACCTATTATAAGGATACCGCCCGCTATCTCTACCGTGAATTGGGGATGGAGAAAGCCGCCGCCTGGCGCGCCGCGATCGGCGCGCCCAATATCCGGCGCATGGACAGCAGCGCCGCGCCAAAAGATCGCACTCGTTTGATCCAGGCATTCTCGCCTCGCTCCAACCAAAAGCCCGAACTGATTGATTCGCCGGACGAAGTGGATATTT
>CAIQJJ010000371.1 GCA_903872065.1 uncultured Anaerolineales bacterium | reverse complement strand
GGGGTAGGCTTTCTCACCCGTTGGACATGGAAGTATATCTTGCGCTACCGCAAGGCCAGCGCCCTGGCTTCGGACGCTGTCAGCGGCTTCTTGGGTGAGATGTTCGGCGCGGTGCAGGCGATCAAAGTGGCTAACGCCGAAGAGCATGTCACCGCCCACCTGCACGAGTTGGGTGAAGCGCGCGCTGAGGTGGAGACGCGGCAGGCGGTGCTGCGCGGGGTGTTGAATTCGCTCAACCTCAGCATCGTCACTTTTGGCATCGGGGTGATTTTGCTGCTGGCGGGCGCGGCGATCTCCGATGGCGCGTTCAGCATCGGCGATTTTGCCCTTTTCGTCAGCTACTTGTGGTTTACCACCCAGGTGCCTTCGGAACTGGGCGCGTTTTATGGCGATTTCAAAACGCAAGAAATTTCGATCAACCGCATGTTGGATCTGATCCGCCCGGAAGCGCCGGAAAAGCTGCTGGAACGCCACCCGGTCTACGCCCGCGGCCCAATCCCGCCAGTCGCGCCGCCGGCAAAAACCGCGGCCGATGCGCTGGAAAGCCTCGAGATCCGCGGCCTGACCTATCGCTTTGCCGTCCCTGGCAGTTCCGAAAGCGGGCGCGGCATCCAAGACATCAACCTGAACCTTCAGCGCGGCGATTTCGTGGTCATCACCGGGCGGGTGGGGGCGGGCAAATCCACGTTGGCGCGGGCGCTGATCGGCCTGCTGCCGCGCCAGGCCGGCGAGATGCGCTGGAACGGCGCGCCCATCGCCAACCCGGCAGACTTTTTCCGTCCGCCGCGCTGCGCTTATACTCCCCAAGCGCCGCGCCTCTTCAGCGATACGCTGCGTAACAACTTGCTGATGGGCCAGCCCGATGAAGCGCTGGCCCAGGCCATCCATCTCAGCGTGCTTGAACAGGATATCAGCCAGTTCGAGCAAGGGCTGGAGACCCTGGTGGGGCCGCGCGGCCTGCGGCTTTCGGGCGGCCAGGCGCAGCGAGCCGCCGCGGCGCGCATGTTCGCCAGTCGCGCCGAACTGCTGGTGTTCGACGATCTTTCCAGCGCCCTGGATGTGGAGACCGAGCAAGCGCTTTGGGAGCGCCTGGATCGCTACCGCCGCGCCGGAGACAGCCGGCCGACCTGCCTGGTGATCTCACATCGCAGGGCAGCCCTGGCGCGCGCCGATCACATCGTTGTGTTGAAAGACGGCCGGATCGAGGCTGAAGGAAAACTGGCCGACCTGCTGCAAACCAGCGCCGAGATGCAGCAGTTGTGGAGCGGCCAGGAAGTAGAAGAGTCGCCAGGTTAAGGGCATTCTGTCCCGTGAACAACGGCCGCCGCGGTCTTGTCCCGCGCCGCCGAAATCGGGTAGAATTAAGACGTAGAGAAAATCGCATGAACATTCAGAGGAAAAAACATGAACAACACGAATGAGGATATCAAGGAATTGTCGCCGGAACAACGGGCGGAATTGCTCACCACGTTGAAAACTCGTTTTGAGAAAAATATGCGCCGTCATCCAGGCCTTGCATGGGCTGAAGTACAGGCAAGGCTGGATGCGAATCCCGCAAAACTATGGTCGCTGAATGAAATGGAAAGAACGGGCGGCGAGCCGGATGTCGTCGGTTTGGATCGCCAGACAGGCGAAGCTGTTTTTTATGATTGTTCCGCGGAAAGCCCGGTTGGCCGCCGAAATGTGTGTTACGACCACGAGGGGCTGGAATCAAGGAAAGAGCATAAGCCGGAAAACAGCGCCGTGGGGATGGCGGAAGCAATGGGCATTGAGCTTTTGACGGAAGAACAATATCGAGCGCTGCAAAAACTGGGAAATTTCGACGCCAAAACGTCGAGTTGGGTGAAAACGCCGGCAGATATTCGAAAACTCGGCGGCGCTCTCTTTGCCGATTACCGCTATGGCAATGTCTTCGTGTATCACAACAGCGCCCCCTCGTACTATGGCGCCAGGGGGTTTCGCGGCTCGCTAAAGGTCTAGTTTTGCGCAGGCAGTGGATTGTGTTTTCTGGTGAGCATCTGCCTGAACCGACGCGCTTGATCAACGATCCCCCTCGAAGGAGACTCTCATGTTTCAAAACCTGACCGATATTACCGAGACATTGCAAACCCAAATCAATCAACTCTCCAGCGCCGGCGGCGGGGAAATCCTCATCCCTCCTGGAACGTACTCTTTCCGCCCGATCGCGCTGAAATCGAACATCTGCCTGCACCTGAGCGCCGGGGCCAGGTTGGTCGCCTCGCCGCGCAAGGAAGATTATTTCCCCATCGGCTACAATCATAACGAGATGCGCGAAGTCTATTCGGCGATCTACGCCCTGGGGGCAAGAAAATATCACCCTCAAAGGCGAAGGGACGATTGACCTGAATGGCGACGCTTTTTATCACCTGGACAAGCCCTCCCTTGTCGTCAGCGTCGGGCCGGCGATCACCCAGGAGTATATTGATGAAGCGCCGCGCACCTACGATTGGCGCGTCAATCAGCCGATGTTCTTCCACCAATGCGCCAACCTGCGCCTGGATGGCCTGCGCATCCTCAACGCCCCCTGCTGGACGTTGAGCTTCAACCTGTGCCAGGCGATCAAAATTACGCACCTGACCATCCACAACAGCCTGATCCTGCCCAACAACGACGGGATGCACTTCACTGGCTCCAGGGACATTCTGATCAGCGGCTGCCACATCGTCGCCGGGGATGACTGCGTGGCGCTGTCGTCCATCACCGACTGGAACGCGCCCTGCGAGAACGTGGTCATTTCGAACTGCGTCTTTCAGTCGGCGTCTAAGGCGCTCTCTGTGGGCTACATGCACAGCATCGTGCGCAATGTCTTGATCGAGAACGTGATTGTCAGGAAGAGCAACCGCGCCTTCGTTTCGATGTGTCACCCGCACACGGGGTTGGTTGAGAACGTGCGCGTCGCCAACTGCATCTTTGAAGGCCGGAGCTACGGCGGCAACTGGTGGGGCAACGGGGAGGCAATCGTCCTGATGGTGACGCCGCATCACATCTCCGGCTATCGCGATCCGCTGCCCGCGCCCAGGTTTGACGCCGGCATCCGCAATGTGGTGTTTTCCAACCTCACCTGCCTCTCTGAGCGCCCGATCGGGATCGTCGCCAGCGAGGCGGCTGGCGCGGCTGCGGCGCTGATCCAAAATGTCCAGCTTAAAGACCTCACCATCCAGATCACGCCGGAAGAGCGCCCCAGTCTCAAAGGCAATGTGATTGACCTGGCCCCCGGCCCGCAAAATTACGCCATTCCTCGCCCTGGCATCGGGATTGTGTACAGAAACGCCGCCCTGCGCCTCGAGAACATTGTTGACCACAACGGGCAGCCGGTGGAAATTCTTGAAATTGAGGGCTAGGCTGTGATCCAAGAAGACCTTTCGGGTTTCCGCAACCCTAAAGGTCTCGTTTTGTCCTTTGGAGTTCGCCAAAATATGACCCTTGATCCAAAGTTAGAACCTGTTTTAGAAGAGATCGTCGCGCGTTGGGGCATTCCTGGCCTGGCGGTGGGGATTGTCGCCGGGGGAGAGATCGTTTACCGGCGCGAGTTTGGCGTGCAAAGCCTGGCGACGCAAGCGCCGGTGACGCCGGATTCGCTGTTTTGCGTGGCGTCAATCACCAAGTGCTTTGTCGCCAGCGCTGCGCTGCAATTGGTTGAGCAGGGCAAGCTCGACCTGGACGCGCCGCTCGCGGCCTACCTGCCCGATTTCAAGCTGGACGATGCGCGTTATACGCAGATCACCACCCGGCAGATGCTCAGCCACACCGCCGGCATGCCCGATTTCGGCGACAGCGAATATGACGCC
>CAIQJJ010000370.1 GCA_903872065.1 uncultured Anaerolineales bacterium | reverse complement strand
CTGATCATCAGATCGATACAGCCAGGGAACTGGGGCGCGCTGAAATTGCAGCTTTTGAAGCCCCTTTTTTTCCACTCAAAGGAAGTAAATTGAATCATGTGGATATTGTGACAAAGGACAATATTGCCATTGAATGCAAAACTTCCTGGGGTGATTTAGCCAGCCCCTCCACAGTAAGAAGCGCCAACGACCAGGCCGAAAGGCGATTGAGCGATACAGCCAGTTACCAAAGCAAAAATGTGAACTATAAAGACGTGATTGTTGTTTTCAAAGATTACGCTTTGAACGGCGATGCCGGGCAGTTGGCTAAACAATATCAAACTGATAAGATTCGCTATTGTGAACTCCATGAACTAAAACAAACCCTGCAGGCTTTGCGCTCAGGGAAGGGAGGCTGATATGGCTGGTGCATACAGTATTAAATTTTACAACCCATACCATGCAAATGGAATTGCTAACGCTGCAAAAGCAATCCAAGTATTGTGTGAGCGCGGCGGAGTCATTTTGAGTTACCAGCGCAATTTCAAGGGGATCAAAGTAGAATCTGGCTATCCAATCGTTCCTGCCAACCTGGTGGATCCAGTTCGCGGCTGTGGCGTAAGGATGTGTTTCAACCGGCCTGGGGTCAACTGGTTGATCTTTTTCCAGGTAAATTCTCCTGATGTGAAAGGCGCCCAGTCTACCATTAGTATGGAAGAAGATGAATTTGAAAGCGATCCCGATCTCGCCGGAAAATTTCTTTTAAACCTGGCCGAGCCACTCTTACGAGTGCTGGATATGGAATTCGCATGGGGTGATCATGAACTTATGCTCGAGCGCCTGGAAGCGAACCTGACATTCGAAAGGATCGGCGCGCTGGCATGGGCCAATCTATTCAGCGCGCATTTTGTTCAACATTTGGATAACGCGCGTTTATCGTCCATGCCAGCCTCTAAAGCACTCTGGTTGGAGCAGAGTCTCTTGTTACTAACCGCGCCCGAAGCAACTACTGTCACTTCCCCTTCACTGGTGCGACAGATTAACGCCTGTTGGCCAGGTTGCCAGGTGAGAGAATATCATTAAGATATCAGTCTTTTTCAGAAAGAGTATACATGGCTATTCCCTATTCTCCTGAACAAAAACCTGTTGAAAAAAATGACTTTCAGATATCTGACATGCAAGACCTGGACGAGAAAATTGCCAGGTCCGAGCCGTTCAAAGATAGATCTGCTGATTTTACTTCTCAGGCCGATAACATTGCTTTAAAAAAAGAAATGCCCCTCTTAAGTCTTGATCCGGCGCTTGAAGCTGACGCTAAAATCGCTCAGACAGATCACAATATTACAGCTTTAGAAATTACGGGCAATCCAGAGCATGACAAGCAGTACACCCACCGTCAAGGTGAAAACTCATACGGGTTTCAAGGCACCTGTGGTCTGGTATCATGCGAGGGGGTGTTGCGCAAGTTTGGGGTTAATGTGACTGAAAATGATATTGTTGACCATGCTGTGAAGAAAAAGGAATGTTACACAGATGGAACGCCTGAAAAAAATGGCGGCACATCCCCTGCCGACCAAGCGCAAATTCTGACTGATTACGGCGTTTCTGCTCGCGTGGAAAGCGGCGGGGACATAGAAAAACTGGCGCAACAAGTTCGAGAGGGGCGCGGGGTGATTTTGGAAGCCAATGCCGGCGAGTTGTGGAACGATGCGAATTACTATGATAATGGCAACCCCAACCATGCGATTGTCGTGACTGGCTTTGAGCGCGATACCAGCGCCAACCGGATCACTGGATTTTACATCAACGACAGCGGCGCTGGCCAGGCTGGTCGCTTTGTGGATGTTGACACTATGAAACGAGCCTGGGTGGATACGGGTGGCCTCAGTGTTGTCACCGACGCCGCCCATTCTTGAGCAGGAGAAACTTATGCCTCGAATTGCCTTTTTATCCTATTCTGAGCTACGCCAGCGGGAACATGTTCTTGAATTATATAAGACTGAAATACCAACCGAGCATGATAAATCATTGCCGTTACCAACACTCCGTTGGAACACTCCAGCCTATGCCTGCTTTGCCAGTCCAGCGCTGCGGCGTCCTGGCCAGCCGAAGGAAATTAGTGCGCCAGATCGCTGGTG
>CAIQJJ010000369.1 GCA_903872065.1 uncultured Anaerolineales bacterium | reverse complement strand
TTCTCTGTGGCCTTTCAAGCTTTTTCATCCTTGGACTGGCTTACAATCACTTTGAGAATGATCTCGACCTCGCCTTGCAGAGAGGAAAAGGTTTCCTGCCTCAAAAGCTCTTGCAACCAGGCTTCAGTCTTCTGCGCCTGGCTGAGATCAATCGTATTTCCCGCCGAGACCAGGCGCGCCGAAGCAATTTGTATTTTCTTGTCGGTTCGAACGGTCTTCTGCTCGTCGTCAGTCACGGTTGGGCCATTGCCTTTGTTGTCCGGACGACGAATGGCCTCGTCAATCACTTTGTTGGCCTGCTTGTTCCAACTTGCCAGGTGACTGGCCAATTCGGCGGTTTCATCCATCCCGATCAACGCCTGGCGCAGTCCGGCCAACGCCTCGATTGCGCCAGGCTGGTTGCTGCTGGCCAGTGTAATCACCCGTTTCAGAGTATCTGTCTGCAGCGAATTCAGTATTTCCAGGGTGTGGTCGCGGCGGGCAAGCTGTTTCACGGCCTGCTCACGCGTCAGAGTCGCGCGGGTTGGCTTCCAGCCTAACAATGCGCGCAGGCCTTCATAACCATCCAGGTCAGAGCGCACGGCCAGGCTGTTTAACTGGTTCGCTGCATCCACACCACCCAGACGCAGTGAATCTTCAGGGCAAATGGTCAGCGCTTGCAAAACCGCTCTCAATTTCTTCTGCAGATTGCTCAAAACAGCCTGGGCGGTGTTCGCAGAAGCATTTACCTGCCGCCAGAGCGCATCCTGCGCCGCGATGGTTAGTTCTTCGGCGGCAGGGCGAATCTGCCACACATTTTTGACCATATCTTTGGCCTGCGTCCACTCGTGAGGCGCAAGCCGTTCGCCTTGTTCCAGGACGAGACCATCTAACCCACCATAATCAACGCGTGAAATAGCCTGGCTGCCTCTCAGGGCGCGATAGCCGCGGGCGCGTATCAGAAAGAGCAGAAAAGTATCGGACAGGTCACGGTTGAAACCAAAAGCTTCTTCCAGGCCGCGGCGGATTTTATCTGTTTCGACGCGTTTGCCAGTAGCCAGCTCATCTAGCTTGGCCAAGTAACGCGAGTTCGGGCGGAGAGTCCATTGGGTCGCGCCGCGCTCTGCTAACTCAAGCGGTTCGCCCAGGCGCGTCAACCAGCCATCTAGATCGGGGTTTTTCGGCACTGAGCCAGACCCAACTGCAGCCGGGATCAGGAATTCTTCCAGCAGGTGGCGCAGATTGCGCTGGTTGGCTTCAATCGCGGCAGAAAAACGAGGGTGGTATGGGTAGAGGCGATCAAAAACTGTGCTGCCAATGCGATCCAGCGCCGCACCCAGGCTATCCGCGTCAAGAGAAGGGGTAATCGTCGCATCCAGAAAAGTCACTTCGGCGCCTGTGCCTTTGTATACCTGCACCAGGCGATCGCTGACCGCCCGCGCCTTGCTGATCTTTTGGCCGACCAGCTTTTGTTCGAGCGCCTGGCGTTGGCTGCGTCCATAATCCTCCAGGTAAGTGTTGGGGTTGCCTTCCAACTCCAAAATTTTGGCGTATTCTTCCAGGTCGCGAATATCGTCTGGCGTGAATTCCACCGGCAGCCAGAAACCAATCGGGCCGGGCTGGAGCCTGGCGCGCGCCCGCTCAATCACCTTCAGATCTTCGTCGCGAGGATGATTTTTGTCCGCTTCAAAGGGAATATCAATAAATAGGGCAAACTCCATTCCCACCGGTACGGCCATCTGATCAAATGTCAGTTCGGCGATGTTGACAAAACGCACTTTGCCGCGCCGCTTGGCGCCGCGCCAGGCGCATTCATAGTTGGGAATTTCGCTATTCTGGATCGGGCGGTTCATCAATGTCTTCATCAAGCTGTTGAAGGCTTCCAAGCGCTGGCGCCAGTTCACCTGCACCCGCTTGAGCACATCGGCCAACTGCACACCCGAGGCCAAAGAAATGCTGATCACTCCCAATGCATGGTTCGTCGGTTTTGGGCTGAAGCGCACCAATTCGCTGCGATTGTCTAGTTCGCTCAGGATTTGGGCAATGGATGTGTACGAACCAATTGCAGTCCGCCCGCGCAAATCCTGGTAGTTCAGGTGAAGAATACGTTCTACCGTGATATCGCTGCGCAGCGTTTTGGTCAGGCCGCACAGTAAAGTGGTTTTGACGATCAGGCGAGCGCGTTCTGCTTTATCAACATCGCTGGCATACAACTCCTCAATAACTGGCAATAAGCGGTCATAATAGGTCTGGCGCACCGCGTCCAATTCAGGGTTGATTGACCCGCCGGTTAACCCCTTGGGCAGAAAGACCACATCGAACAATGAAGCAAAGGAAATCAAAGAGCCAATCGGCAGGTTGGGATTGCGTTCGATGAGCAGTTCATATAAGAGGCGAATGGCTGCCCGCTCACGGCTCAAGCGAGCGGTGATATCAATCAATGTGCGGATCAATGCCGGATGGAAGGGATACACCCGGCGAAAATCGGCCAGGGTGAAATCTTGTAACAGGGTGATGCGCGTCTCCTCTTCCAACCCATTCACGGTCTCTTCCACCGCGCGGCGCAGCAAATCCTCCATCCCTGGGCGCACGCGTAACACGCGCTCCTGGACAATCGGGATCAGTTCGGTATCGGCCAGGTCGGTTGTTTCGGGGAAGCGGTCTTTGTGATGGTCAATGGCCTCGAACACGCGCTGTTGGCTGGAGTCGTCCGGTACGGTTTCTTGGATATTGCGCTGCTTGGAGACAACCGACCACAGCGGGACCGCCCGATCCAGCGCCGAATTATCCGCCAGAGCGACCAGGTCGTTGAATTCATCAATGTAATTCCGTCCGCTTTTTCCGGTCAGGTACAGGATCAGTTCATCAATCATGAAGACGATCCCAAAGAAATTATGGGCTTTGACATGGCGGGTCAGCGCTGCCATACCATCCGAAAATTTGTCCGGGTAAAGCTGCACCTGTTCGACCCGTCCAACCTGGCGGTATGCCAGAATTGCTCCGGCCAGGGTGTCTTTTTCTCCCTGATCGCTTTTTGCCAGGCGATCAAAACGCTTGCGGGTGATCCCGCTGGCCTGTTCGAACTGCTGGAACACTGTGTCGCCGTAACGTTCCACTTCGGCGCGGAAGCTGGCAATCACCTTGTCGGCATCGCTGAAATCACACGGCGGCAGCCCCAGGTTCTGCAAGCGGGCATTGGCCGCGTTGTAACACGCCATCCGCAAGCTAGACGCGCCCAACATGTAAACCGGAACCACCAGAATGGGGTGCTCTGCCAGCCAGGCCTGGTGAGCTTGCTGGATCGAACGGATGACCGGATGCTCTTTTTGCCAGACCACGGGGTTGTTTTCCAGGATCAACCCCAACACAGACATGAAATGCGATTTGCCCGAGCCAAATGAACCGTGCAGGTAATGACCCTGGCCGGCCTCCTGGCGAATGCAACTGGCGATGATGCGATCCACCAACCGCGTCAGGGCCGCGCCTACTGTAGGCGTGATGACATACTCTTGCATGTTATCTTGTACCACCTGTGCGGCATCAAAATCCTGAATTTTTACGATGCACGGCGGCGTTGTTGGGGGAAGGTCAAAGACCGTATGGATGTTCTGCTCCAGCATGATGACTCCTGTTTATTTCTCAACAGCAGGCGTGGCAGCCTGCGTCAAGGCAACTGTTCAACCCCATGGATAGACAACAACTGGCTTTTGGGTGTGACAATCACTCGAAAATCTTTGGCGATATTTTTAACTTCTCGCTGATCGAGTGCGGTTGCCCGGTATTTGGACAAGATCACATACGCGCTTACGCCACCCGCTTGAGTTGCCTCATGCCCTGGAGAATTACGATGTGATCCCGAATGAATGCCCTCGCCAACACCTCGCTTACATAACTGCCCAAGAGTGTTTCGAATTTGGGTCAGAGCGTCGGAGAGATGCCGGCCTTTTAACTCAACCAGTACAATTTTTCTCCCGCCAGCCGCGCTTGCGCAGTAAAAGAGGTAATCCACCCTGCGCTGATCCCCTCTTATCCAGCAATCATCCAAACGCACACACCAAACCTCATCGCCGGGCGCTTTTCGTAAACGAAATTTTGCGTTATCATCTCCTACAGGAGAGCGTTGCAGAATTAGGCCTTCTAAAAATGGGTGTTTTGTGAGAAGATTAAGTTATCGCGCAAAACCACCACAAAACACCCATGCCTATTTTAACCCAACTCCTCCCATTTGTCTTGCTCTTTGACCAATCTGATCTGGCCGAAGTTTTCTCTGAGTGCTTCTACGAAGACTTACTCAAACACTGTCAAGACCACCTGCTGGTCAAACTCGCCAAACACCTGGACTTCACACCGCTCGAAGCCGCCTGTGCAGCCTATCGTCACACCCAGGGAGCCGGTGCGCCGGCCACCTATCCGATCGCGATGCTGGTGCGCTGCCTGTTGGTGGGGTATCTGGAAGGTCTTTCGCTACGCGACCTGGAACAACGCCTCTACTCGGATATGTTGATACGCTGGTTCGTGGGAGCTTCTGCCTTTGGCAGGGTTCCCGATTTCACCACACTCGACCGCTTCGAATGCTGGGTGCGCACTTACCAGCACGATCTTTACAACACTACCGTGCTCAAACAGATCGACGCCATGTTCCCACAGAGCAGCAGACTCAACCAGGTCGGCGACACCTACGCCATGCGCGCCAACGTTGCCCAAGAAGACCTGACACATCGCCTGCGACACACCGTGCGCCGCCTGTTGGAGCAAGCAGTCCAAACCATGCCGGACTTGCTGACCCCGATCGTATCGCGTTTTCCCTGGCACAAGCTGTTCGGTGCGCTCGAAGAGAAGCTTGATTTCTGGCTCAACAAAGCAGAACGCCGCCAGCGTCTCGAAGCCACCGCTCTGGCGGCACAGGATTTGCACCAGCGCTTCTTCACCGCCTTGCAGGCCCATCCCAGTGCAAAGTATCCCGAAGTGCGCACCTGGGTGGGCTACCTGGGCAAGATCCTCCATGATGAAGTTCTCATTCTGACCGAACCCGCTCCCGACGGCAGTCTCATCCACTTGCGCACCACCAAAGAGCGCCGCAATGACCCTGAAACCAGCTTGCTGATCGGCTCTGCCACCGATCCCGAAGCCACGTTTCGCATGCACGGTGAAGAAGAGAAGGACATTACCCTTGGCTACAATGTCCAGGTCGCTGTCTCTCTCGACGGTTTCATCCATGCCACACAGGCTTACACCGGCGCAGTCCCCGACCAGAGCGGGGTTGCCCCTCTCATCGCGACCCAGATCGAACATCAGGAGACTTGCCCGCCCAAGTTGATCTACGACACCGCCGCCGGCAGCGGCAAGACCCGCGCCGAAGTGGAGCAGGTTTCCGGAGGCAAGACCCAACTCGTCGCCAGGCAAATGCCCTACGAAAAGCGCTCGGAGCGCTTTGGCCCTTACGATTTCACCCTCTCTGAAGATGGTCAATCTCTGACTTGTCCCAACGGCAAGATCAGCACCACCGCCTATGCCTCCGGTTCTGCCGACGGCCGCAACTTCCGTTTCTTTGCTTGTCAATGCTGGCGCAATGGCGAACCCCCCAAGCGCATGAAGGCGACCAAAAAACAGCCCGGCGCCGATCTCTCGCTGCGCTGCCCTTTGTGGGAGCAATGTCGCGAGAAAAACTCTGGCCCAGGTGAGATGCGCCAGGTGTTCATCTCCGACTACCGCCAGCAGGTCTTGCAGGCTGCCGACTACAACCAGACGGACATTTTCAAGTGCGAAATGAAGCAGCGCCCGCTGGTCGAACGCGTGATCTTCGAACTGACCCACTACAATGGCGCACGGCGCTGTCGTGGGATCGGTCTGAACTACGCCGACTGGCAGGCCAAGATGTGCGCCGTATCCTACAATCTCAAGCTGTGGATGCGCAAGATTGGTTCAGGGAGAGGCGAGGCGCGCCGCATAGCTGCTGTTGATTAAGATTGCTGTCAGGGGTGGATTCCGCCTGCAGGCAGGCAAAGGGGGTAAAAAGGGCCTCGAAACGGCCTTTTCAGGGCCGAATCGGGGCGCAAAGGGGGCGAAAACATCTTTAATCGCCAAAAATGCAAGTTATATCATAGAAAGTTGCAAAAAAGTTTCAGCGAGGTCTCCCCGGAAGGCGCTTGCCTCGAATTCTGCAACACTCTCATCAAAAAGGGGGTCATGCGCCGCGTTCGTTGAACGAAATGCCGCGCGTTTGTAAAAACTCGATCGTTTGGGCGAAGGTGGGGATGCCGCGCCGCCCC
>CAIQJJ010000368.1 GCA_903872065.1 uncultured Anaerolineales bacterium | reverse complement strand
TCAAATTTGTACCCGAAAACGCCATGAGATTTCCCTCAGTCGCCCCAAAAACCACATCCGGATCGGCATTTCCATAAATATCCTCACTTACAGCGATGCCAGTAGTGTTTTTCTTCCCACGTGATCGTCCCAACCGCATCTTTGTCCATATCGGCGCACTTGTCCAATCTGGCCTGCAGGCGCTTTTTGGCCTTCTCGATTTCCTTGGTGGCTTTGGAATAGGATTCCTCGGCCTTGAGTTCAGCCAGATAATCTTCCAGTTGGTTGATCTGATCCTGGAAGAAATCGGCCATGGTTTCAGATTTGACCGGCAGCAGCTTGAACGATGAGAAAGGTACGATAACCAGATCCCAGGCGTTCGTGGCAATTCGGCTGAGGAATTCACCACGTTTGGTCTTCGTTAGGTCTTGAGCAGTCGCCACCAGGATGTTGGCATTGGGATAAGCCCACAACGCCTGGGCATGCCACTGGGCAGTCAAGTGGTTGGGAACTACCACAATAGTTTTATGCACCAGGCGCAGGCGTTTGGCTTCCATCGCTGCCATGATGCCGGAGAGAGTTTTGCCCATTCCCACTTCATGGGCAACAAAGGTCGCCTGGTTTTGTAGGATGCGCCAGACTACGTTTTTCTGCTGTGGGCGAGGTTGAACGGCCAGGTTCAGGCCAGGAATGGACAGATGCCTGCCATCATACTGGCGAGAACGGTGGGCGTTGTAGCGCTCATTGTAGATGGCGGCCAATTCCGCCGATCGCTGCGCATCGCTCCACAGCCAGCTTTCCCATTCCGTTTTGATTTCAGCCAGTTTCATTTGCGCTGCAACCGTTTCGGTCTGGTTGACGACGGATTTCTCGCCCGGATGATTTTTATCCGCATCGCCGGTATCCACCTGGTCATAGACCACAGGGATGCGGGCATTCAGGCCATCGCGCGCCAGATCAAGAGCGCTTATCCGTGCAGTGCCCCATCGTCCATTCATCAGGCCATCCGGGATGCGCCAGTAATCCCAACACTCGACTTCCCAGTGGGCAAGTTGTGGGATGTACTTCACCTGATAGCTACCTGATTCGAGCAAATGCAACAGAAAAGCCTGTACAATCTCTCCTGAAACCCAACCCGCTCCCAGGGGAGCGCGGATTTCTCCAGGTTTTAGCGCAGGTGGTAAAGAGACCATCAGAGCTTGAACATTGCGCTCGAAAGCGGGTTCCAGTGCCGCAGCAGTCTGAGCCGCCTTCAACTTTTCACGTACATTGCCGGAAAGGTATTCATCGGCGGTCAGCCACTTACCAGAGCCGGGTTCCTGAAAGACCAGGTCGCCAAGCTGACAAATCGCTTCTTGAACCGAAACGCCGCTGTCGCCAGCAATCGCTTCGATGTTCACCTTCCCAACGCGATCCAGACAGATCAGCAGGGCGTCTGAAACACTGGGCGCATCCGTTTTTCTGGATGCGCGTACCAATGGGCCGGCGAAGATGCCGGCTTTTTGCGCAGTGGCTGAGAGCCGGTCATACGTTTCAAGCGCCTTCAGGAACGGCCCTTCGACCGAACCATCCAGAAGTTTCGCGTTAACTGGCTTGTTGATCGGCCCAAATTCAGCCGTGAAGCGGTCATATACCTGGTTGAGATTGCGGCGTAGTTCGGAGGTCTCAAAAACTGAGGCGCCCTTTGTCTCTGCCGCAAGCACCTCTTTGGCAATTCGATACATCTCGTGTAGAGCACCCAAACGCTTTTCAGCATCTGTTGTGCGCCCTTTGGCAGCAGTGGTGATGATGACCGGCGCAGTTTCGACTACTTCCGACTTTTCTTGTACAGCCAGGCAGTTTGCCGGCATCGAAGCGATCAGGGCCGTGCGAATGGCGTCAGCCAGGTTTCGCCCGTCCGGCTCGACATTGTAGCCATTCGAACGATACATCGTACCGTTGTATGTAACCTTGCCCAAAATCATTTCGGGGTGGTCGGCATAATAGCGGCTGTAGAATACCGGTTCAGAGTCAGAAAAACTGGCAGAACGATAGATCGCCTTGATAGATGCCCAATCAGGTGGAATTGCCTGTTCTCGCTCACGCTTTTGCAGGATCAGGATATCGGTAACGACTTCCGTGCCAGCGTTAGCCTTGAAAGCGGTGTGCGGCAGACGCACGGCAGCGAGCAAATCCATCTGCCGCGCCAGCCACATGCGAGTCTGGCTATCTTTTTTGTCCAATGTGTAGCGAGAAGTGATATAAACCATCACACCGCCCGGTCGCAGCAACGCCACCGTGTTGGCAAAGAAGAAGTCGTGGATACAGGTTTTGGCAAAGGCGGGCACAGCCTTGCTGCTTACGCCGTAGTCGCCAAAGGGCACATTGCTCACGGCCACATCGAACCAGGATGAGGGCAG
>CAIQJJ010000367.1 GCA_903872065.1 uncultured Anaerolineales bacterium | reverse complement strand
TACGCCGACACCGGCAAATGGGGCGGCTATGGCGAAGGCTGGATTTTCTGGAAGAGCCAATCCAACATCGAACGGGCGAATTACATCGAGCAGACGACCGCCCGTTACGAAGCCTACGAACATTACCCCATCCGTGCCATCCTGCTGGCCGGAACCGGTTTCGATGAATTTCCCCAGACTACGGCGGTGAGTGATTTCATTGGCTGGTTCAACGCCCAGGGCTGGGAGTACCCCCGGTTGGTGGATGCCACCTGGAGTGATTTCTGGCGTGACGTAGAAGGGCAGCTTGACCCCACGAAACTCCCGGTGTTGCGCGGCGATTTCGGCGCCGCCTGGGAGGAGTGGCCGGCGCAGATCGCCCGTCTGAACAACCTCTACCGCCGCGCCCGCCAGACGGTCTTTTCGGCGCAGGCGTTGGCGGCGTTAGCCCACAAGTTTGATCCTTCTGCCAGCATGGGCCGGGCCTCATCGTTGGAGCAGGCATGGCGCGGTCTGCTGCAATTTGCCGAACACGATTTCGGCGGCATCAGCGCCGATTACCAGGAAGACGTGTACGAAACCAAAGCCGGGTATGCCCATACGGCCTTGCGCGAAGGCACGCGCGCCCTGGAGAGCGGCATCGCCACGTTGGCGGCGCGCCTGCCCGCCTCGCAGAATGTCCGCACGCTGGTGGTGACTAACCCGAACAACTGGCTGCGCGATGGACTCGTGGAAGTCGTCGTCCATGACGCGATGCCTTATGAAGTAGTGGATACAGAGACCGGAGTATCCATCCTCTGCCAGTTGGAGACGCGCGGCCCCGGTTGGATGCAGCATTACCTGTCGTTCGCAGCCGCGGATGTGCCGGGGGTTGGCTATCGCAGCTACATCCTGCGGCGCGGCGCGGCCTCCGTGGCCCTTGCCGATCCCGTGGAGGGGAAAACTTTCTACGAAAACGAGCATTACCGCCTGTTCATCAACACCGCTACCGGCGGGCTAGACTCACTGTTCGACAAGGCCGCCGGGCGCGAGTTGGTGCTACGAGGGGACTACGCCCTCAACGAGTATCTGCACCATTCGGATGGGATGTTGCACCGTGCCAAACTACAATCTATCTCGCTGCGCCGCGGCCCGCTGTGCGATCACCTGATCGTCGAAACAACTTGCCTGAGGGCAAAATTGCGCACCACGTACAGGCTGTATCATGCGCCCCGCCCCCTCGACATCGTCAACGAACTGTACAAAGAACCCAGCAGCGAACCGCAGGCAGGTTGGTTTGCCTTCCCGTTCAACGCCAGCCAGCCGCAGTATCGCTATGACGGCATGGCGGCGATTTTACGGCCGGGGCTGCAATCCCAGGGCGGCGATCTGCTGCCAGGGGCGGGGCTGTCTTCAACGGCGGTGCAGAGCTTCCTGTCGGTCAGCGCCGGCGAGGGCCAGATCGTCCTTGCCACACCAGATGCCTACCTGTTCCAGTTTGGTGAGGGGGTTCTCGTTGAACCGCTGGGTGATTCTGACCCTCACTCACCACTGGCGCTTTCGTTGGTGATGCACAACTTCACCCGCAACGATTTTCTCGTGCGCCAGGGCGGGCAGGAGTATTTCACCTTCTGTTACAGTATTGGCCTGTTCAGCCAGGATGCTCCCTCGGCGGCTGTGCAATTCGCCGCCGAGAGCGCCCAGTCCCTGCCGCGCGCCTGGGCCACGGGAGATGAAAGCGCCGATTTGCCGCCATCTGGCTCGTTTGTCTCGGTCACGCCGGAAAACGTCATCGTCACTGGATTCAAAGTGGCCGAGAACGGGCAAGGTTGGATTCTGCGTTTGTGGGAATGCGACGGTCAGGCGACCGAGGTGATGATAGACGCCAGCGATCTGGGCGTCACGCAAGCCTGGGTGTGCAGTCTGTTGGAGGAAAGGCAGGAAGCGCTGATGGTCAAGGATGGCGTGGTACGCGTCACGCTGGCCGCTCATGGGTTATGCGCCATCCAGGTGGCATAGCGTTAGATCAAAACGGCTCTACCGTTTTTATCAGCGTCCCCAAAAACCGCTTTGTCCGGTAGAGAATTTACTGCTCATAAAGTGGCTCTTTGGGAATTTGATCCTACCAGCGAGTATGGCGAAATTAATTTCGCCGTACATTTGGCGGTTTACCACGGCAATTCCAAGTGATTCACATTTGACCACCGAAAGGATTTTCCCTCATGGACATTCTCTCCTCGACCCATCTCTGGGAGCCAGCCTCCCTTGAGTTTTCCAAAACTTACCACGTAAATGGCAGCGCCCCCAACGCCAGCGATGCCGGCCCCGGTACGCCCGCACAGCCTTTCCGCACCATCAACCACGCCGCCCAGGTATTGCAAGCGGGTGAGCGCGTTGTCATCGCCGGCGGGGTGTACCGTGAGAGCGTCCACCCGGCGCGGGGCGGCGCTGGCCCCCAGACGATGATCAGCTACGAAGCGGCAGAAGGGGATCAGGTGGTCATTAAAGGGTCGGTGATCCTATCCGAGGGTTGGCAGGCTTCTGCGGGTTGGGCACTGCGTTCGGACGCGCAAGCATCCATCTGGCAAATTTCTCTGGAAGATGTACCCTTTGGTGGGTACAACCCGTTTGGTATGGATAATGTGATCCAGGATCGCTTCTACTTTTGGCCGAAGCGCCTGCGCAGCACCAAGCCGTTCTTTCAGCGGCGCGGCATGGTGTTCGTGGATGGGCTGCCCTTACAGCAGGTGGATTTGTATCGCGAATTGGCCGAAGAAAGCGGGCGTTTTTGGATCGAACACAACGGCCTGACGCTGCACATGCGCCTGCCGGGAGATTCCGCCCCCGAAGATCATTGCGTGGAAATCACCACCAAAGAGCAGGTTTTCGCTCCCAAAAGGCGCGGCCTGGGCTACATCCGGGTTAAGGGCATCACCTTCGAGCATGCCGCCAGCGGTTTCCCCGTGCCGCAGCGCGGACTGGTCTCGGCCTACCGCGGCCATCACTGGATCGTCGAGGGCAACACCATCCGCTGGGCCAACTCGGTCGGGCTGGATTTGGGCAACGAATGTTGGAACGCCTCGTCACCAGAAGACCCGGCGATCATCGGCCATCATATCGTGCGCGGCAACATGGTGCAGCACTGCGGTATTTGCGGCATGGCGGGCATCCCTGCCCCCGATTATCTAGTGGAAGACAATCTGATCGAGCATTGCTGTTTCCACGACGCCGAAAATTCGTATGAATCGGCAGGGGCTAAGTTCCACAACGCCGAACGCATGCTCTTCCGCCACAACATCGTGCGTCACATCGCCCACGGTAACGGCCTGTGGCTGGATTACACCAACGTGGACAGCCGCGTGACCGGCAACATCTTCGCCGACATCGCCACCATTGGCGGGGGGATCCACATCGAGGCCAGCCACGCCCCCAATTTTGTGGATCACAATCTGGTCTTCAACGTGCGCGCCGCCCCGGGGCTGGAAGAGCAGGGCGTGATCGGCGGGCATGGCGTTTTCTCCCAAGGCTGCGACCATACCGTGATCGCCCACAACCTGATCGTAGATTGCGAGATGGCCGGTGTTTTCTCGGAGTTGGTTCCCGACCGTTTGGTGGCGGGCCGTGGTGGCACAGCGCGCAACCTGAAGGTGCTGCATAACATTTTCCATCGATGCGGGCAGGCGGCGATCGAATTTGCCAACCAACACAACTTTGCCGATGGCAACCTGTACGGCGATCTGCCTGGCGGCCCGCTGCGCATTCTCTTCCCTGAGCCGCAGCAATGGCTGGATATCGAAGCCGGGCGGGAGTTTTACGGTTGGGAACAGCACGGCGCCTACGGCACAATCCGGGCCGAGTTGGATGCCGATACCCTGGAGTTGACCCAGACCCTGGGGGATTCGGAGCCGCAGGTGATTCGGATCAATATGTCTGACACTGGCTTTTGGGAACGACTCGGCAACCAGACGGTTGAATGATTTGCGGAGACCACATGGATACCCCCATCAAAATTGCCCTCGTGCGCTGCGACAAAATCAGCGAGACTTGCCCCGCCGCCGACTGCTTCGACTCGTTCAACAACAAATGGGGCGGCTTCGAGCGCTACCAGGGCCAGAGCATTATCATGGTCGGCAGCATGACCTGTGGCGGCTGCCCGGGACGGCGTGTTTCGTGGCTGCTCAAAGAACTGATGGAGAAGAAGGGCCTGCAGGTGGTACACTTTTCCACCTGCGTGGGCGGCTTCGACGGCAAATATAACCATCAACGCTGTATTCACATGAAAAACATGGCCGGTTACGCCCATGACTTGGGCCTGGAAGTGGTCGGCATGGAGTGAAGGAGACCTTATGGACATCATGACCGTCACCGGCCC
>CAIQJJ010000366.1 GCA_903872065.1 uncultured Anaerolineales bacterium | reverse complement strand
GAGTACGGATTTTGGAAGATGATTTGCATCTCCTGGCGCATTTTTTGCAGCAAATCCGGATTCATATTCACCAGTTCGCGCTGATCCAGCTTGACGGAGCCAGATGTGGGCGGGTCTAATTGCAGGATGGCGCGGGAGGCGGTTGTTTTGCCGCAGCCGCTTTCTCCCACCAATCCCAATGTCTCGCCGGCATAGATATTAAATGAAATATCATCCACCGCTTTGACGTACTGCTGCCGCTGCCACACGGCGCGATCGAGCGGGTAATATTTTTTGAGGTGTTCAACCTGGAGAACGAGTGTCTTTTCAGCCATGACTGCTCACTCCACCGATGAGCGTGACGAATGACGATAACGCGACTGCCCCTGGGGATAAACCTGCGCCAAATTCCAACACGCGGCCTGGCGGCCTTCGCCCACCTCTTCCAGCACAGGCCGTTCTGCCGTGCAGCGGTCGCTGCGGTAAATGCAGCGCGGCTCAAACGGGCAGCCTGGCGGCAGTTGAATCATATCCGGGGGCGCGCCTTCGATATAAACCAATTCCTGGCTGCTCTCCGCCTGGTTGCCGGGCAGAGACCCCAATAACCCAATGGTATAGGGGTGCGCGGGACGTTTAAAAACAGGCAAAATGGGGCCTTTTTCGACGATGTTGCCAGCATACATCACGTTGATGCGCCGCGCCAGCCGGGCAACCACGCCGAGATCATGGGTGATCCAGATCACCGCCATATTCAGGTCTTGTTGAATCTGTTTGACCAGGTCAACGATCTGGGCCTGGATGGTCACATCGAGGGCGGTGGTTGGCTCATCGGCGATCAGAATCTTGGGCTTGCACGAGATCGCAATCGCGATCATCACCCTTTGGCGCATGCCCCCCGAAAACTGATGGGGGATAGTCATGCACCCGGTCGGCGGCTTTGGGGATGCCCACGCGATCGAGAAGCTGGATCGTCTGTTGGATGGCCGCTTGATGCGACATGCCCAGGTTGATCTGCATCCCTTCGGCGATTTGATCGCCGATCTTCATCACCGGGTTAAGCGAGGTCATCGGGTCTTGAAAGATCATGGCGATCTCGGCCCCGCGCACCCGGCTGATTTCGGCGGATTTCATCTTCAGCAGATCGCGCCCATTCAGCAGCACCTGCCCGCCCATAATCCTGGCCGGCGGTTCAGGCAGCAGCCGCAGCATTGCCATCATACTGACGCTTTTGCCGCAGCCGCTTTCTCCGACGACGCCCAGGATATCGCCCTCGTCCAGTCCATACGAGATGCCATTCACCGCCCTGACAACGCCATCCTTGGTGAAAAAGGCCACTTCAAGGTTATTGACAGTTAATAATTGGCTCATCGGATTTGCCTTGCTTCACACATTCACATTGACATCAATTGCCGTCCGCAGCCCATCGGCAAGCCCCTGGAAGGCAAGGATGGATAGGGTGATCATCAAGCCGGGGAAGACAAACATGTGCGGACGATACATCCACCACTGGCCGGACTCGCCCAGCATCAAGCCCCAACTGGGATCAGGGGGGCGGATACCCATCCCCAAGAAGCTTAACCCAGCCTCGGCAAAGACGGAGGTGGGAATGCCAACCGCAAAGCTCCACAATAAGAGGGGGGTGGCTTGCGGCAGGACATGGTTGAGCAAAATCCGCCAAACGGGCGTGCCCAGGGCCCTGGCCGCTTCGATGTAATCTTGCTCGCGCACCGATAATGCCAGCCCGCGCACCACGCGGCAAGGGCCGACCCAACTGGTGATGGTCAGGGCAATGATCAGGTTTTCCAGGCTGGGCTTCAGCAGCATAATCAGATACAGCACAACCAGGTACCAGGGAATGGCGGAGAAAAATTCAATCAGGCGCGAGATGACCCAATTGAAAACGCCGCCCTTATAGCCGGCGATAATGCCCAGAGGGATGCCGATCAGCATGGAAAAGACCTGCGTCAAGATACCCACCATGAGCATGGGGCGCGAAGCGTACATCACGCGTGAAAACATGTCCCGCCCCAGGTTATCGGTGCCCATCCAGTGCAGCGCGGTGGGAGGTTCCAGACCGTGGTCGAAATCCACTTCCAATGGGCCAATCGGCACGATGAAGTCTGCAAAAACGGCCATAATGACGATGGCGGTCACAAAAACCAGCCCATACATGGCGAGCAGGTTGCGGCGGAAACGCCGCCAGGCGCCGGCCCAAAAACCGGCGTAGCGGACGCGTTTGGGTGTTGGCAGCGTAACGACGGTCATCGCTTCTTCCCTTCTAAGCGCACGCGCGGATCGATGATGCCGTAGAGAATGTCGGTGACAAGGTAGGTGATGGAGATCAGGAGCGCCCAAAAAATGGTGATGCCTGTCACCAGGGGGTAATCCCGCGACATGCTGGATTGCACGAAATATTGACCCAGCCCCGGAATGCCAAAGGTGCGCTCGATGAACACCGACCCGGTCATCATGGCGGGGAACATGGGCAGGAAACTGGTAATCATTGGGATGGCTGCATTGCGTAAGACATGCCGCACAATCACGCCCGTCTGGCGAACGCCCTTGGAATAAGCTGTGCGCACGTAGTCGGACGACATGGCCTCAACGATGCACTGGCGCGTCCAGCGCGCCACCCCGCCGATGGCCGGGATGCCAAAGGCCAGGACTGGCAGGACGATGTATTTGGGTTCGTTTTGCCAGCCGCCGGTGGGAAACCAATGCAGTTTGGCCCCGAAGTAGTAGGCTAGGACGAAGCCCAAGACAAACCCCGGCACGGTGCCGATAATGACGGCAAAGCTGTTGATGGCAATATCAATCCAGGTATTTTGGCGGGCGGCGGCGATCATCCCCAGGATGATCCCCACGACAACCGCAAACGTGGCTGCCAGGCCTCCCACCAGGGCGCTGTACGGAAGTTGTTTCAGGATTAACTCTGTGACTGACATTTCTGGCGCCATGTACGGCGAGCCAAAGTCGAGTGTTACCGCGTTGCGCAGCCAGACCAGGTATTGTTCCAAAACCGGTTTGTCCAGGCCATATTTGGCTTTGAAAACGTTGATCTGATGTTCCGTCAAGGTGCCTTTATTGCCGGCGACATCCCAGGGGCCGCCGGGGATGGCGCGGGCCATCACAAAGGTAAAAAGGGATAATAGAAAGACCACCGAAAGGATTCCCCCTAATGAGCGCAGCGTGTAGCGAAGCATATCTTCAACCTTTCAAGCGCAAACACCTGGTTGATACGATCGATGCGGTACAGATCACCGCTTTTCGCCGGGCGCGAAAAAACTTTTTTTGATGGTGCAGATTGCTCTGCACCATCAAAAGAAGAGAGCAAGCAACTTGCTTAAGCAAGTTGCTTTTAGGATTTACTGCAGGCTCTTGCGGCAGTCTGAATCAGACCAGTAGAAACCAGGATAGCCGCTGGTATTTCCGTAGGTTGAGCCAACGTCGTTGGAGTAACCGAGCGAGTTGGGGGTAACGAACTCACCTCGCAGGTTGCACGGGAAGAGCTTGATGCTGAAGGGACAGATCAGGAAGATAAAGCCGACATCATTGACCAATATCTTTTCGGCTTCTGCCAGGCCGGCCAGGCGCTTGACCTGGTCAATATCGCCATTGGCTTTGGTGTAGACATCATCGTAGTTGGTGTTGCTATAAGGATGGCGGCTGCCAGTGCGGAAGACGGCCATAAAGGTGGCGGCATCCCAGAAGTCGTAAGAATAGCCGACGAAGTAGATGGGGATTTTCCTATCCTTAAAGACAGCCTGGGTAAAGGTCGGATGGTCGGCCGGGTTCAACTTGACATCAATATTCAGGTTTGTCTTCCAGGAGGCCTGGACGGCCTCGCACAGGCTGGTCATGAAGGGCTGAGGCGAACGAATCCACAAATCAAAGACGGGGAAGTCTTTCCCATCCGGGAAGCCGGCGTCCGCCAGCAGTTTCTTGGCGGCTTCGACATCGAAGATGTTGGGATCCTCTTCTTTGAGGGCTTCATAAGTGTTGCCAGGGAAGCCTTTGGGCAGAATGCCCCAGGCCGGATCGGCAAAACCGTGGCCAATTTCGCCGATAATGGTGGTCTTATCAATCGCTTTGCTGAGCGCCAGGCGCACCCTGGGATCGGTCAGTTCTTTGAACTCGCCCTCGGTATTGAAACCGATATACCAGGTCACGACACTGGGCTGCGGGTGCGATTCGGAACGCAGCACCGGGTTCGAGTTGACAATGCCCACTTCGCCAGCCGGCGAGTCGATGCCCAAACCGTAAGAGGGGATTTCGCCGTTCATGTAGGCCGGGAGGGTATTCGGCAGGGGGCGGCCCTGGATCTTGGTGATATAAGGGCGGTTGATCCCTTTGTACTTCTCGTTGAGCACAAAGGTGTATTGTACGCCGCGCTCAAGTTCCGTGAGCATCCACGGGCCGGAAGCGATGTAGTTTTCAGGTTCCAGCGACCAGTTATCGCCGAATTTTTCGTACGCCTGCTTGGGGGCAAGCCACATCCACAAGCCCAATGCCGGGATGTAAGGCACAGGCGAGGCCGACTTGATGCGGAACGTTAAATCATCCACGGCTTCCACGCCCAATTCGGCGGGTGGTTTTGCGCCGGATAGGACATCGTTGGCGTTCAGAATGTCGCTGAAGAACCAACCAAAGTCATAGGCTTTGCCAAAAGAATTTTGCAGCGTCCACACCCAATCGTTGGCCGTGATGGGCGTGCCATCGCTGAACTCAAGACCCGGGCGCAGTTTGAAATCCCAGGCCAGGCCATCGCTCGATTGCTGCCAGCTTTCGCAGCCGATGCCAACCATGTTGCCTTCTTTGTCCAGGTTGGTCAGAGCCTCACTGCCCAAACCAAGCTGATAAGCCCGGTTGTAGAGCGATTCCATCTCATGTCCGAAAGCGCCGCCGAACTGTTCGCCAACTTTGCCCATTGCGATGGTATAAGTTTGCTGTTCCAACGGCAGGGCATCTGCCGGCAAAGTTACGCCCAGGGCGTTGGTTGGCCCGGTCAGCGGGACGGCGGTAACTTCAACGATTTGGGTCTCTTTAACGACTGAGGTCTCTTTGACCACCGAAGTTTCTTTGACGATGGAAGTCTCTTTGACCACCGAAGTCTCTTTAACTACTTGCGTCACCACCTGTGGGCTGCAGGCTGCAACGACGGCGCTGGCGGCGGCGACGCCGACCACGCGAATAAAATCACGACGAGAAATTTTGCTTGCCATACTTCCTCCTTGAATTTAAACAATCTTTGAACTGTCTTTTATCCTGAAAAGGATGCGTGTTCAAATGTTTTAGACTTCTTTCACCTCCAGTGCTGGCTCGTCAGGCCTTTCTGCTTGACGCGCCGCTAGTCGCCTGCTGATAGGCGTTTTGGAAATCCTTTTCATTATTATACCCGGCAAAGCCATAAATTTGTATTCGGTATTTTTTGCGGAAGCCGCATCGCTTGAGCAAGGAGATTGCGGCGTCACGCGTTGGCCCAATCATGCAAATCGGCGTCCACCTCATCCAAGGTAAGCAAACGTATTCCTTGCATTTGCCAGTTTGTCCCCACCGGAGGCGCTTGAGCAATTTTTTGCGCGTACTCAACAGCATTCTCGTTCCATCCCTCGCGTGAGAACCCCAGGTAGTATACCTGCCAGTTGCCAGAAGGCGGCACGACCTTGGCGGCCTTTTTCTCAACCAGCTCTTGCAAAATAACTGCTTTGCCACGCTCCTTGATCCATTTGCATTCGCCCAAGATCAGGTGCTTTTTCATCGTGTTGATTCCGACCACATCTACCTGATAGTCTTTTCCCCAATCGCTTTCAACATGGTCGGGATAGAGCGGTAAGACACCACGATTACTCGCCCGGATAGTCCATTCACGACAAATCTCTTCCCAGGTGTACGCGCCAATGTAGTCCACTATATGCTTTTGGAGTTCTTGCAGGGTTTGGTCAATCTCACCCATTTCCAATTGCGTCAATCTGGACTGGATGAAGCGGTAATAGAAGCGTAAAAATGGGTCGGTAATCGTATACCGTCCCGCTCTGGACGAAGGGCCCGCCGTAACGGGTAATTTTTTTACCACGTACCCTGTACTTGCCAGATTTGCAATATATTGAGACAGGTGGAGATTAGGAATTCCGGTAAAATTTTCGATCTCCTTAGGCGTGGCATATCCATGAGCTATCGCCCGCAGGATAGCAATATAGTTGTTGGGGTCGCTAATGTAATCATTCAAAAGAATGCGCGGCTCATCTTTTAAATTCCCGCCCGGCGACAACAACAAACTCTTGAGATTATCCGAAACAGATTTGCTCTGGTCAATCAGCCGCCAATATTGCGGAATGCCGCCAAAGACAGAATACAGCATGACCCTTTCGGGAGCTAAGTAGCGTTTAAAATAAGATTTCGTGACGCCAAAAAGAAGCGGCTTCAATTCCATTTTGGCTGTGGTTCTTCCATACAATGGCGCAGTGCCAGATAGTATTCCCCGCACCATCATGCCCAGGTGAGACCCTGAAATACATAGGAAAATGTTGGCATTTTCTAAAACAGAATCCCAGGCGCGCTGCAAATTGCTGGCAAGGGTAGGATCAGCCGCCATCATATAAGTGAACTCATCAATGCAGACAACCAATCTTTCTCCTTTTGCCAGTTCGCTGATCTGATTCCAGATCTGATCCCAATTGGCGAATGAGAATGTATTGGGAACGGGCAGTGAGGGGAAGGCTTTTTTGTAAACGATCTGCGAAAACTGGCGCAGCAACGACTCTTTTGAATCTTGCTCAGAGACAAAGAAGATCGGCTTGATTTTCCGGGTAGTAACCCACTCGGTCAACAGCCTTGTTTTGCCAACCCGCCG
>CAIQJJ010000365.1 GCA_903872065.1 uncultured Anaerolineales bacterium | reverse complement strand
GGTCAATTCGCGATAGGCATGCACTACCGGGCCTTTGTTGGCGCTGATGGCGTACATGCCGCGCTGTAAAGCCGCCCGCAGGTACTCGACCGCCGGCTGCCCGCTCTCGTAATTAACCGGGATGCTCTCGAAAACGACCGTGGGCGTCCGTCCGTCCGCGCAGGCTTCGAGGAATTGTGGGATGGGCAGCGCCGCGGCGGAGGGGAATGGCTGCCCGCCGGCGCTCAACTCCAGCGCCTGCTCCAGGTCTACTGCGCCGCGCCATTGGCCGCGGCGGCCAGTCGCGACGCCGGCGACGGTAAAATCTATGCCATAGTCGCTGCGCAGCAGGTCGCGTTTGCGCAGCAGAAGGCGGCCTAAAGCCTGTCCAACATTGCCAAAACCGAGAAAGATAAGGGAATAGGGTGACATGAGAACTTAACTGCTCCACGCGATCAGGTCTTGATCTACTTGATCGAGATTGAGGATGTGCATCCCAATTGCTTTCCAGTTTGCGCCCTGCAGACCGCTGGCGGCAAACTGAGCGGCAAACTGCCGCGCCGTTTCTGTCCAGCCCTGGCGAGCGAAGCCCAGGTAGTAAATTGTCCACTGCCCCTCAGATGGGACAACCTTGCTGGTCTTTTCGACCAGCCCGTTCATGACATCCCAATCCATTACCTGGCGACCCCATTTGCACTCTCCCAAAATCAAGGTCTTCTCCATGGAGTTATATCCCGCCACATCTACCTGAGCCTGCCGGTTCCACAGGCTTCCCACCTGATCGGGCAAAAATGGCAGCCTGCTGCGCCCGCTGGCGCGCAGCAGCCATTCGCGGCATAGTTCTTCCCAGGTGTACGTACCAATGAAGTCAATTAAGTGCCTTTTGAGCTCCTCAAGAGTCTGATCCTGGACGCCCAGGGCAAGCTGCGCCTGGCGGCGCGCCAGGAAGCGATAATAGAAGCGCAGAAATGGATCGGTGATGTAGTGGCGGCCCAGGCGCGAGGTTTCATTCTCGGTCACTGGCAGGCGTCGTTCGACGAACCCCGTCTGGAGCAAGTTGTTCAGATACATCCCGAGGTGATGATCGCGAAGGCCGGCCGCGTTGGCGATATCTTTTGGAGTGTGCTGTCCGTTCGCGATGGCGCGCAAGATGGCCACATAGTTGTGCGGCTCGGAAACAAAATCATGCAGCAGCAGGCGCGGCTCATCCTGCATCAAGTTCGCGCCGCCTAAAAGTTGATTGCGAATGTTTGAATCCAGGCTTTGGTTTGGGTCGAACTGTTCCCAATAAGCCGGTACGCCGCCCAACAGCGCATACACAGCCACGCGTTCATCGGGACGGTAGCCGGGGAAAAAAGCTTTGGTGCAGGCATAAGGCAGCGGCAGCACTTGCAATTTGGAGGTTGCCCGTCCGTAGAGGGGCGCCTGGTAGGAAAGCAGGTGTCTTTGCATCATCCCGATGTGCGAGCCGGAGAGGATCAGAAAGATATTGGAGAGGCTGAGGGTCTGATCCCAGGCGTTTTGCAGCACACCAGCAACGCCTGCTTCGGCGGTCAGCAGATAAGTGAATTCGTCCAACACAACTGCAAGGCGCTTGTCTTGCGCCAGCCGTGCAATTTCTTGGAAAGCCTGCGCCCAGGTTGCGTAGGTGAAATGATCGGGCGCGGTTCCTGCGCCGGCAAAGTTATACAAAGCTTGTGAGAATGAGGCAAGCTGATCGGCTGACGAAGTTGGCTCTGCGACCCAGTAGAAGGCGCGCACGTTTGAGCTTTGCAGCCAGTGTGTGACCAGGCGAGTTTTTCCCACCCGGCGGCGGCCATAGAGAATCATCATCCTGGCCTGCGATGACTGCCACTGCTCTTGCAGCAGTTTCAATTCATGTTCACGTCCGACAAAAGGCGAGCGGGCCATCTGCTTTTCTGCGAGGGTAATCTGAATTAGGATAATTGAAATTAGTATAATTCAAATTATCTTAATTTGGAAGGGGTATCGCCCACATCGGCTGTATCATAGGCGCGCAAGGCAGATAGCACAGAATCAGGTAGGAGATAATGCGTGCGAGGGCTGTTGGTTGCTAAATCGGGGTCTTCAGGATTGCGGATTACAAGCCCCGCTTGTTCGAATTGGTGAAGAACTTGACGGCGGATCGTCTCACGGGTGTTTTCGGCATACTCTCGGCCGTAACGCTGCTTGATCTCGATCAAGATGTCATGGACGCGCAAACTTCGTCCACGGGCGTCTTGCCAGGGGCTGTCTTCAGAAAGCTGGGCAAGCGTCAACAGGGTGAGGGCAGACATTTCGTTTTGCTGCGCGGAAGGCAGCCCCAAAGCTTCTAAAATTTCTTGCGCCTGTTCAATTTTTCCCATGCTGATTCTTGTCTCCTGGATCATTGGAAAATCGTCTTCAATCAGGTTGTTGGCGCGCAAAGCCGCGAATACGATTTTATCGGCTTCGGCCGCGCTGCAAACCTGGCTGTTTTGAATTTGCTCCCCAATGCGACAGATGACCTCCCAGGCCGGCAAAGGCAAAGCCCTTAGTTCGGCCGCATTGACCTGGGTATTGCCATTTGCAATGCGGAAGTAGCGATCGATGAGGGCGCTATTTAAGATAGCCGCCAATCCAATTGCTTCTACTTCTTGCAAGTCGTTGACTGCGCCAAATGTCGCCTTCTTGCGGTAAATGAAGTTCAAGTGATTTTCAAGACCAATTTGGGCGTAAGGGAAATTTTTTGCCAGAAAAGGCGCAGCCACCAACCTGCGCAAGTCTTCCTTGGCGCTGAAGCGTCGCAGGAGAACGTAGTTCGCGGTGGGGATGAGTAAAGAGTGATCAGGCGATGCGGCCGCCGTTGGCAGGGCCTCTGCCGTCGTCAAAATTGTCTGGGGCTTGTCCAGGTCTTGCAGAGGCCAACGAACCTCATGCGGTTTGACATTTTGCATCCACAAGAGCGGGACAGTATCATGGGTGGGTGGAATGCCTCGCAAAAGATGTTGGGCGCGAAAAGCTACGACCGGGCCAGTAGAGACTTGTAAGCCATAGAATTCCAAAGAACCTTCCCACCGATCCACCGCATCCAGAATTTGTTCATCCAACATTCCGGTCGGCAGCCTGAAGCGAAATTGTCCATCGTGCTGTTTTAAAAAGTGACGAAAAGCAACTTGCCGGCTGAGCGAGGCGGTGTGAAGGTTTTGATCATCTTTCGAGGTTAAGATATTGATCGAGCCGGCCCGGTACTGAAGCGAATTTCGCTGGGGGGATTTTTCGTAGGTAAAGATGACATTCTCTTGCAAAACACTGTCGTTCTGGAAGATTTCGTCGCGCGAGCGAAAGAGATACACCGATAATGGCGTAACGTCTTGTAATAATTCTTTGCGGAAAGAGGAGAAGTACACGCCAGAGCAAAAACTGCGCGGGGTGATAAAACAAGCTTTCCCTTTGGGAACCAACAACCTGGCGCTTAATGCCATGAAGAGCGTGTAGATATTGGTATGCCCGGTCAGTTTGCCGGCGGCTGCTTTGACCAGCCGGTCGTCATGATTGAGCTTGAAGTAAGGGGGATTGCTGATGATGTAATCAAAACTGGTATTTCTGACCGGCTTTTGGCATTCAGCGCCGGACGCAAACAGCGTGGGTTGTGTTTCGGGCAGGCAAGCGAGGACAAAATCGTCATGATAGATTTGCCAGTGAAGGGTGATCCCCTCGCGATCGGCTTCTTCACTGGCTGTGGTCAAAACCTGCCGCGCCAGGTTATAAAGCTCGCGATCGGTTTCGTAAGCGTCTATCCATAAGTTCAAGCGGCGCTCAAGCGGCTGGCGCGCAGCGATGAGTTGTTCGATCACGGCGCAGACCAGCACGCCTGAGCCAATGGCTGGTTCTAACAGCCTGCCCCCATCGTGAATGGGCCCGATTTGTTGAGCCATGTAGCGCGCGACCGGGGGCGGAGTTAAAAATTGGCCGTTCTCTTTGAGCGTCTTGAGGGCGCGTTTCTCAAGCAGCGCTTTGCCAGCTTCGTAGCTATACGCGACCAGGTCGAGGGCTGCCATACAATTGTGGACTGACTCACGCCCAGGCGGGAGGCTGGTATTCGCCCCAGACGCCGCGCAGGACGGCGCAAATTTCGCCCAGCGTGACGCCCTGTTCGACCAGCGCGACGAAGAGCGGCATCAGGGTGTCGGCGCTTCTGGCGGCGGTTTCCAGCCTGGTCAGACACTCACTCACCGTGGCCGGGTCGCGGCGGCTCTTGAAAGCTTTCAGCCGCGCGACTTGATTGGCCTCGATCGCCGGGTCAATCTTCAGGCGTTCCAGTTCGATCTTTTCTCCGACCTGGAATTGGTTGACGCCGACCACCACCTCTTGTTTGCTTTCCACCGCGCGTTGGTAGCGGTACGCGGCGTCCTGGATTTCGCCCTGGATGTAGCCATGCTCGATGGCCGCCTGCGCCCCGCCCATCTCATCAATCTTGCGCAGGTATTCCTCGGCGCGGCGCTCGATTTCATCGGTCAGGTACTCGACCATGTACGCCCCGGCCAGGGGGTCAACCGTATCCGCCACGCCGGACTCATTGGCAATGATCTGCTGAGTGCGGAGCGCCACGCGCACACTCTTTTCGGTGGGCAGCCAGAGCGCCTCATCCATGCTGTTGGTGTGCAGCGACTGCGTCCCGCCCAGCACCGCCGCCAGGGCTTGCAGCGTCACGCGCACTACATTGTTTTCGGGCTGTTGGGCGGTCAGGGTCGAGCCGCCGGTTTGGGTGTGGAAGCGCAGCATCCACGAGGCAGGCTTTTTGGCGGCGAAGCGGTCTTTCATCAGGCGCGCCCACAGTCGGCGGGCGGCGCGGAATTTAGCCACCTCTTCCAAAAAGTTGTTGTGGGCGTTGAAGAAGAAGGAAAGCTGCCCGGCAAACTCATCCACATCCAGCCCGGCGTCGAGCGCCGCCTGCACATAAGCGACGGCATTGGCCAGGGTGAAGGCCACCTCTTGCACGGCGGTCGAGCCGGCCTCGCGGATATGGTAGCCCGAAATGCTGATCGTGTTCCAGTTGGGGACGGCGTCTTTGCAATAGCGAAAGATGTCGGTGATCAGGCGCATTGAGGGGGCCGGCGGGAAGATGTAGGTGCCGCGGGCGATGTATTCTTTGAGGATGTCATTCTGGATCGTGCCGCGCAAGTTTTTGGTTTCGACGCCCTGCTTCTTGGCGACGGCGATGTACAGCGCCAGCAGCACCGCCGCCGGGGCATTGATTGTCATCGAGGTGGAGACTTTATCGAGTGGGATCTCGCGGAAGAGCGTTTCCATATCCTCCAGCGAGGCCACCGCTACCCCCACTTTACCCACCTCGCCGAGCGCCATGGCGTCATCCGAATCGTAGCCGATCTGGGTAGGCAGGTCGAAGGCTACTGAGAGGCCGGTTTGCCCCTGTTGGAGCAGGTAGCGGTAGCGCGCATTGGATTCTTCGGCGGTGGCAAAGCCGGCGTATTGGCGCATCGTCCAAAAACGGCCGCGGTACATGGTGGGCTGCACGCCGCGCGTGAAAGGATATTCGCCGGGAAAGCCGAGCTTATCCATGTAGTCAGGGTCGGGATCGTCCGGGGCAAGCGCCGGCGGGAGGGGGATGCCAGACGGACTTTGAAATTCAGGTTTGCGTTCGGCAAAGCGGCTGGTCGCTTTTTTATAGGTTTGTTCTTTCCAACGGTTGAGTTCAGCAGCAAAAGACATGGGAAACCTCAGGGGGTAAAATGGTAAGGTGAAAAGATGAAAAGAAAAGTTGATTGGATTTTAACATGCTTTATCCTCAAGTTCGCTGCGCCGCCTGGGCAAAGCGGCGCGCCCGTTCGGTGAGGGCCGGCCAGGCTTCGCTCTGGATCAACTGGGGATCGAGCAGTTCACCGCCCACGCCGACCGCGCTGGCGCCGGCGCGCAAAAAGTCTGCTGTGTTCTCCAGGGTGACGCCGCCGACGGGGATCAGCTCGATTTGCTGCAGGGGGGCTTTGATGGCTTTGATGAAAGCCGGCCCGCCGATGCTGGCCGGGAAGACTTTGACCATATCGGCGCCCAGTTCCCAGGCGGTCAAAATTTCGGTGGGGGTATAAGCGCCAGGGAAGACGGGGACGCTGTAGCGGCGGCAAAGCTCAATGACTTCAGCTTTTAAGGTGGGGGCGACGATAAACTGCGCCCCGGCCAGGATGGCGGCGCGGGCGCTGCTGGCATCCAAGACTGTGCCGGCCCCAAAAGCGACGCAGTGATCATTCCTGATGCTGCCGTCAAAATGGGCGCTGGCTTTCTCGATCAGCGCCAGCGCGCCGGGGGTGTTCAAGGTCACTTCGATGGCGCGAATCCCGCCGGCGCGGATCGCCTCGGCGGCAGAGAGTAACGCGTTTGCGCCCGCAGTTGCGTTACCTTCGGCGTTTTTCAGGCGCAGGATGGCAATCACGCCGCTCGAACGGATCAATTCCAGGCATTGGTAAGGCTTCATAGGGTCTCCTTTTTTCTGCGCATCAGTTTGCGACCGGCTTTCATCGCCCACTCAATCCCTCTGGCCAGGGTTTCGGGCGGCAGATAGGGGATGAGCGGCCAGGGGGTCAGGCCGCGCCTTTTGAGCAGGGCGTTGGCCGCCTCAATGCCGGTGACGCAGGCGCGCTCCAGGAAAAACGC
>CAIQJJ010000364.1 GCA_903872065.1 uncultured Anaerolineales bacterium | reverse complement strand
GTTGATCAGTTCCATCAATTTTACAGGTTTGCTCAGGTATTCATTGGCGCCGGCCGCCAGGCAGTGCTCACGGTCGCCGACCATTGCCAGCGCGGTCACGGCAACGATCGGCGTCTTCGCGACCACCGGGTCGGCATGCGCCCGGATGCGGCGGGTTGCTTCGATCCCATCCATCGCCGGCATTTGAATGTCCATCAAAATAATGTCGGGATGCAGTTCAGGTGCAACCTCCAGCAGTTCCATGCCGCTGTGCGCCGCGACGACGTGCAATCCCTGCGTTTCTAAAAAGTCGGCAAGCGTCCGGATGAGCATTTCGTTGTCGTCCACGATCAATACTATCTTGCGGTCTTCCGCCGCCAGGGATGTGTGTAAGGCTCCGGCCTCGCCGGGTAAATTCTCGGCCGGCCTGGCGGCGGTTGGCAGCCATGGCAGCAGAATTGTAAAGCGGCTGCCGGCGCCCAGGGCGCTTTCGACTTGAACGCTGCCGCCGTGCAGTTTCGCCATGCGCTGCACCAGGGATAGGCCCAGGCCAGTGCCTGAATACTGGCGCGCCAGGTTGCTATCGAGCTGCACAAAGGGTTGAAACAGCCGCTCGATATTCTCGGAGGCGATCCCAATTCCCTTATCCCAGACAGTCAACCTGACCACCTGATCCGTCTCGCTGGCTTGCACTTCTAAACCCAGGGCGCCGTTGTCCGGGGTAAATTTGATGGCGTTGCTGAGCAGGTTGACCAACATTTGTTTGATGCGGCGCGCATCGCCGCGCATGGCGATCGTGGACGGTTGGATGGAGAAGCTGACCTCGTGGCGTTTTTTATGCGCCATGCCTTTGATCAACTGCAGGGCGGCATGGCAGATCTCAGCCAGCGAAAAAGTCTCGATGCTCAGTTCCAGCATGCCCGCTTCGATCTTCGATAGGTCGAGGATATCGTTAATCAATTCGAGCAGGTGACGCCCGCTGTCCTCGATGGATCTTAGCGCCTTGATCTGTCTTTCGCTCAGGGGGCCGTATGTTTGAAGCTGCAGCGATTCAGAAAGGCCGAGGATGCCAGTTAATGGGGTGCGCAGCTCATGGCTCATGCTGGCCATGAACTCATCCTTCATGCGCGCTGCTTTTTCGAGGGCGAGATTGGCGATGCTCAACTTGTCGCGGCTTATCTGAAGTTCGGCGGTGCGTTGGCGTACCCGCTCTTCCAATTCTTCTGAAAGCAGGCGATATCTTTCTTCACTGGCGCGCAGCGCAATCTCTGCCCGCTTGCGCAAAAGAATATCAAAAGCTTCTTCTGCCAGGCGTTTCACAAGCTCCAGATCGCGTTCGTCGTAATCGCGCGGTTTATTGCCCAGGCCAATGACCGCGACCACCAGGTTATTGCGTTGGATGGGCAGGGAGATCAGGCGCGTGAGCGGTGGGTGGTCATCGGGAAGGCCTTGCCGGTTGACAAGAGCGGCGTAATCATTGTAGATGCGCGGCTTTCTCCCCCGGATGCTATCAGCCCAGACCCCGGCCTGCTCGACCGGGGTGTGCTGCTCTCCCTCTTTTGCACGGCGCTGCCAATCCAGCGTGTTGGTGGACCAAACTTGCAAGTTGATGGCATTTTGGTCTTCCTCCAGGTAATGGAAAAAGCCGATGGCGCTGTCGGTGAGACCTTCGGCTTCGTCGAGCATGGCGCGCATCAGTGTTTCCATGTCTGGCGCTTCGTAAGACAAATTTGCCAGGCGCAGGCGTGCCTGAGTATACTGTTCATCGCGTTTGCGTTCGCTAATATCCTGGATAATCGCCATCATCCGGATTGGAGCGCCATGCACATCATACGTCATTTTGTTTACTTGATGCAGCCAGCGCTCACCGCTTGTTTTCGGGCGGATGCAGTATTCGTAATCCATATCTGTGCGCTGCCGGATGGCCTCCATATCCAATGCCTGGATCCGTTCAGCTTCTCCAGGCGTCATGAGGCTGGCAATGGTGTTCTGGGTAATGGCCGTATCGCGCGACAGATCCAGGATGGTGTACAGCTCATCGGAGCAGGTCAGGGTTTGCTCTCTGCTATTCCATTCCATGTACCCGATGCGTCCGATGCGCTGCGCTTCTTGCAGGAGCGACTGACTTTTGCTCAGCGATTCTTCGGCCAACTTGCGGGCGGTGATGTCGCGCCAGATGCAGAAATAGACCGGTTTCCCCAAGATTTCCACGATTTGGGCGGTGACGTGGATATTTCGGATTTCACCTTGCTTCGTGCGCTGTCGCGTCTCAAAATCTGACCTGCCATTTTGAATCACGGCGCTGATATGGGCGCGGGTTTCGTCGGCGCTCTCCTGCGCCTCCACGTCAAAAATGTGCAGTTGAGCAAATTCGGCTCGCGAATACCCCAATTGCGCATGGGCGCGGGTGTTGAATTCGAGAAAGCCAGCGGTTTGTGGGTCAATCACCAGGATGCCATCGGGCGACTCTTCAAACAAGATGCGCCGGCGGATAGTTTCTGCTTCCAGTGTTTGCAGCAGTTCGCGATGCGCTTCTTCTAACCGGCTATGCTCTTCGTTAAGTTTATGGAAACGCTCAAGATGTGTGAGTGCGCGCAGACGGAAGTGCAGTTCGAGCGCGTCAATGGGTTTGTTGAGGAAATCATCCGCGCCAGCTTGCAAGCCGTTCAATTTTGTCTGGCGATCATGTAGGCCGGTGACCAGAAGGATCGGTACTTGCCCCAGGTTCGCATCGGCGCGTATGCAGCGGCAAAATTCAAAGCCGTCCATGCCTGGCATTACGACATCACAAAGGATGACATCGGGCTGCCACGTCTGCGCCTGGAGCAGTCCATCGGCGCCGCTGTTTGCAAAGCGCAAAATATAGCCTTCGGGCAAGAGCATTTTTTCCAGTATTAAGCTTGCCCTGGGTTCATCATCCACGATCAAAATTTTGGCAGACATATATCACTTTTCCTGCGCCCTTCTACCTTGGATCAGCGTCGTGTGTTGGACAGGATTTGCGAACAAATTGCTCTCCGCGTAAGACTGCGGATGAAGCAGAAGACTTTCATTCTGAAAAGATTGCAGATTATTGTAACAGAATTTTGAGGCGAAACGCAAAGACTGGCGGAGATTCTGGATGCAAGGTCTAATTTTGTGCAGAGAGGTGATAAGATTAAACTTCAAAGGAAGTATTTGATGATTACTCTATCCCAGGTCTCCCGCACAGCCCTCTCAACGTTGATCAGCCGCGCTGTCGAAGCTGAGAGGAAAAACATGGCTTTCCATTCCTGGCGGAGATGTTTTGGCCTGGATGATGCCCGCCAGATTGAGACCTACGCCCAGGGTCTCAAAGTGATCGGGGCGCGGCAAGGCGGATTGGGCTTGGGGCCGATGGTCGCCATTTCTATCCATGTGGACTGAAGGGCGGCCAACAGCTTGTTGGGTTGTTGTGGAGGTTAACGATGACGAATGTTGACTCGAAAAGGAGCGCGTGGCGCGAACCGCTCGCGGCGCTGATCTTCTTCCTGGTGTGCGCGCTGCTGTCGCCGGTGTTCGTGATCGGTTATGGGTTATGGATCGTTAAGGCTTACGCCGGGCGCGGGTCGGGCGTCTCGGCGACGGCGCAAGGGCCGCTGTCGGCGCGCTGGTTTCAACATCAGCTTGGCGTGCGGCGCGATGAAGCGGCCAACCGGCTGCTGATGGCGCTGCCCGGCATCTCGCCGCTGGCGGTGCGGCTGGTGTTTGGGCCGCTGCTGCTGGCCTCGCGCCTGAGCGGTTACATCCCGCCGGCCTTTCGCTATCCCTTCGAAGGGGAGATCACCCTGCAAAACCAGGCCACAGCGCGGCAGACGTTCTATGATGCAGCCGTCGAGCGGTACCTGGCGGGGGCGGCGCAGTTTGTTATCCTGGGGGCGGGCTTCGACACCCGCGCCTTGCGCCTGCCCAAGAGCGGCGGACTGCGCGCGTTTGAGGTGGATACGCCGGGGACGCTGGCGATCAAGCAAAAAGTGTTAAAGGAGGCCGGCGTGGACGCGGCCGGAGTGACCTTCGTCGGGGCGGACTTCCAGCGGGAAGATTGGTTCGGCCGGCTTACGGCGGCGGGTTTCGACCCCCGGCAGCCGGCGCTCTTTGTGTGGGAGGGTGTGACACCTTACCTGGAGCGGGCGGCGGTGGAGGCTACGCTGCGCAAGATCGCCGGCGGGGCGGCGGGCAGCGTTGTCGTCTTCGACTGCTTTACGACCGAGGTTCTCGAATCGCAATCGCCCTACCTGCGGGTGGTGCGGGCGTCGCTGCGCGCCGGCGGCGAACCGCTCAGGTTCGGCCTCGACAGCACTCCGCCGTTGGAGGCGCGCCTGGCCGAACTGCTCCAGTCTTGCGGCCTGGCGCTGGAGGAGCAGCGTACACTGGGCAAGGAGACGGATGGGCAGTGCGCCTGGGGCGGCTTCGTGGTCGCGTCGGTGCGTTCCGATAACAGATGATCATCGCAGATACCCCCCGCTTGTTCATCCGGCAGTTCCACCTGTTCGATCAGACCGCGTTGGAAGCGGTTTTTTGCGATCCAGAGGTCATGCGCTACGGGCCTGGCGTCCAGAGCAGGGAATGGATCGCCGCCTGGCTGCGGGACTGCCTGGACTGTTATTTTCGGAAGTACGGCTTTGGGCCGTGGGCGGTGGTCGCCAAAAGCACGCGGGAGGTGATCGGGTACTGCGGGCTGTTTGTCTACCCTGACATCGCCGGCAAGACAGAGATCGAGATCGGCTACCGCCTGGGGCGCGCCTGCTGGGGGCATGGATACGCCACGGAGGCCGCCGCGGCGGTGCGGGATTATAGTTTCAACGTCTTGAGCCTGGCGCGGCTGGTCGCCTTGATCGATCCGCACAACAAGCCCTCGCGGCGCGTTGCTGAGAAGCTGGGGATGCGCGATGAGCGAGAGGTTATGCTGCCCGGCTACACTTACCCCGATCACTTGTATGCGCTGGCAAGGCCAGGCAGCCGGGCGTTGTCTGCAGAAAGGTCGGATCATTCATGAAGCAGAGCGCAGAGGTGATCATCAATGAGCAGTTGGTCGGCCAGTTAATCGCGGCGCAGTTTCCACAGTGGGCGCGCCTGGCGATTCGGCCGGTTGAATTGGATGGTTGGGACAACCGGACGTTTCGCCTGGGTGAGACGATGAGCGTGAGGCTGCCCAGCGCGGAGCGGTATGTGGCCCAGGTGGCAAAAGAACACCTCTGGCTGCCCAGGCTCGCCCCGCGGCTGCCCCTGCCCATTCCGTGTCCGATCGCCATCGGCCAGCCCGGCGCGAATTATCCGTGGCCGTGGTCTATTTACGGCTGGATCGAGGGGCGGCCGGCCGCGCTGGAAACTATCGCCAACCTGGATGATTTCGCGACCACGCTGGCGCAGTTCCTGGTCGCGCTGCAGCAGGCGGAGTCTGCCGGCGCGCCGCCGCCTGGGAAGCACAACTTTTTTCGCGGCGGCTCGCTGGCGGTGTATGACCAAGAGACGTGGGACTCGATCCGCGCCCTGGAAGGGGAGATAGACGTCGGCCTGGCGGCGGAGGTGTGGCAGGCGAGTCTCGGCGCAGCCTGGGATGGCAGGCCCGTTTGGGTGCATGGCGATGTCGCCGCCGGCAATTTGCTGGTCAACGAAGGGCGCTTGAGCGCGGTGATTGATTTTGGTTGTTCAGCCGTGGGCGACCCGGCCTGTGATTTGACGATTGCCTGGACGTTTTTTGCGGGGAGCAGCCGGCAGGCATTTTGCGGCGCCCTGCCTCTCGATGGCGCGACCTGGGCGCGGGCGCGCGGCTGGGCGCTGTGGAAGGCGTTAATTACGCTGGTTGGCTCGCGCCCCTCCGACGCCCGCAAAGCCAGCCAGGCCAGGCGCGTGATTGACGAAGTGCTGCAAGACTACAAACGAGAACGCCGAGATCGCTGAGTATTGGACGCTGCCGCAAAGATTAACCACGAATAGCACAAATTTCACGAATAAGAAAACAACCCTAAATTGGAGCAAATCGCAATGGACATCTTTATCCTCGTTTACTGGGCGGCGCTGGCGGCCGAGATCGTCATCCGCTACCCGCTGCAAAAGAAGTGGAAGGCGGCTAAAAAGGTGGAGCAGCGCGTCTCGCGCACGGAGCGCACGCTGTTGAGCCTCTTGTGGGTGGTGATGTTTGTGCTGCCTCTGATCTACTCGCTCACAAACTGGTTGGATTTCGCCGATTATCGCCTGCCGGCCTGGTTGGGCTGGTTGGGGGTAGTCCTGATGGCCGGCGCGCTGTTGGTGTTCGCCCGCGCCCACATAGATTTGAAAGCCAACTGGTCGCCCTCGCTGGAAATTTTCGAGGGGCACACGCTGGTCAAAAGCGGGATTTACGGCTATATCCGGCATCCTATGTATGCCAGCCAGTGGTTGTGGGTGCTGGCGCAAATCTTCTTGATCCAGAACTGGCTGGCCGGCCCGGTGGATTTGCTGCTCTTCATCCCGTTTTACATTTTACGCGTGCGGGAAGAGGAGAAGATGATGGTGGATACCTTTGGCGAGGAATATCGCCAGTACCGGCAGGCGACCGGCGGCGTCTGGCCGAAAAGTTGGAAGCGTTAGTGAGATTGGGTAAGTGATTTTATTGACATCATAAGAGATGTGGTATATGATGTCAGTAAAAGGAGAATCGAATGACCCGTTATGCGCTCAGTTTACCAGTTGATTTAAAACGTGAGGCGGAATGCCTGGCTAAGGAGCAGGGTGTGTCGCTGAACCAGTTTATCCTGTGGTCGGTGGCCGAGAAAGTCAGCGACCTGCGCCGGCGTTTGGATGATCCGCGCTTTCCTGGCATCACTTATCGCGTCGGCGCTTCGGGACAGCCAACCCCGGTGCTGCGCGGGACGGGTTTGCGCGTCCAAACTGTGGTGGTGGATGTGCGGCAGGGATTGAATGTCGAGCAAATTGCCGATGAGTATGATCTCAAGCCGAAGCAAATCAAGGAGACGTTGGAATTTTATGCCGCGCACCGCGCTGAAATAGACGCAGCCATCCAGAACGAGACCGAGATGGATCCCAATGAGCATGCTCAATGAAACACAGGCGGACGATTGGCCTGGTCAGGTGCGTTGGCTGAATCAGTGGAAAAGGTAAGCTAGCCTCAGCGCCTCTGGGGGACGGCCCAGTTTGGATACCAGACGGATTGGGGGTCAACTGCTTCGCCCAGGCCAAAATCGAGACTCATGCTCCGAAACTGGGG
>CAIQJJ010000363.1 GCA_903872065.1 uncultured Anaerolineales bacterium | reverse complement strand
TCAGCCAGGAAACGAGCCTCCAATTCTTTTGGGAGCAAAGGTTGGAATTTGCTCCAACGACTAGATGGTAATCTCGCTGCCAAAGATATGATGCGCTCTGGCGAAAAATAACCGTCTGTGCGCAATTGATCAACCGCCTGGGTAAGCATAATTTCGGGACTCAGGGATGTTGACGCAGGTTTGATCCTCAGGCTCAGGCTGTCGCCAGATACGTTCCACCCGGTGATCGTCTCCAATGCCAGTCCAAGCAAGATATTGATGCGATCGCCAGCAAAAGTGAAGAGTTCCCATTCCTGGCCATGGGGACGCAACGGAATCGTCTCTGCTGCGACAAGCGCTCTCCATTCCCGGCGCATTTTTTCAAGTCCCTGCTGCGCCTTTTGTGTCAAAAATGGATAGGCCTCATTGGATGCCAGGCAAAAACGCATCGCCTCGGCAATCTCTCTGCCAATCAATGCACCGCCGCTATTCCAGCGCGGAATCGCACCGTGTGGGGCAGGAGAGACTATTATTTCTCCTGTTTCTAAGTCAATGTGTTTCGCCAGCCAGGCCTGGCCGGCCAGGATAAAGATCATCTCGCCTTTGCCGCTTGTTAGCTGAACGAACCAGGCTTGCAGCGTTCCTATGACTCGATGATCCGCAGTGAGAACTTTGATTTCTTCCGGGGTTTCAAATACTGAATAAAGCGTAAGGAAGTTTTGCCGTCCAAACTGCTTCTCGCCAGATTTACCGAAAATATATAATCCATCAACTTGATTCAAGATATCAATCTTTACCAGGTGATCCAAAAGCAGATCATAATCTTGCCTGGTAATCTCAGAGAAACACTTCGCCGACTGCGCCACCTTCCAGAGATCATCCCGTCGAATGCCATAAAATTGCAGCGCCTGGGCAAGTATCTGGTGGGCCAACACCTGAATAGCAAATTTCGCTGGCCTGACCGGTTCGATCCAGCTTTGGCGCGCCAAATTGACCAAAGCAGTTGCGCGCAACAAGGCCATTTCATCTCGGCAGAAGAAGTTTATCTCGGCGCGCGTGCCAGGGCGGCGCCCGGTTCGTCCCATGCGCTGCATAAAGGATGAGACTGTCGCAGGGGCGTCTTGTTGAAGGACCGCATCTAAGTCACCTACGTCAATCCCCAATTCCATCGTGCTGGTGCAGACGATACACTGGCTGCCGCGCCCAAAGGTAAAGGACTGTTCAGCCTCTTCACGCAGTTCACGTCCGATGGATGAGTGGTGTACGTGGGTTATGGCAGTTACGCCGTCAATGGCCTGCTTAACGCCTTCGGCCAGTTTGCGCCCCTCAACAAAGAATAGAGTCTTTCGCCCCTTAACCAACGGTGCAACTTTTTCGGCAAGCTCAAGCTCATCCTGGTAAGTGTCAATGCGAATTAACCTGGATACGGCTTGACGCGGCGGGTCAATAACCTGCGATGTTCTTCTACTGGAACCATGCAGCCAATGTAAAATCGCTTCTGGATTGCCAACAGTTGCTGAAAGCCCAATGCGTTGGATATCCTGATTGGTATACTGCGCCAGGCGTTCCAAGATAGCTACCAGGTGCGCGCCACGATCGTCAGTTGCGAAGTGATGGATCTCATCTATCACTACAAAGCGCAAACCCGCGAACAGCGCCGCCGTATCAATCTTCGGAGAAATCAACATGACTTCTAGAGACTCTGGTGTGGTCATCAAAATATGCGCTGGATCGCGCAAAAAGCGTTGGCGGTCGGATTGCAATACATCGCCATGCCACTTGAAGGCCGTCGCGCCCACCAGTCTGGCCAACTTGATCAGACGCGGCTCTTGATTGTTCAGCAGGGCCCGAATAGGTGAAATATACAACGCACAGACAGGCGGCAGTTTCTGCTGGTAAATGATATCTACAATGGGAAAGAAAGCGGCTTCCGTCTTCCCCCCTGCGGTAGGCGCCAAAACCACACAGTTTGCGCCATCCAAGACAGCCTGAATGGTTAACTCCTGTACGGGTCGCAGCGAGTCCCATCCCAACACCTGCGAGATGCCATGCTGGAGCCTGGGGCTGAGGCGAAAAAATGCGCTCTGGCTCATGGCATTCTTGATCCTTGTTTAAAAACATCGAATAAGCCACAGAGTTCACAGAGAACACAGAGAGTCATTTCATTTTCTTCTCGGTGAACTCTGTGTTCTCTGTGGCAGGAAAGTTTTGTCTGCGATGGCCTGATGGCCTCATGCTTAAAAAGTGATGGGTTCAATGATTTCCTGTTCAACAGGCGTCAACTCAGTTGTAGCTTGACGGTCAAACTCATATTCAGAGTCTGGGTTATAGCCAGGATATTGGCGCGCCTTGTCGAGCACGTTGACGAAATCTCGCAGAAACTGGCGAGGAACCACATCCACTCGGCCGCCAAATTTGCTGGTGACTTCAGAGATCATGAAATCAATAAATATATCACTGAGACGAACCCGGTCAACCGGCCCATAAGCTGCTGCATAAATACTGAGTACTTTGCGCGCTACTGCTTGTAACTTGCGCGTCTCAAAGAGTGGGAGTGATATTTGGGGCAGTTCTGGATTCGGATAGGGGTCATCAGGCCGGTCTAACTTAATCCGATCATGTAACGGTTGTAGGGAGGGTACTCCCAGTCGATCTTCAAAGAAACCGGGTGTGCCTGTAAACATCAAGTAGATATAAGGGAAATATCCGTGGTCAGCCGCATCAACAAACTGCCTGAGCGTACTCAAGCTTTGCTCCCGTTGAGGCCCACGCAATCGTTGGATCGTTTCAACTTCATCGAACGCGATCACCATTCCTGCCAGGCCAGCCTTGCGCGCGATTAAATTCACAGCTCGCAAGAATTCTAATGCTACCGTATTGTCAATTTCTCCCCGGATGTTCACCTTACGTTTGACCAGGGCGCTGGTTTGCTGCTCTCCCGAGAGCCAGCCAATTAATGCCTGGGCGGTGGCGTAATCGTCGCTCAGTTGGGCGCGGTAATAGCCTCGCAAAGCCGAACTAAACGCAGAATGAATTTGCGAAACCTCGCTCAAACCGCTCTCAAATTGGGCCTCGACTTGTTCCGCCAACCGTGGATCATCTTCCTCATAGCCTTCCAGTTCGATAACTTTCTCTTCTAGCTGGTATATCCAACGGTCAATCATCCCGCGAAGTGCGCCGCTTTGGCCAGAACGGGTACGCAAATTCCCAATCACGCGATGGTAGATGCTTTCCAGTTTATAGAGAGGGGTATCGGTTGAAACAATCACCGAACTGGCCGCAAAGCCCTGCCGTAGAGCTTCTTCAAGCACCAGAGCGCTCAAAAAAGTCTTGCCTGCCCCATACGCGCCACGCACAAACTTGAAATCACCGCGTCCGGTGGCAACATGGCGAAGCTGGTTGGTAATGGCCCGCATCTCGCGCTCCAGCCCTACCGCTAAATAGGGCAGGCCAGCAGACGGTACAGTACCACGCCGCAGCGCGTTGACAATATCCAGCGCTATAGGCTGTGATACTGTGGATGGCGGCGAGACCGCTTCTCCCGACGGCGGCTTAGGAGCAGCCTGTTCTAGCGGCTGCACAGTTGGGAAGCGTGTAACAACCGCTTCGGCAGAGGGGGCTGGTTGTTCTGGTTCTGGCGCTCCCAGATACTGCTGAACATCTACCCGTTTCAGTTTGAGCGCCTGCGCCGCGAACTTTCGAATGGATCCCTGATCCAGGTGGATTTGATCGCTGCGACGATCTTTGATCTCTTCCCACAGCTTATCCAGGCCCAAGACGCCAAACCATTTACGGTCGCGCGGTGGGATTTCAATGCGGCTGCCTGAAGCAAAATATGGCGCAAAGACGACCAAAGCAGAGACGTGCTCGAAGCTGACCTGGTGAGCTTTTTGTTCGGGGAGGAAAGCCAGGCGCTGTGCGCTTAGATAGTTCATCAGCGCATACCGGTAGTGGCGGACCTGCTGATAAGGGTTTAGCCGACCCTGGTTTAGAATCGCTCCATCTTGTATGCGCCAATCCCCATTTGGGCTGCCAGATACAACCTGGTCGCACTCTTTCAACTCAATCAACATCACGGCTCGCTCTTTGATGACAGCCAGGTCGATATCCGCGCCATTACAATAAAAATTTACCAGAAGGCATACGAATTCGCCCGGCTGGTTAAAATGCTCAATGAGCTGCTGTAAAACCATTCGGAAAGCCCGCATTTCATGAGCTTGTTCAAATTCCTGTCCAAGCCAACATTCAACTGTCATGCTTCTGCCTCACTTCAGCAATTCCGCCCGAAAACGATAAACTGCGCCATCGGATCCTTCACCCTTATATTCAACCAGATCAAACCCGGCGGCGGCCAGGCGATCCAGGAGGTTGGATAACGGGCCGCTGATCCGCCGGCTGCCGACGCTTTGTTTGAGCTGCGCCTCACTGGCCTCGCCAAAATGGGCCAGGGCTTGAAGAAGTTTGACCTCAATGGGCGTCAGGGTAAATGGTAAAGTCAATGTGACCATCCTACGGTCTGACAGAGTGATGACAACCCCGTTGAGATCATAGCCGGCCTCAGATGATTTGGGAGGCGCGACCCTCGCGGCGCTTTCGCCAGTTTCATCTGCCGCTGGAGCATTCTGCATCAAACGAATACAAGGAAGAACAACCTCCTCGAGACTGGCGCCGCCATGATAACCACGCCGGGGATTATGCCCAAAGTATGAGCCGGTAGCGGTCAGCAGCGCCAGGCGCTGGTTTTTGTCCACTACAATATGGGGATCGCTGGTGACAATCGCATCTATGGGGGAGATTTGATTCCGTGTCAGAAAGATAAACCGTTCGCCAGCGCGACGTTCTTTATCGCCGCCGGCTTGAGCTTCACCGCGACGTAGCCTTTTGTCGCGATGCCAGGTATGCCCATGATCGCTGGTTAAGAGCACTGGCCAGCCGGACTCGATCCCTTTACGAACAATTTGAACCAATGAACCCAGGTCTTCTAATGTTGGCAGGCGCACGCTGGTGGTCGCATTCTTGAGATCGTCATCAATTGTATTGATGATAACGGCCAACACATCCACCTGGTGAAATTGAAGATCGTTGAAAATCTGCTGGTCATCCCAGTTGGTTTTGTTA
>CAIQJJ010000362.1 GCA_903872065.1 uncultured Anaerolineales bacterium | reverse complement strand
GGCCAGGGCATACCTGCCGGAGGATGTGCAAACCCTGGATGCCGGCGAAGTCACCCCCAAGACACCCAAGACATCCATCTGGGTAGTGGATTACCACAACCTGGAGCACAAGATCGGCCTGCCGCCAGGCGTTCCACAACACCGATCGATTATCGTAGACCACGCGCATTTCATCAAGAATCCGGATGCCAACCGCACCCAGGAGGTTATCCTGATGACCGCCAGGGTGCAGTACCGTTTCCTGGTGACCGATTTTCCAGTTAATCTTTCGCCATCCGACCTGCGTGAGCCGATGGAAATCCTGGGTAAGGCGCAGGAATTTAAGAACATGGCCGGCTTTCTGGCGACAGTCAGTACCGATCCCCTGGATAACCGGGTGTTCCTGCGCTCAAATACGGAGTATCACACCCGATTGGCAAAGCTGTATCGCCAATTGCGCCGCACCTGCCTGGTGCGCCGAGCTAATGAACCAGGCTTGCGCTCTCGCGAGCATATCCACCGAATTGCCTTGAGCGCCATCCCTGCCCGCATCAATGCCAGCGATGTTTTCAGCGACCTGCGCTACCTGGGCTTACAGAAGGTGGAGCAGGCGATTGCCTGGCCGCGCCGTTTCCTGGCCCAACAGCCTGGTAAAACCCTGATCTTTGCCCATCACAACGATGTGGTAGAAGAGTTGGCGGCCGCACTCAACCTGCCGACAATCTATGGCAAGATAGCCAGTGAAGACAAACGCAGCGCCATTGCCGCCAGCTTTATCCAGCCAGACGGTCCCCAGGCGATGATCGTGGCCAGCGATGTCGAGTTGACTTGGACTCTAACGCCGGTCACTGCGCTGGTGTTCGTGGAACTGTGGATCACCCCCCGGCAGTTATATGGCTTTGTGGATCACATCCTGGGCCAGGATGAAACCCGCACCCTGCCGGTGCATCTGCTGCGCGCCAGGGACAGGCTGGATGACGACGCCTTGCAGCGCCTGGGCTTACGTCTGGAAGATTATGATTTGATGATGGATGGGGTGCAGCCTAAGAAATAACCCACCCCCTCCGTTTTTCCCGCCAGCGGCCAAAGAAAAAACGGCCAGGATGCGCCGTGCTTGTTTCACGAGCAGGTTGTCAAGGGCAAGCTGTGCGATTTGTTCAGCCCTTGACATAAAGCTGAGCTTGCTCAACCGAGCACCGGGCCAGGATCGCTGAGCCGCTAGTGGGGGGAGGGGGGAAGTCCAACCCCCAGAGGCGACATAATTATCTACCAGGAGAATCTGGATTTTCGCACTGCTACAAATACCCAATTTCAACTCGCGTATATTCGGGATCTAAAATGTGCAGTTCATCTCGGATCCGTTGACGTAGTTGAATCGCTGGTTTTACGCAGAACTCTTTGAACTGCTGTTCAGTAGGTTTCAAATCTGGGAAGAGTAATTTTAAAAACCCAGCCGCCAGACGCGCAATGGCTTTCCGATCCCGCAAGTCGTTGCAGTTGACCAAAACCATACGTTCTGAAACATATTCGTCATATTGGGCAATCCGGCGCATGATGTGCAAAACTTCTGAAAAGAAATCTCCTTTGAATCCCAAGCTGTTGGATGGCGTATCCTTCGTCACACGATCCATCTCCCAACCAGCAATCAACCCATGAATACGGTCAATAAAAGCAGTCTCCTGCAAAAAATTTGGGATTTCGCGGAACAAGCCCGTGTCTGCGTAGACCGGACGTTTCTTTTCGTCCAGGGTGATATTTCCAAGCATCACAAAGCTGGCTTCAGCAGTTCCCATGGTGTTCCCGCGACTGTACCGCCCTGCTTCCAGGTATACTTTTAAACCAGCTACCAATTCTCCGGCGCTGTCGCCATGAATACTCTGCACTTCATCCAAAACGATGACATCATAG
>CAIQJJ010000361.1 GCA_903872065.1 uncultured Anaerolineales bacterium | reverse complement strand
GCCCAGTTTGGATACCAGACGGATTGGGGGTCAACTGCTTCGCCCAGGCCAAAATCGAGACTCATGCTCCGAAACTGGGGCAGGATGGGCTGGATTTCTTTTTCCCAAAATAACTCGACGGACTCAAAGGTGGGCAGGCCGGGGGCGTCAGCGTTGGGGTCGTATGCGGCGAGCAAAGACTGCGCTTTGGCGGCGATCCAGCGCACTTCATCTTGCACCATGCGTTCCCCTATCGTGCGAGAGGACTGCATCACGTTGCTGCCGACGGCGAAATGAGGCGCGGCGGCGACTACGTCAATGCCCTCGCGCGGCGGAACTTCACCGGGCTTCGTCGTCGCTTGAAAATGAGCCCCGGACGCCGCGCCGCCCTGGCGCACTGCTTCAGGCAGGCGGGAAATGTCCACGCAGGTTGGCTCCAACGCCCACAGTAAGGAGGTCTCAACCTTGCCGGCGTGATCGCCGCCGCTGTGATGATCGCTGTCGAAGCCGGGTTGATTGGCCTCAAAATCGGGCAGCCCGTAGAGCCTGGTTTTGGTGTAGGGTTGGAGGCGCGCCAGCAGGGTTTTAAGGTCTTCCCAATTCGGGCCATAGTGGCCGGTGAGAAAGATGGCGGCGTGAAAGCCCAGGACATCCGCCGTGCGCACGTGATAGCACACGTTTTTAAAATGAACCCAGGGCGGCACACTGGTGAGCCACTTGCGTTTGAGCTCTCCCACGTATTTCGCCCCCCAGACCGCGTACCCGCCCAGTTCGTGGATATGCCAGAAATCGGTTGGGGCGACAATGCCGCCAAAGGCGAGCGCCGTCTCACAGGCCACGCGCTGCGCTTTTAACGCATCCAGGCCCAGGGTGTTTTGCGGGCCGTGGGGTTCACACAGCCCATAAGGGAAGTAGACCAGTGGGCAGCGTTGAAAAGCTTCTTCTAATTGATCGGGGAACATGCGTTCCCAGCGCACTTCGTTCATCAAGCACCTCCGTAGAAATCTTACATTATTTGTCCAGGCTGAACGTGTGCACGGCGTCGTAGCGCTGGCCCATGACAGCCTGGATGGTCTGCTGGCTGTAATTATATACCACAGACCACTGGGTTGAGCCTTGCGCTACGGACTGTAGCAGGGCGTCGGGCGCGGCGAGGGAGGCGGCGCTGGTAAGCTCTTGGTGGATGCGATCGTAACGCCGGCGCCAGCCTTGGGGGTTTTTTCCCGCCTCTGCGAGCAGGAAGTTGGTGGCGATGTGCCAGTTCGCTTCGTTTTCGGCCACCACCATCTTGCCATCATAAAACTCCACCAGGAAGGCGCGCGGACTGGCATCCGCGATCAAGTAGTGGAGCGGCGGGCCGCCTCGAACAACGATTAGGTAAACAGCAGCAGCGCCGGGCTGTATTCCCAATCGAAGTTCCGGCCATAGAGCATGGCCTGGGGGTCGCTGAAGAAGGCGAATAACGAGCAGCCCCAAGCGGGCGCCGTCCCCGAAAACTCCGCCGCGGGAGGCCGCAAAGCATCCGCCGGGGCGTTGGGCTTGCCGCCGCCTGGCAAGAGGTCAAAACCATCAAGATCAGCAAGCTCTGCGCCGCGCCCAGCCAGGAACGGCATAAATGCCGTGCGGCATTTGCACGGATATGGAAGTCATTCATCACGGGGATCCTTTCTGGAAGACATTCGGTAATATGTCCTTCCCCTATCCTATCGCTTCTCAAGGCTGCCGGCAAGCTCCTGCAGAGGGGATCATGTCCTACTCCAGTGGTGTTCTTCGCAGGTAGGGCTATGAGGCGCTTTGTCTCAAGCATCTTGCTGCAAGCCTATGCTATTCGTGCTATACTTGAAAGTGTTCGACAGAGGCCGCCTTCTCCGCTGATTGCAGTGATACGAAAAACTGAAGAGGCAAGAAATCCATCACGAGGTTCATAATGATGACTGCTTCCTTGAACAATGACCCGGAAATTTTGGCTTGCACGCCGCGTGGCATCGATCCTGCGCATTTTAACCAAAACTGTCTTCTGCCATACGGGTTGACAATTGACGATATTTACCAGGCGATGAATGATTTTGTGGAGTTTTTAGGGTTCATCAATCGGCAACTGTCTGTGAAACAACTCCCACGGCTCGAAAAGTTCCTGATGCCCGCCAATTTCAGCAGTGTCGTCAGCGAATTTATGAACATCACCATTCCGAAATACTGCACATCATTGGTAAAAAATCAGTACCACAATGGACACCCTGACTTAATTCCACAGGGTAGATTTCCCAATAATGCGGTGCAATATTCAACCGAAGGAATTGAGATTAAGGCATCAAGGCATGCCGCCGGGTGGCAAGGACATAATCCTGAAGCGGTTTGGTTGATGGTTTTCTTCTTTGACAGTAACACAGCAAACGATCAGAATGCCCAGATCCAATCCAAGCCATTTGTTTTTAAGGGGGTTTATGCCGCCAGGTTAGAGAAGGATGATTGGAATTTTTCTGGCAGGTCTGAAAGCAGCCGGCGAACGATCACCGCCAGTGTTAATTTGAACGGTTTACGCAAGATGAGAGCGAACTGGGTCTACCAAGACTCATTCCAGGAGTCAGGGAAGGGCTAGACTCAGTTGCAAATCGGATGTTTTTAACTGGGATAATTTTGGGATGGCTTGTAAACTTAGCGCAAAATAGTCGTTGACTCTTTCAATCCCGATGCTTGAATATCCTACTGCTTCGGCAGCCGCGATGGTCGAACCAGATCCCATGAATGGGTCTATGATGATGCCTTCGCCTAGCGGAAGCGCGCTGTAAACAAGCTTGCGTAAAAATGCCTGGGGTTTTAGGCTGGGATGATCGGCGATGGTTCGTTCGCGCTGCGGCGTTCTCTCACTCTCAATTACATCTTCAAAGGGGTTGCCATCCAGCTTTCGGCGCAGGCCGCCAGTTTTATAGGTGCGTAGGCAATCGCTGACTTTCATGCCAGGCGGCATAGGTTTGCGGAAAATTCCCCAGGGTTCATAACAACTGCGGGGCATCGTACACACATTCGGAAACTCAAGCTCTGCGTTTTTGGGACGATCTCCTCCGCGCATCGTCCGCACGAGCCGGATGACCTGCCCGCGAAATTCAAAACCCTGCTCAATAATGGCTGAGAAAACAAGCTGGGATAAGAAGGCATTGGAGGCCAGGAAAATGTGACTGCCAGGGCATAAAGCCGGGAAAACCAGCCTGGCCCAATCTGAGAAGAATACGCGCATCTCTTGCCGCTCGGTCTCATTCAAAGCGGTAAACCTGGGCAGGGGTGAACGCTTGTGACCATCGAAAGAAGGCGGGATGCGCCATACCCCCCCATTTCCATTGGTTCGTTTTTCTAATTGGTCGGGTTCATATTCTTTCACGCCATACGGCGGATCGGTCACAACAGCATGAATGCTTTCCCCAGGGAGGCGGCTTAACCATTGAAGGCAGTCAGCGTTGACGAGAGCCGAATTACCGACAAACGCATGGTCATAATCGAAGACAAAAGAGGCAAGACGCGGTTGGTTGTCCATCACGAAACTTTCGCAAGCATCGCCGGCTCCACAATTTCTTTGCCATGAGCGAATACGTTCAAATCATAGCTACTTAGAGATTTTTTGTCAAGTTTTTCAGCCGCCTCAATGCTTGTTAAGACACCCAGGCCTCCGGCCAGGGATAGCCGTTTGGATTCGCGGCGGCTAATTGAGCCAGTTTCTCGTCATCATGCCCGTGGACTTGCGCCAGGAAGGGGAAGTCTTCGGGATGCACCAGCAGTTTGGCTGCCGGGCGGGCGGCCTGGGGGCTGATCCAGTGTGGGAAGACGATCTTTGCGCCCATCATGGACTGCGCCGGCTCTTGTTCAAAGGTCGCCCGCGGCAGGATGTAAATGGCGCCGTCGCACCAGGGTTTGCGGATCAGCGCGGAGTGGGTGAGGGAAAAGAAATAATAAGGGCCTTGATGCACTTCGGGCGAAATTTGAAGGTTAAAGCAGGCGTTGAACAGGGAGAGCGGGCTGAAATTCTGACGGTCAATGATCGCGTAATAGATCACCCAGATGCCGTCGGCGGCGGCGTAGATGGCGTTTTGGTTGCTGTAGGCTTTGACATCGAGCGCCTGGCGCGGTTCAACGACTTCGATCTCCAGGTTCTGTGAGCCGTGCAGCACAAGGTCTTTGGAGCGGCAGAGGTAAGATAAAAACTGCCACTTGGGCGCTGCAAGCTGATAATCAATCCAGCCTCCGGCAGGGGTCGAGGCAAAGAGCGCCTCGAACGCCTCGATCTGATGTGGGGACAATTCCCATTCCGGCTGATACAGGTAATATTGCAAGGGGTTCATGGGTGTAAATCCTTTGGGTGAACCGAAAAAAACGTGATTTGAGGGTACAATACACTCTCACGAAAGCAAAGAAAGGAATTCTCAATGGCTAAAATAGACACTCTCGTGCAAGATTTTCTGGCGCAGAAAAAGATCGCCGTGGTGGGCGTCTCGGATCGGCGCGACACTGGCTGCAACCTGGCTTACCGCAAGTTCAAGGTGGAGGGCTATCGCGTGAGCGCCGTCAACCCGCGCATCAATACCTTCGAGGGCGACCCGTGCTACCCGAATCTCCAATCCATCCCCGAAAAGCCGGAGGCGGTTTTCATCCTGGCCAGCCCCAAAGTGACCGAGCAAATTGTTCAGCAGTGCGTGGAAGTGGGCGTCAAGCATGTGTGGATGCACTGCATGATGGGTACCCGGCCTGGCCTGGTCGCCGGGATGAGCAGCGTCTCGCCGGAGGCGGTGAGGATGTGCAAAGAAAACGGCATCGCGGTCATCCCCGGCGCCTGCCCCAACCAATACCTTAAGCCGGATGGCGCTCATGCGCTGATGAAGGGCCTCTTCCGCGCTTTTGGCCTGCACCAGGTGGATTAAGACGGCTGCATTTTGACGAGGCGCGTTATGCCAGGATGCCGGATTTTTGCACCCAGGTCTTGTATTGCTGCATATCGAGAGGCGGCATGGCTGCCAGGTAATGGTTTTTGCACTGTTTGCCGTCATATTCCCATTCAATGAGATAAAAATTGGGGCGGCTCAGGCTGTAGCGCATGCTCTGGACGGCGATGGCGCTGTTGGCCGGAATAGTCGCCTCGCCCTGCATCACCACCTCGTCGTCGTTGGCGATGTCACAGACCCGGTAGACAGCATGCACCTCTTGTAAGGTGTCGTTGACCGCCGCCAGTTCGATGCGCCAATCGCGCGGCTCGTGGAACAGGAAAAGCACATCTTGCTGCGAGCGCTTGATATAGGCGTAAGCCAGTTTTTTGTCGAAGAAATAGTCCACCACCGCATCTGAAAACTGCGGCCAGCCGTCTATCAGGTTCCACCAGATGATGCCGCTCTTTTTCCACTTGCTGCCTCTGAAATTCTCGATGAAGAACTTCTTGGCTTCGGCCTGCGACACCTGGCTGGCGTAGGCGAACTCCTCAAGATTGTCCGGGATGTAGCCAATCAGTTCTTTGACCTGGTCAGCCATCAGTTGGATGCGGTAGTTGAAGGGGCCTTCTTTGGCGTCCGGCGAGGCGCAGTGGATGATCCACTCGTCGTTGTCATGCCAGGGCCAGATTTTGGCCGGGGAAATGAATTTGGCGATGGACTGCGGCGAGTTGCAGCCGTGATAGCCGATCTCGCTGGCAAAGTGGGCGACGGCGGTGGTGTAGTAGGTGCTTTTATAAAAATCGCGCGGCCCCCACAGGTGATCCTCGCTCAACGGCAGGCCGGTTTTATAGGCCGCTTCGTCGTAATAGGGGCTGGAGGGCAGGTAGGGGCGGGAAAAATCGTAGCGGCGCAGCACATCGGGCAAGACCTTGCGGGTGAGTTGGTTGTGGTTCGGGTCGGCGTTAGGCCCCCCAACCCCCCAGCACATATCGCACTCATTGTCGCCGGCCCACAGGACGATGGCGCAGTGGTTGCGCAGGCGTTTGACGATCACCTCGGCTTCTTTGCGGAGCGCTTGCTGGAAATCTTCATCTTGGGGGTAGATGCCGCAGGCCATCGAAAAATCCTGCCAGATCATGATGCCGTTTTCGTCGCAGAAGTTGTAAAAAAGATCGTTCTCGTAGACGTTGCCGCCCCAGCAGCGCACGGCATTGCAGTTCAGGTCGGTGAGCATGGGCAGGATGTGCGGCAGGCGTTCTTGGTCGCGCGAGTGGAATGCGTCCACCGGCACCCAGTTCGTGCCTCTGACAAAAGTGCGCTGCCCATTGATGAGCAGGCAAAAATCGCCGTTTTGCGGGTCGGCGGCGCTGGTGCGTTTGAGCGTCACCGTTCTGAATCCGGTCTTGTAGTGGTAGGTGTCCACCACTGCCCCGTTTTTGAGCAGTTCAAAGGTGATCTCGTAAAGATTGGCTGCGCCCATGCCGCGCGGCCACCAAAACTGGCAGTTCTCGATGCTGCAAGGGAGCAGCCCGGCGGTGGCCCACAGGCGCTGCTCGCAGACGAGCTCCGAATCACCGCAGCGCGCCGTAAAGCGGAAGCGGTAGTCGCTGAGCAGGTCGTCCTCGATGGTGAGGTCGTAGAATAAGGTGAAAACGGCGCGTTTTTTGACGACATCCACGGCGGTGACATTGAGGTAGACATCGTTGACGCGCGGCTTGCTCTTGGCGATGACCGCGCACGGACGCCACAGCCCGGCCGAGATGATGCGCGGCATGATGTCCCAGCCGTAAGTGTGGGCGGCCTTGCGGGTGTAAAGCCCGGAGTGGAGGTAGCCGGCGGCGAACAGGTTGGCGTCATACTGGTTCTTGCGCGCTTCGATTTCAACCGGCTTGAGGTGGACGACGAGGTCATTTTTTCCCTGCCGCAGGTTGGACAGCCGGATTTCATGCGGGATGAGCATATTGTCGGTTTCAGCGATCTTTGTCCCGTTCAGATAGATCTCTGCGAGGGTGTCAATCCCCTCAAAATATAAGTACTCCTCGCCGCAGATTTCGGCGTCGTAGTCAAATTCTCGCTGATACCAGATGTGAGTGGCCTCAAGCTCCAGGAGTTTGAGGCAGTTGAGGCCGAAATAGGGGTCGTCTGGCAGAAGTCCGGCGGCGGCCATGTCCAGCTCAAAATTGCCCGGCACCCTGGCCTCAATTTTGGTCAGGTTGGCGGCGGCAAATTCTTGGGCGTTGGTGATGGCGAGCGCCGCCACCGCCTGGTTTTGTCCCAGGCCCATGTTCCATGGCCCACATAAATCAACAATTTTGCGAATGCTCATAGAAACCTCGTGAATCCTTGTCGAAAAGTATCCTGTTTAACGTGTGCGATAGGTTTGCCGCCGGGCGTAATCGGTTGACGAAAGCTGAATGTGCAGTCCATCCGGCGCGACGAACCGGAGGGTGTCTTCGCCGGCCTCCCCTTCGATGGAAATGCCTTTTTGCGCCAGCCGGGCAATGACGCGGCCGGGATCGAAGTTTGCCAGCCCCAGGCAGAAGTGATCAATATAGGCCGGCTGGCTGCCGCTGGGCTGGAGGCCCATGAAACTGTTCCCCACGCCGAGATAATGGGTATCGGCTTCGGCGCGCAGCAGGGGCATATCGAGCGCCTCCTGGTAAAAGCGCGAGGCGCGTTGCAGGTCTGGCGTCTTGAGGGTGAGATGGTCAATCGTCGCCGGCTGCAAACCTGGCGCGGCTGGTTTTTCTGCCACAAGCTGCAGGACTTGCTCCAGGTAAGCCTGGCGGGCAAGCTCCCCGCTTTGAAAGCGATCCAGCAGATCGGACAGTCGTTTTTGTTTGTCGAAGGCCTCGGGTGGCTGATGGTTCATGGTAGGCGCTCCTTGAAGAGGGATGGGGCTGAATGGCGCCGCCGGCGCGCATTCTGAAGCGAAATATCTCTCCAATTATACATCCCGCGCCCGATCAGGGACGGCTTTTTTTCAGCGCCGGGCGATTTTACCGATAAATTCCGGGTCAGCAGCGAGCCTTGCCCTGCGCGATCAAAACGGCTGCACAATCTGGTAAAACCGGTTAGAATAAGGTTATTCGATCAATGGAGATAAATCATGCTGCGAACGACCGTTGACCAAGGGTATCGAGTGGAAATCCCTGAAGCCTTACGAGATTCTCTTCATGTTGGAGACGAATTCTTTGTAACCATCACCAAAACCGGGCAGATTCTGTTAATCCCGGCGCGGCGGGTTGATGAAATCCTCGATCAAACCGCTGGGATGTGGCAAGATCGAGAAGATATCCCCGCGGACAGCCTGGAGTATGTCAACCAGATACGACAAGGATAGTGAGACCGTTAGGATTAAGAAAATCCTAACGGTCTTTTGTTCTTACTGATGTTTTAGGACAAGCCCTTCGCATAGCCGGTTAGTATTCTTGTCTCTTCATCCGTCAAGGTGTCAACCTCCTGGCTGGCGGCGGCGCGGGCGAAGACGATCCCCGGATGCCTGGCGCGGCGGGCGCGGGCAATCACTGTGTTGGCCCCTTCCGCCGGCGGCCTGGCTTTGAGGATCTCCTCGCCCTCGAAGGCGAGGCGCGCCAGCCCCTGGCGCGCGCCGGCGACGCTGGCGAACAGTTCGGCGGGGGGGCGTCCCTCGGATGGGCTGTGGCGGGCGATCACCACCTGTCCCTCGGCGTTTTGCAGCCAGCCGATCGAGGCGAGCAGGTAGGGCAGGGTGCGGCGGGATTTGGCGCTTACCACTGTGGACAGCAGTTGCGGCCCCAGGTTGGGGTTGTGGTAGTCGCGAGCGGCCAGGATCGTCTCGGCGCAGAGTTCAGCGTGGATTTCCCAGGCCTTTGGCGCGCTGCTGGAAGGCGCCGGCGGCAGGGGAATCTGAGGCGTGGGGAAAGGCGAGAGCGAAGCGCCCGACTGGCTGCAAGCGGTGCAGCCCAGGCGGGCCAGGGCGACGGTGAGGCGGAGCGCCTCGCCAGGGCCAGCGGCGGAGAGCGCCTCGCCGAGCAAGCCGGCCAGAGCGCTGCTTGTCAGAGGCGAGGGCAGGCGCTTTTCATCCACGCCCAGAATGGCCGCGATGGCGCGGCGTCCGTCCTGGCTCAGCGAAAGATAGGCCAGCCCCCACAGGCCCTCATGCGACGGGAGCAGGGCGGGGAGCAGCCCTGGGTCGCGGCGCAAGTGGCCCTCGACGGAGAGCTTTTGCCCGGCCTCGCGCTGGGCGGCCTCGCTGACTGGCAGGAAGACTCCTACCTGGTCGCCGTCGAAGTCGGCGTCGAGCAGGGCGCAGGCCTGTGGGTGCAGACGAACGGACGGCCCTTCCACGCACAGGGGATGGAAGGCGATCAAGGAGGTGGGTGAGAGCGCCGGGGCGCGGTGGACGATCACCCACGCCTGCCGCGCGACCTCTTCCAGCGGCGCGTCCTGGCGGCGGGCTTTCTCGCCGAACAGAGCCGCGATGATCTCGGCCGGCAAGCCGACCTGGTCGAGATCCAGCCCGACGGCGGGAGAGATCACGGCGCGGGCGCTAAAAGCCTGGGGTTCGCTGCACTGCAGAGCCGAGGCGGGCAGCAGGGCATCGCAGTAGCTCGCCAGGCGGCTTTCCAACTGCGCCAGCAGGCTGGCGAGGTAAGCGGACTGGCGCGGTTCTTGCGCTGGGTTGGACTCAGCGGTTTGCCAACGCGCCAGGCGTTCGTTGGCCTGAGCCAGGGACTCGAAGGCGGCGCTGGCCGCCGCGCCGGCTGCTTCAGGCGGGCGTCCAACCATATCAATTGACTCGGTAGGCAGCCAGGGGTGCGGCAGGGGGCGGGCCAGCTTGAGCGAGGCGACGGCGCGCGGCGCGCTGAAGCGGAAGGCGACCTGCCGGCCGGCCTCTAATTCGGCGAGGATGCCGGCCGCGCCCAGGCGGGCAGCCAGTTCCTGGAGGTAGGGCGAGGCGTTTCCCTGGCTGCGCAGGGCGCGCGTGGTCAGCGCCTCGCCGGCGATCACGGTCGCGGCGGCCTGGCGCAGGGCGCGCAGTTCCAGTTCACCCAGGCTTTGCCCATTTTCCCAGGTGGGGTAGAGCGGATCGGGGGCGTGTTCTGCTTCGAGCGCCGGCGCTTCGCTGCGCCCTGCGACGGCGCGCAGCTTAGGACGCGCCAGGTGAACCAGGCGGTACCAGTAGACCCAACCAACGCTGGAAGGATAGGGCAGTTGGGGGCCATCCTGCCCGGCGCGCAGATGTTCCATGCCGGTCTCCGACAGCCCTTGTTTGACCAGGCGGGCCTGCATCTCTTGCGTGGTGGGGGCGTGGAAGGGCGGGACGATGGCGGGCTGCCCTTCGGCGCGGGCAAGACGCCCCATGACCGCCTCACGCACCAGCCCCAAGACATTCCGTCCCGCCAGCCTGGCAAAAGAGTAGGCGATCTCCACCGGCGTACCGTCTGCCAGGTGCGGCATTTGCGCATCGGGCAGCACCTGCGCGATTACCCCCTTGATGCCGTGCCGGTTGGCGAGCTTGTCGCCCGGCTCGGCGGGAGCAGGAAAACCCAGGCGGCGGGCGCAGCTTGCGCTGATCACCAGCCCATCTTCGGCGCTGGCCTCGCCCCAGGCGACAAAGGCGGTCAGCAGGTTGCGCCCGCACCAAAAGTCCGGCCCGGCGTTGGCGGGACTCAGGCCGGTTTGCACCAGGGCTGGCTCTGCCTCTGGCGGGGTGAGCGCCTGGCGCATCATGTTGACGCCCATCAGCAGGCGGTTGGCGTCATCATATTCCAGGAAAGGTGCCTGGGCGGCGTTGTGACCGAGAGTCGCTTCGGGGCGATCATCGGTAATCACCAACCGCCCCTCGTGGATGACGGCGCCCAGGGCCACAGTGAAGGCGCGCCCAATATACGGGCCTTCGGGGGTCTCAAAGGGATCCACGCGCCCGATCTGGCCGGGGGCGACGACGCGGGTGCGGTTGGGGATCAGCAGGCGGCGCAGGTGTGTGGCGCGCGAGTGCCAATTGGTCGTATCCAGCGCTTGGGCCGAAGTGCGCAGGAAGGCGGCAAACCAGGCGTCCAGTGGCAGGAAGGCGCGGGCGGCAGCCTCGTCCCACTCGATCTCAGGCGCAGACTGCCCCAGGCGGGCGGCGATGTAGTTGTAAAGCTGCTCGCCGGCGCAGGCGATCTCGGCCTTGTCCAGTTCCTCGTGCGAGGCAAGCGGGACGACGACGTGAGGCTTGCCCTCTAACCAGAACAGGCCCTGGGCGTCGGGCTGCGGCAGGTTGGGGTATGTCAAAGTCACCCCGGCGTTCATCTCAATGGTCAGGCGGCAGGTGTGTTCATTCTCGGTTTCGACTGTGCAACTGGCGGTGGGGAGGCGTTCAGCCAGCAGCGCCGGAAGGCGCTCAGAAAGAAAGCGGTCAAATGAAGTTTTGTGCCAGGGGGCAGCAAAGCGATCAGGGATTGTCATGAAAAATTCTCCTCGTGCGGGTCGCGCCACGCCTCGTTCAGCTTCTTTTGCGCATAGTAAAGGCGTGACTTTACGGTTCCTTCGGGGATGCCAAGCCGGCCGGCAGCATCACGGATGCTTAACTCCATTTCGTGAACCAGGCGAAAGACCTGGCGCTTTTCCTCAGACAGTTCATTGAGGGCGCGGTGCAGGCGGACATGCTCTTCGGCCTGCTCCAGCATCGCGTCCGGGCCCAGGCTCGTGCTGTCCACCAGCCAGCCGGGCGCAAGAGAGTCTTCATCGGCCCACTCGTCCCAGTCTCCTTCCTCCTCAGGAAGCGGCTGGGCCGGGTGGCGGCGGAGGCTGCGCAGGTGGTTGAGCGCCAGGTTGCTGGCGATGCGGTAGAGCCAGGCTTTGAAACTGCCCTGCCCATTCCACTGCTCGGCGTGCGTCCACACCCGCAAGAAGGTCTCTTGCGCCAGGTCTTGGGCGGTCTCCTGAGCCGCCGGCCCATCGCGCACCATTCCAGCCAGGCGGCGGGTGAGCGCCTCGCCGTAGCGTTGGAAGAGCAGCTCAAAGGCGCTTTCGTCATGCGCCCGGATGCGAAAAGCCAGGTCATCGTCGGAGGGGAAAAGTGAGTTAAGCATCTCTAGTGATAGAGACACCGCACAGGCGAGAAAGTTCAATTGGAAATTGGGGATTTGAAGATGGCCCGGCTGATTTATGAAGCGCCGCTATAACGGCGGGCGGCCTCAATCATGGCCTGCACATTCTCCGGCGGCGTGCCGGGGGCCAGTGGGCTGCCATTGGCGACCACATAGGGGCCGTACTGCGCCGCCGCCAACTGCCGGCGGACGGCTGACGCCACCTCGTCGGGCTGTCCGTGGAGCAGCAGGTCTGTGGTGTCCAGGTTGCCAAACAGGCAGACCTTACCCTGCAGATCCTTGACCATCTGCACCACGTCGAAGGCGAAGGTTTTGCGGTTGTCTTCGATCAACAAGCCCTGCACCCCAGAGTCGCGCAGCAAAGGCAGCAAGGGGCGCATGTCGCCGCAGAAGTAGACCATTGGCGTCAGCCCCAGGCGGCGGATCTGCTCAAAGAACCAGCAGTCCACCGGGTAGAGCATCTCGCGGTACATGCGCGGCGAAAAGGTATCCGCGCCGGCCATATCCTCTGAGATCAGCCAGGCATGGATGCCCGTCGAGGCAAAAGCCCTGGCAAACTCCAGCGCGGCCTCATAGCGACGCCAAGTCAGGCGCTTCACCCCCTCTGGGTAGTCGTGCAGCGCCAGCAGGCTGGCCTGGTAATGATCGCTGCCAAAGACCAGCAGGCCGGGCGCGCCGACATTGACGCAGAGGAAGGTCGTCGCGGCGTATTCTTGCGCTAACGCCGCCGCGTGATCGGTGTAGCCGGCAGCCGTAATCTCCTCTGCCGTAGGCATCTGAAAATTGTCCAGCGCCTCATCAATCGCCCGGCGGATGACGGCGGGGGTAGAAAGGTCGCGTTCTTCCGGGAGCGACGAACGCAAGTTCCCATCCGCCATGATCTCATCCTGGCTGCCGTCCGGGGCCAGCAAAACCATGCGTTCCCCCTGGCGGACGCCGCGATAGGCGCGGCTGGGCATGCCGCGCCGCAGGCGCGGGTAGCCCCCGCTCAGGTGCAGCCAATCCGGGCGGAAACGCTCGAAAAAGGCGCGGTAGATGGGCGTCATGCCGGCGCCGTCTGTCCAGCAATCGAGCATGTAGTCCTTGCCGGCGATCTCAAACTTGTAATTGCCCCACCAATGGGGGGCGACCGGCGTCAGGTCCGCCGGCTGCCCCTGTAAAGCGCGCTGCATTCTTTCTTTAGAGTTCATAGATGGTATAAAACCAGCCGCCTCAACGGTAGCTGGCGATAATCTTCACTGTTCCCTTGAGACCGGTAATGTCTACGTCGCCGCGGGCGGCGTCGAAACGCGACCAGGGCGCGCCATTGACGGACACGTTTTGCAACGGCGCCTGGGTGGGATGCCTGAAGCGTACCAGGGTTTGCGGCGCGTCTTGTGGGCCGCGCAGCACGCCCTCAAAGATCAGTTCACCCTGGGCCAGGCGAGAGGTCCAGCGGACATCCACCTCGCCATAATGGGTGCGCAGGCGCGCCAGCGAGGTGGTCTCGCCATCCTGCAGCCAGGCGCGCGGCATGGCGCGCCCGAAGTGGAGCAGGCGCGGGGTGCTGTAGACCAGCATATAGCGCAGCCATTTGACCGAGTTCGCCTGGTCGCTGGTTTTGATGGTGGCCGAGTTATCGAAGCCGAGTTCGGGCAGGGGATGTTCGACCATGCCGTTGATTTCCTCGCGGTAGCACGAGACAAAGGCGTTGAAGAACATCCAGAGATAGACTTCAGCTTCGTCGCGATCCAGGTGCGGCATGAGGCCGGCCAGCAGGTTGGGCTGCATTGAGAAGCCACCGCGCCCCCAGAAATTTCTCTCCAGGTCGCGGATGACGTACCCGTAGGGCGGCGTGTGGTACAGGTTGTCCTGGTAGTCGTTCAGGATCCAGTCGGCTTGTTTGGACTGCGGGTCGTAGAGGCCAGAGATCAGCAGGTAGACCGCCCCTTCGAGGATTTGGCGGATCCAGCCATAGTCGCGCCCGCGGCAGTAGAGGCGGCTGGGATAATGGGGTACCCAACGTCCGTCGCGCAGCCTGACCAGCGGCGCATACTTGCGGTTCAGTTCCATGCCGCGGATCAGGTCTTGCCGGTACAGGTCGGATTCTCGCCGGACGCGGGCTGCTTCTGGATGGCCGGCGCGTTCGAGCGCCTGGGCGGCCGCCTCGACGCCGCGCCAGGTTAAGGCATTGGTTGAGAGCCAATAGTAGAAATCGGTCACATCCTCCAGGCTGCCGGCAGGCAGGAATCCCCATTCCCACCCGCGCGAGTGCGGCAGTTCGCGGCGGGTTGTCTGCCGCTGGCGGAAGACCCAATCCGCGCCTTTGACGACCGACTCTGCCACTGAGCGGAACCAGTCTGCATCGCGTGTGAGCAGGTAATGTTCGGCCAGGTACCAGAGCGCCCAGCCGTGGTGTTGGTTGTAGTCGCCCATCTCCCAGCCTTTGGCGCCGTAGAAAGCTCCCTCGAAGTCGGTGAAATTGCCTGGCTGCTGCGCTTCGCCCTGCGCCTCGACATAAAGCTGCAAGCGCCGGCGCACGCCATCGGTGAAGCCGCGCTGATCGAGTTCCTGGATGATCATCACCGATTCGTTAATGAAGTTGGCATAAGTCGAGGAGCCGACCGAGGTGGTGATCAGGCGTGCATCAGATTCGATGACGTTGTCCGAAAACTCGATGTAAACGGGGTGCAAGTCATGCACCGCGTTGAGCTGTGGGATGGGAGTTTGCAGCACCGCGCCAGCCTGCACCTCGGCGCGCCAGAAGTCCGCCGTCTCGCGGCAGGCCTGTTCAAAGTCCAGGGCGGCGAGCGCCTGCAGTTCGGCCTCGGTATCCAGGGCAAGGAATGGGATATTGAGGATCAGTTCGCAGGCTTCGCCCGGCTGGAGGTCTTTGCTCCAGGCGGAAGTGGGCGCGCTGGGCGTCATATCCCCGGCGTAAGTCGCTCGCAGCACAGCAGCCCCATTATAGATAGAAGTGATGCGCCCCTGCGAGAGCGTCAGCGGGGCGTATTCAAGCTGCGCCGGGGAGGGGAGGCGGTAGTCTCCCGCCGCGGTGTAGTGGTAGCGCTCGCCGTATTCGGAGAAGCGCAGCGGCAGCGTCGCCTGTAGGGGGGCCGCGCCGGTGTTGCGGAAGCGGAAGCGGACAAGCAAGGCGGTCGGTTCGTGGTAGGTCAGTTCGCTGTCCTGGAACTTCTTCAGCACAGGCACGCAGACGGCGCGCTGCTCACAGCGCAGGTCGCCGTGGTGCAGGTGCAGGTTGGAAACCGGAACCGGAGCGGGATCCATGAAGCGCGCCTCGGCAATCCAACGCTCCAGCCCAAAGAAAAACTCGGCGTTTCCCTGGGCGCAGTAGCGCGGCTC
>CAIQJJ010000360.1 GCA_903872065.1 uncultured Anaerolineales bacterium | reverse complement strand
TGGGCCGGTGCGTCAATCAGATTTTCCAGTTCAGCGGGGTCATGCTCCAGATCGTACAGCTCGTCGCTGTGCAGCAGATTGATCACCAGCTTGTAACGCCCGCTGACGATGGCGCGCACCGGTTGAAATCCGCCCCACGAGTCATGCTCGATCTCATAGCGGTTAAATTCGATCACCGCCGCCCGTTCCGCTTCTTCACCGCCCTCCAGCAGCGGCAGGATGCTCTGCCCCTCCAGGATCGGCTGCGCCGGCAGGCCGGCCAGTTGCAGCATCGAGGGCAGCAAATCCACATGGCTGACCAGCGAGCGGCAGCGCCGCGCCTGGCCCCAGCGCCGCGCCGCCCCCTCCCCCTCTCCATTGGGCGCTTCGATGATTAAGGGGATGTGGGTGATCTCCTCGTACATGACCGGCCCTTTGCCGCTCAAGCGGTGCGCTCCAAGCAGGTCGCCGTGATCCGAGGTGAAGATGATCCAGGTGTTGTCGGGGGCATAGCGGTGAGCGGCGTCAATCACCCGCCCGATCTCGGCGTCCACAAAGCTGTTGCAGCCGAAGTACAGCGGGTGGCTGAAGCACCCATCCGATGTCTGCACCCTGGCCGATGCCGCCCACTCACGCTGATGGGCGGGCTTCTGCTCCAGCGTATCGAAGGCCGCCGGCCCGATTGGGTAGCGGTACTCAGCGAAGCGCTCGGCGTAGGCCGGCGGGCAGGTGTAAGGATGGTGCGGCTCGTCATAAGAAGCCGTTAGCAAGAAAGGCTGGCCGCTCCCCGCCTGCCGCTGCAAGAAATCCACCGCCCGATCCGAGACGCGATGCGCCCAGGTGAACTCCGCCTGAACCTGGCGCTGCTGCAGCGCTTGCAGCGAGTTGAGCCCGCCGCGCCACAAAGCGATCTCCTCAGCGCTCAATTCCGCCAGGTAATTGGCCCCGTCGTACCAGTACGCCGCGTCCCAGCCGGGCGGGCAGACCCCCGTACCGAAATAATCATGCCCGTCGAGATGCCACTTGCCGATATAGGCGGTATGATAGCCGCCGGCCTGGAACAACTCGCCCATCGTGTGGATATTGCTGCCCAGCGGCAAATTGTTCGTCCAGGGGCCGGAAGTGTGGGCGTAAATGCCGGTGAAGAGCGCCGCCCGCGCCGGCGTACAGAGAGGGCAGGTGGTGTAGGCGCGCTCGAACAGCACGCCGTTTTGCGCCAGGCGGTCGAGGTTGGGCGTGTGCAGCTCGGGGCGTCCATACGCGCCGACCATGTTTGCGCCCTGCGTATCGGTGAGCAGGAAGATGAAATTGGGGGTTGAGGGAGAGGAGGTCATGGAGTGTTGGAGGAAAATGCGTCATTCACAGGATGTGAGTAACAGTATAAAGCCTCTACAATAAAATGACAATATGCGGTTTTTTCGCGACGCCCCGGTCTGGGGTAAAATCATAGCCGGAGAAAATGATAAGATGACCACTGAACCTGTAAGCCCTGCCACTGCACTGCCTCGGATGATCAAAGAAGGCGCTGAGTATTACCGCGCAAAATCGGTGATCGGTTTTCAACGAAGCTGCGCGTGTACTCCAAATAAGCTGAACTGCCTGACTGCCAAAGAGTGGCTGAAGAGTCAGATTGGTGTATGGCAGTTTACTTATGAAAGCCGCGATATTCGGAATAAAAACTTGCACCCAGCGACCTTCCCAATCTCCCTGGCGAAAAAAATTATCAGCCTTTTTACCCATGAAGGGGAATTGGTGCTGGATCCGTTTGTTGGCAGCGGCACAACGTTGTTGGCTGCGCAGGATTTAAACCGGAATGCCATCGGTTTTGATCTCCAGGAAAAATACATCGAATTGTGCGCGCAGAGGCTTATCAGCAATAATTTGTTTAACCAGGCGCAGCAAGTGGCCGTTCAAGACGACGCATTGCATATCCCCAATTATTTAGAGCCGGACTCGCTGGGTTTGATCTGGACTTCGCCGCCCTACGCCAATTTGTTGAACCGCAAACGGAAAAATAAATCCAGGCGCGAGCGTGATAACGAACAATTGGATAAAGTAGAACAATATTCACAGGATGCAAGAGATTTGGGGACGATGCCGCTCGACGAATATACTCAAGTGATGGGCGAGATCTATGCAAATCTGCTGCCCTTGCTTCGCCCGAAAGGTCATTGTGTCATCAATGTGCCTGATATGTGGTGGGAAAACGAGCGGATCACGATCCATGTCTCGTTGATTGGTGAACTGCGCAAACGCGGTTATGAACTTCGTAATACGATCATTTGGGATCGGACGAATATCGTCAATAAGGTGGGCATTTTTGGCTGGCCTAGCAACTATATTACAATGGGAACCACCTTTGAATATCTGCTCGATTTTTGGAGGCCTGGGTGAAGTGATGAAAATCTATACCAGGGAATCATTGATCGCTGTATTGCGGGAAATCAGGCTGCGGGGCTGGATCCCCAACGCCAGGCCGGGAAACATCGGCGGTATCGGCAACACTCTTGAGGACTTGCTGGGCATCGAAGAGAATAATTTGCCCATGCCAAACGCGGCGGAGTGGGAGTTGAAATGCCAGCGATCTGAATCGTCATCGCTGACGACGCTTTTCCACATGGATCCGTCCCCGCGCAGTTTGAAGTTCGTGCCTAAAATGCTGCTGCTTAAATATGGTTGGAAACATGAGCTTGCTGGAACAAAGTATCCTGCTGACGAGATGAGCTTTCGACAGACGATTCACGGCCAGGCGAGAAGCGATCGAGGATTTAAAATAAAAGTTGATCAAGACGATAGAAAAGTATTGGTCTCGTTTGATGCCAGCCAGGTAGATGCGCGCCATGCAGAATGGTTGGAAACCGTGAAGCAGCGTGCTGGTTTGGGAGAGTTGAATCCTCAGCCTTATTGGGGATTTGATGACCTATATCACAAAGCGGGCGTCAAGCTGCTTAACTGCTTTTATGTCCAGGCAGACGTGATAAAGCGAGATGGGCAGGAATTTTTCCACTATAACCGGGTTTCGATTTTGCGAGGTTTTAAGATTGAGAATTTTCTTGAAGCTTTGATTGAAGGGGATGTGTTGGTAGATTTTGACGCGCGGACGGGTCATAATCATGGGACGAAGTTTCGCCTCCGCCAGAACGCGCGGCCAAAGCTATATACCAGTCTGCAGGAAATCGCTTAAGGCGCTGCGTCCATCCCCTCGCCCCGTCCACACGCATGACGAAATCGCCGTAATCGCCGCAATTGCCGTAGGGGAGAAGCATACGGCGGGATCTCTCGTCCAGGGAACAATACCTTAATGCCGTATGCTTCGCACTGCCTCGCGGGAACGGGATTTCGTCCAAAGGACAATGTTTCGAGGTGAGGGCGAAGATCGCCCGTCCGCGCACATGACGTAATCACCGCAATTGTCGTAATCACCACAATCGCCGTAATCATCGCAATCACGGTAATCATCGTAGGGGAGAAGCATACGGCAGGACCTCTCGTCCAGGGAACAATACCTTAATGCCGTATGCTTCGCCCTGTCCCGCGTGAACGGGATGCCATCCAGAGGACAATGTTTCGAGGCGAGGGCGAAGATCGCCCCGTCCATACGCATGACGAAATCACCGCAATCACCGTAATCGTCGCAATTGCGCAATCGCCGTAATCACCGCAATTACCGCAATTACCGCAATTACCGCAATTACCGTAGGGGCGAAGCATACGGCGGGATCTATTCTCCAGGGGACAAT
>CAIQJJ010000359.1 GCA_903872065.1 uncultured Anaerolineales bacterium | reverse complement strand
GTCATTGATCTGTTGTAGCGGCTTGAGCCGCCTGAGAACGGCTGAAGCTGTCACTACGAGAAGTCATTGATCTGTAGTAGCGGCTTGAGCCGCCTGAGAACGGCTGAAGCTGTCACTACGAGAAGTTATTGACTGTAGTAGTGGCTTGAGCCGCTGAGAACGGCTAAAGCCGTCACTACGAGAAGTTATTGATCTGAACGGCTGAAGCCGTTGTTAAAAACGATTGGAGAACTTATGGATCTTGCGCACGCTCGTCAATATTTACACTCCTTCGACCTGGCCAAACTCTTCATCGAAGCATTGGGTTGGGATCAGTCGTCTGGCAGCAGCCTGTCTAGTCCTTTGGGCGATCAGACTCTCACCTTGCCGATGATCGCCCAAAAACGCGGCTTCAGCGTTTACCTCTGCCCGCCTGTGGATGGCCGCTTGCCCGATTCAGAAACGCGCCGCAAAATCGAAATCCAGGCGCGCAAATTTGCTCACGAACATCTTCTGATCTACACCAATCCCGATCACAGCCGCCAGAAATGGCAGTGGGTGCGGCATGAGGCCGGCAAACCTGCTGCAACGCGCGAGTTTGATTATGACCACGGTCAGAGCGGCGAAGCCTTGCTGCAGCGCTTGCAGTTGGCCGCCTTTGAGTTCGAGGAAGAAGAAGCGTTGACGATTGTGGATGTGACCAGCCGCGTGCGGGCGGCTTTTGACCTGGAGCGCGTGACCAAACGTTTCTTTGAACGCTTCAAAGCGGAACACAATGCCTTTCTGCAATTTTTGCAGGGCATCCCTGACGCCGGCATGCAGCGCTGGTATGTCTCGGTCACCCTCAACCGGCTCATGTTCGTTTATTTCATCCAGAAAAAGGGCTTCCTTGACAACGACCCCGACTACTTGCGCAGCCGTTTGAATGCCAGCCAATCTGTTGCGCCAGACCAGTTCTACCGCGGTTTTCTGTGTCCACTGTTCTTTGAGGGCTTTGCCCAAAAAGAGGCGCTGCGTTCGGCGGAGGTCAATGCGCTCCTGGGAAAAGTCCCCTATCTGAACGGGGGTATCTTCCAAAAGCATCAGATCGAAGAGCAGTATGGACAGGCGATCCAGGTTCCCGACGCGGCCTTCGAGCAGGTGTTCGACTTTTTCGACCAGTACCGCTGGCACCTGGATGAACGCCCGCTGCGCGCCGATAATGAGATCAACCCGGATGTGTTGGGTTATATCTTCGAGAAGTATATCAATCAGAAAGAGATGGGGGCGTATTACACCAAGGAGGATATTACCGGCTACATCAGCCAGAGTACGATCGTGCCGTATTTACTCGCCCAGGTTTTGGGCGGGCAAAATACTTTCAGTCGTTATTCCCAAGAGTTATTACAGGCTGATCCCGACCGTTACATTTACGCGGCGGTGCGGCATGGGGTTGACCTGGAACTGCCGGCGGAGATCGCCGCCGGGTTGAACGATGTTTCCCAGCGCGGCGGTTGGAATAAGCCCGCGCCGGCGGAATACGCTCTACCCACGGAAACCTGGCGAGAAGTTGCCGCCCGCCGCCAGCGCTGCCAGGAACTGTGTCAGAAATTGGCGCGGGGCGACATCCAGCAGGTGAGTGATCTGATCACTGATAACCTGGATGTGCGCCAGTTTGCCCAGGATGTGATCGAATCCTGTCCCACGCCAGAGGCGCTGCGCGCCTGGCGGGAGGCGCTCGCCCGGCTTAAGACGCTTGATCCCACCGTCGGCTCAGGCGCGTTTTTGTTCGCGGCCTTGAATGTGCTGGAACCGCTCTACGAGGCGCTGTTGGAACGGATGCAAGCTTTTGTGGATGACCTGGAGCAGTCGGAGGAAAAACATCGCCCTGAAAAGCTGAAGGATTTTCGTGAACTGCTAGGGCGCGTGGCGCAGCATCCCAACCGGCGCTATTACATTCTGAAATCCATTATGGTGCACAACCTGTACGGGGTGGACATTATGGAAGAAGCGGTGGAGGTTTGCAAACTGCGCCTGTTCCTTAAATTGGTGGCGCAGGTTGAGCAGGCGCAGGACATTGAGCCGCTGCCGGATATTGACTTCAATGTGCGCGTCGGCAACACTCTGGTGGGCTTTGCCACGCTGGACGATGTGCAGCGCGCCCTGACCAGCCAGGGCAATCAGGCGCGCATGATGTTTGCCTCGGATCAGGCCCAACTGCGCCAGATCGAGCAGAAGGCGGAACTGGCGGCGATGGTCTTTCGCCAGTTTCAAGAGCAGCAGACCTTGTACGGCGGGGCGGTGACGGCTGTGGATAAGCAGGCGCTGCGCGACCGCCTGCATGACCTGGACGCGGAACTCAACCTGGCGCTGACGCGGCAGTACGGTGTGGATGTGGGCAAAGCCGCAGACTACCAGAAGTGGCTGAACAGTCACAAGCCTTTTCATTGGTGCGTGGAGTTTTATGACATCATGAAGGGCGGCGGATTTAATGTGATTATCGGCAATCCGCCGTATGTAGAGTATAACAAGATCAAAGGGCCATATTCTATTCGAGGATATTCAACTGAGGAATGTGGCAATCTGTATGGTTTTATAATTGAACGAAACAAATTTTTGTGTGCAAAGATGGGGATTTCAGGCATGATTATTCCGCATTCAGCTTTTTGCACTGACCGGATGTCATCGGTTATGACGCTGTTTGAAAAAGGGATGGCATGGATTTCGAGTTATGATATTCGGCCAGCAAAGCTTTTTATTGGGG
>CAIQJJ010000358.1 GCA_903872065.1 uncultured Anaerolineales bacterium | reverse complement strand
CCTGTTCGTCCTGGTGGACGAGGCGCTGCGCTTGATGCGGGCGCGGGCGGCGCGCAGCGGCGAAAGCCAGGGCAGCCGGGCCGGCGGTGATCTGCTCTGGCGGGCGCGTGTGGCGGGCGGCATGGCCGGCAACCTGTTCTTGCGCGCCTTTGACCGCAGCGACCGCATCTACGTGGCGATGATGGCGCGCGGCTATGACGGCGATATTCGCGCCCTGCCCTCTCCGCCGCTGAAGCGGGAGGATTGGCTCATCTTGTGGTTTGGGCTGCTGCTCTTGGGCGCTTTTCTTTTGCTTTCAACCCTTTAATTCTTATGCACCATTCTATCGAAGTCGATCAGCTTACCTATACCTATCCCGACGGACGCCAGGCGCTGCGCGGCGTCTCTTTGCATATCGAACCCTGTGAAAAGGTGGCCCTGGTAGGGCCGAACGGGGCCGGCAAATCCACCTTGATCCTGCATCTGAACGGCATCCTGCTCGGCCAGGGCGGGCGGGTGCGCGTCTGCGGCCTGGATGTGGGAACGAAGACCCTGGGACGGGTGCGCGCCCAGGTGGGGCTGGTCTTCCAAAACCCGGACGATCAGCTTTTCTCCCCCACGGTCTTCGATGATGTCGCCTTCGGGCCGTTGTACCAGGGTTTAACGCCGCATGAGGTGCACAGCCGCGTCGAGGCGGCGCTGCGGGCGGTGTGCATGGATGATTATATTCATCGCGTTTCGCATCACTTGAGCGTGGGCGAAAAGAAGCGCATCGCCATCGCCAGCGTCCTCTCGATGCAGCCGGAAGTGCTGGTGCTGGACGAGCCGACCGCCGGGCTGGACCCGCGCGCCCGCCGTTCGCTCATCCGCCTGTTGGACGAACTGCCGATCACGATGCTGGTCTCAAGCCACGATATGCTCATGGTGCGCGAATTGTTCCCGCGCATGATCATTATGGATGACGGACGCACGGTGGCGGATGGCCCAACCCTTGATCTCATGAACAACGCCGCCTTGCTGGAAGCGCACGGCCTGGAAAAGCCTTGAACGCGCCGCAATAACAAAGACACCCGGTTTAGCGCCGGGTGTCTTTTTGTTGCAGCGCCAGGGGCGCTTATTCTTCGGGGGAATCGTCCTCGTAACCAACTTCCAGTTCAACCTCTTCGACCATGCGCACCCAAAGAAGCAGCACATGCCCCTCCTGGGTCTCAACGTTGCGCGCGGCCACAATCGGCGCCTGGTTGCGCAGCCCATCCGACTGGCGGTATTCCAAAAAGATGGGCAGCTTCTGCCGCCAGGCGCGCTGGCAGCGCTCAACCAGGGCGTTTCCGTTAAAGGTGCGCAGGCGGGTGATGGCCAGCTTCGACATATTTGGGCTCTCACTCAGCCCAAGCGCCCATGCATCACCGACCGGTTCAAAGGTCGGCGGCGGCCCCTCCACAATCGTGATGCGATCCTCGTAAGTCGTCATTTCATTGCTCCATTAAGGTGATCTTACCACGAAAAGCGGCAAAACGACCTTACGGAAAGGTAAACTCATCCAGTTTTTATGGTTTATTGGAAGGCAATGCTTTGCAGCAGTGCGCCCAGCACCAGCGTCACGACCCCGGCGACCATAAAAGCCAGGGTGACGGTGTAGGCTTTGAGGAAGCCGACAAAACCCAACAAGCGCGCTTTGGCTTCGGGATTGCCGTCGGATTCGGTCGTGATGCTCTGCAAGCCAATAAAGGCTCCGCTGGCGACCGGCATCTGGCGCGCTCCGCCTACCATAAAGCCGCCGATGATAAACTCGAAGATGCCGACGAAGAACAAGACATTGCCAAATTCGGTGAAGTTGACGCCGCCGTTCAACCAGCCGTTGAAATAGCCGATGACCGCCACGACCAGCAAGATCACCAGTTCGATGATCGCGCTGCGTTTCAAGATACTCAAGATAAAGGGACGGATGCCCGGCACGTTGTTCATGAAATTGCTCCTTTCTGGATCGTCCATTGGGCCCAATCATACATCAAACAGGCGCAGTTTTCAACTGCAATTCCCCGTTTTGTTCAATAGATGCCAGGGTGGACTCTAATTCAAGCAGGTCTACCAGATAATTCGCGTTGGCGACCGGTGAATTTCATGGTTGTCCTTTGTGTAATAACATTGTGCGCGCAATCATTGTGGAGACAATGTTATTATACATCCAT
>CAIQJJ010000357.1 GCA_903872065.1 uncultured Anaerolineales bacterium | reverse complement strand
CCGGCGGGCGCTTGGGCAGCGGCATATCCGGGCCGCGATACAGCTTGTTCCAGGGGACGGGCGGCGCAAAGGGCGGATGGGGGTCTATGAAGCTGGCCCACAAAAGGAACGGGACGGCGTCGGGGGTTTTGCGCGGGCGGTGCTGGATGAAATGAACCGCCTGCTCTGCCACCCACGAGCTGCTATCCGCCCAGGCCGGCCACTGGGCGACCTGGGGAATGTAATACATCTCACTGCGCGCCCCGTTGGTATCATAGATGTAATCAAAACCCTGGGAGTGCAGCCAGGCGCAGTAATCATCCTCGCGCGGGTTGGCCAGTTCTTCGCAGCGCTCGCGATGCTGAAAGCCGCGCAGCGCATAAGGGTCGGGCGTGAAGTGCATCTTGCCAATCCCGTGCGTCTGATAACCGGCCTGCGCCAGGGCCGACATGAAGGTGGGGCGCTGCGGCGTGACCTCAGGCATGGGAAATGCGTTATCAAAGCAGCCGGTGTTATGCGGGTATTGGCCGAAGATCAACGAACAGCGCGCCGCGACGCACACCGGCGCGGGGGTATAAGCGTTGGTGAACAATGTTCCCTCAGCCGCCAGGCGGTCGAGGACGGGGGTGCGGATGACAGGATTCAGCGCGCCGATCGCATCCGCGCGCTGCTGATCGGTAAAAATGAAGAGGATATTAGGACGGGTATCAGGCATAACAGAGTCTCTCTTCCTAGAATTTCTATAGTTTTATCACAATCTGGCTTAAAAAACATCCCAATTCTGAGGAGTTTCGTAACTTGCTTTTCCTCAAAGGGCGTGCTATCATGGCGGGCAATGTCCCATTCGCGCTCCCTTTTCGTTGGCAAGGCTTTATACTTCTTCGTCTATGCTGGCCTGGGAATTCTGCTTCCCTTCCTCAACATCCACTTCCGCGAGATCGGCTTAAGCGGGACGCAGATCGGTTTGATCAATACGTTGGGGCCTCTGGTAGCCATTTTCAGCGGGCCAATTTGGGGGATGATGGCCGACCGCCTGGGACGGATGCGGCTCTTGTTGGGGATTGTCACCCTGGGGGCGATGTTCGCGGTGATGGGCCTGTCGGCGGTCAAAAGCTTTGGGAGCATTTTGCTCTTAATGACGATTTACAATTTGTTCGGTTCCGCGATCATCCCATTGGTAGACAGTTATAATCTTCTGCTGCTCGGTGAGCATCGCGACCGCTACAGCGAACAGCGCATTTGGGGCACGATCGGGTTCCTGGCGACCAGTCCGCTCAATGGCTTTATCCTGGAACGGACTGGCGTCAACGCCATCTTTTGGGGCTACTCGATCTGCCTGGGCTTGTTTACTGTGACCGTGATAGGGCTGCCGCCCATGCAAGCGCGCATCCGGCAGGCGGTCTTCAAAGGGTTTGCCCAAATGCTCAAGCAAAAAGCCTGGCTTGTACTGGCGGCGTCGCTGATCCTGGTCATGCTGGCCAACAACAGCTGGGTCAATTTTTTGGGAATCGCTATGAAACAAATGGGAGGCAGCGACGGGCTGGTTGGGACCGCCTGGAGCATGGGGGCGCTTTCTGAACTGCCGGTGATGCTGCTCGGTTCGCGCCTGCTCTACCGCCTGGGCGCGAAAAAGATGGTGACATTGGGCTTCTTTTTCTACGGCCTGCGGATGATCTTGTACGGCTTAATGCCAGCGCCGGAATGGGCCTTGGGGATCGGATTGATGCACGGTATATCCTTCGGCTTTTACTGGCTAGGCGGCGTCAACTACGTCAGCGAAATCGCCCCGGAGGAACTGCGCGCCACCGGGCAAAGCATGCTGGCGACTTTTTACAATATTGCCAGTGTTTTCGGCGCGCCGCTGATCGGCTGGCTGTTCGACGCCATCGGCGCCAGTTGGATGTTTTTGTTGGCAGGGGTGATTGCCTGGCTGGGAGCGGGCGTCTTCTGGTCAGGCCGCAACCGTTAAGGAGGCAAGGCATGGGTAAGATTTTGGTTTTATATGACAGCCAGGGCGGCTACACCAAAAAGATGGCGCACCTGGTGGCAGAGGGGGCGGCGAAAATCCAAGGCCATGAGATACGCATAAAGTCGGTGGACGAAGCCAGCGGACAGGATGTCCTGTGGGCCGACGGCCTGGCGGTGGGATCGCCAACCCATTTGGGTTTGATGTCCACCAAAATGAAGGCGTTTTGGGACAGCATCGTGGATGTCATTTGGGGGCATGGGGATGGGAAAATCGCCTGCGTCTTTTCGTCCTCCGGCGGGTGGGGCGGAGGCAGTGAACTAGCCTGCCTGTCGCTGATGATCGCCTTGATGAATTACGGCTTTTTGGTGTTTGGCGTGCCAGATTATGTGGGCAAGAAATTCACCTTGCACTACGGGGCGGTGGTGGCCGGCGAGCCGCGCGCCGACGCGGAACTGGCTGCCTGTCACCGCCTGGGTAAGCGCCTGGCGCAGTGGGTGGCGTTTTATGTGGATGGGCGCAAAGAGGAATACCCTGGGGCAATGGAGCAGCGTTAAATTCCCCTGGCCAAGTAAGTGTGAAAATCAGCGCTTAAGCTCTAAAGCGCGGCGCAGGCTTTCGCTGACCGCGTTGAAGACGAGAACGGTGACAAAGATGGCCGCGCCGGGGAAAGTGGACATCCACCAGGAGTCCAGCAGATATTGGCGGCCATCGCTGACCATGCTGCCCCACTCAGGCGTGGGAGGCTGCGCGCCCATGCCGATGAAGCTGAGGCTGGAGGTGGTCACGAGCGCCGGGCCGACATCCGAGGCGATCTGCACCACAAACGGTGGGATCACGTTGGGAAGAATATGCAAAAAGAGAATCCGCAGGTCATTAGCGCCGAGACCGCGCGCGGCGGTGATGTAATCCCGTTCGCGGGTGGTCAGCACCTGGGCGCGGATCAGCCGCGCGTACGGCGGCCACCAGACCGCCGCAATCGCCAGCATCGCATTATCCAGGTTCGGACCCAGCGCGGCGGCGATTGCCATCGCCAGGATCAGGCCTGGGAAGGCGATGAAGATATCCGTCACCCGCATAAAAATCTCATCCACCACGCCGCCATAGTAACCGGAGATCAGCCCGATCACGATGCCCAACACTGCCGAAGAAACCAGGATCAGCGCCGCGCTGCGCAAGGCAAGGTGCGCGCCGGCGATCACCCGGCTCAACACATCCCGCCCGAGGTAATCCGTCCCCATCCAATGAACCGCGTTAGGAGGCTGAAATTTAAGATCAAGGTTGACCGCCAGCGGATCATAAGGGGTTACAAAAGCGCCCAAAACCGCCGCCAGCAGCACGATCGCCGCGCCGGCCCAGGGCAGGACAAGCAAAAAGAGAGGCTGGCGGCGAGAAGAGGTCATAGCGGGTTACGTAAGATGGATGCGGGGATCTAACTTCTGATACAGAAGATCCACCAGGAGGTTGACGGTTGTACACAGGACAGCAATGATCAAAGTCACGCTGACAATTGCGCCATAATCGAGGGCGCGGATGACTTTGGTGGCATACCATCCCAGGCCGGGCCAGTCGAAAATGACCTCAACCACAAAAACACCGGCGATCAAGGCGTTGAAGATATTGCCGAGCAGCGTGACCACCGGCAGCAGGGCGTTGCGGAACACATGCCGCCAGACCAGCAGCCGTGGGCGCACACCATAGGCGCGCGCCGTGCGGATATATTCTTGATCCAGCACCTCCAGCGTAGCCGCGCGCATCATACGCGCCACTGCCCCGGCCGCCGGCAAACTCAGGGTAAACGCCGGCAAAATAAGATGAAGCAAACTATCGCCGAAGAGCCTGAAATTAAGGGTCAATAAGCTGTCCAACAGGTAAAAGCCGGTGATATGCTGAGGCGCCGCATAGATCAGGTCAATGCGGCTCTCCAGGGGCAGCCAACCCAACTGGCGATAAAACAAAAGCTGCAAGAGCATGCCAAACCAGAAGAGCGGCATTGCCAGGCCAATCGCCGAAAGCCATTGAATGATGCGCTCCGGGGGGCCGCCCGGGTTGGTACCAGCCCACAGCCCCAGGGGGATGCCCAGGAGAATCGAAAGCAGCAACGCCGAGAACGCCAATTCCAAACTGCCGGGCAGATAATCACCCAGGTCAGACACAATCGGACGCCCCGACCAGATGGATTGCCCTAAATCGCCGCGCAGCAGGCCAGCCAGGTAATTCAAGTACTGCTCAGGCAGAGGCCGATCCAACCCCAACTGATGACGCAGCAGCTCCACCGCCTCGGGGCTGGCTTTTGGCCCCAGGCGCATGGCAACCGGATCGGCTGGAATGACATTGGCGATGAAAAACGTGAGCAATGTCACGCCAACCCACACAAAAACCATGCTAAACAGGCGGCGAAGCAGAAAGGTGCGCATAAGCAGACCACCCAGGCCTCTCCCAAAGAGAGGACTGGGTGGAAGAAAGCATCTATTTCGAGAGCGAGATTTCGGTTAGAGGAACGTAGTTCCCACCCATGGCAAATGAATAGGAGTAACCCTTAACCACATCCCGACGGGTAACCAGGTCCATCCCCTGGCCAACCCAGATCGTCGCCGCGTCCTGGGCGATCGTATCCAGCAAACCATCAAAAATCGCCTTGCGTTCAGCGGTGTTGGTAGTCGTCTCAAGTTTCTTAAAGGCTTCATTGATCGCCGGGTTGTCAAGATAGACCACGCTGCACTTCCCGCCGCCAAGCCGCGGGACAGGGTAAACCTGCGCCAGCAGTTCCCAGGCGCTCGGATAATCCGCCCCCACCGCCATCGCCGACATCTGGCCGATGTTGCGGGCGGTCGTCGCGGTGCAGTTCCACCAGGCGTCGCCCCAGGTACCGCCGTCAATCTCCTGGATAATCAGTCTGACGCCGATCTTCGCCAGGTCAGCCTGCCAGAACTCCAATACCGCTTTGTCATTCGGCCAAAAGCCCATCACATTCACAGTGACTTCAAGGCCATCCGCATAGCCGGCTTCGGCCAGCAGCGCTTTGGCTTTGTCGAGATCATAGGTGTACTTCAGCGCAGCATTATAAATATTGGTGTATCCAGGCCCAATGGCGGAGGTCATTTTGTTCAGGTTGCCGCCAAAGATATCACTGATCACTTTGTCAGTGTTAAACGAGTACTGGAGCGCCTGGCGCACGCGTACATCGTCCAGCGGCTTGTCAGAACCGTTCATCGCCAGGTAATACTGCATAATGCTGGGAGCTTTGTAATTAACAAAACCAGCCTTCCCTTGCATCGCGGCATAGTCGGTGGTGGGCATATTCACCACAATGTCTGCGTCGCCATTTTCGAGCATCAAGCGCGCTTGCGATGAATCCGACAGCCAGCGGATAACGGCTTTATCGGGAGCCTGGGCATTCTTCCATTTTCCCCAATATTCCTGGTAGCGCTCCAACGTGATTGTGTTGGAAGCGTGATCGAAACTGGTCATCGCATAAGGACCAGAACCGGCGTCGTGATCGAGCAGCCAGGCATAGCCCCAGTCGCCATCGGTTTCGTGTTCTTTACAAACTTTAGGATTAACAATGTAGTTGCCCCAAACACTGCCCAGCGTGGTGGGAAAATCTGCAAAGGGCGCCTTGAGCGTAAAGCTGACCGCGGTATCGTTCACTTTTTGCATCGAGGCGATCCAATCGGCGGTAATCCCATTGGCGCCTTTATTGAGCGCCTTGATGCGTTCGTAACTATACAGCACCGCATCTGCGTTAAGCATTGAACCATCATGGAAGGTCAGATTGGGCTTGAGAGAGATCGTGTAAACAAGACCATCCGCGCTCACTTTGGGAAAATCCGCCGCCAACCCAAGCTCAAGACTGGGCGACTTCTCGCCCTTGAAACGGTAAAGGGATTCATAGACCAGAGGCAAATAGGCGGCCCCGCCAAAGGTCCAGTTTTCGGCCGGATCTGCCGGGCCGGGCTGATCAGAGGCAATGATTACAATGGGACGGTTGGGTTTGTTCACGCCGCAGCCAGTCAGCAGCATACTGGCCAGAATGAGACCAACGAGAAGAGTGAATACTTTCTGACGCATGATCTTCTACTCCTTAGAGATAGGTAAGGTTTTGTATAGAGAAATTATAGCGGCTTTTGCGAATTTGACAACCAGGAAATAGGCCCTTATGCCCTTCAAAAATTATTGCGCGAACCAAGCAAGCGCCTATCATTTTTGTTAAGGGACTTTAATGCAAAGTTATGCTATGATTGAAAGAGTTTATGTTGTGCGGCGGGGCACGCAATCGTTTTCGATTTGAAGACTCGGCTTTCTTTTTCAACCCCGTCGCGGTGAAGTTGATATTTCATTGCTCCAACGGAGGTTTTCTATGTCGCCTGTTGTACGTCGTTTTTATCATTTTGTTTCCATAATTATGGTATTGACTTTCCTGCTTCAACCGGTGGGTGTGGCAGTAGCAGCAGGAATACCCCCATCTTCCAACCAAACAGAACAACCAGACGCCCTTGCCCAAAATGAGCAGGCCGATCTGCCGCGTCGCGTCTTCTTGCCAATGGTCGCCAACGCGGCGCAGCCAACCGACCTGGGAGTGACTGCGCCGATCTCGCCAGCCGCGGGCGGCGTGTTGGAATCAGCCGATAAAAGCTTCCGCGCCGAGTTTTCAGCCGGGGCCATCAGCGAGGATGCAACGGCTTCATACCGGACGCTTGCCAAAACCTCGTTCAGCGGAAAGACCCTGGTGGGTAAACCATTTGCCCTATCGTTAACCGGGGCCAATGGGCAGGCGATTAAGACGCTCCTGCCGGTTGTGACAAGCCAGACTGTGGACGGCATAGAGGATTACACTGTTACGCCGCGCGTCACCTTCACCATCCAATATGATGACGCTGATCTCCAGGGACTGGATGAAACCCGCTTGAGCCTGCACTACCTGGATTCATACGGCAATTGGACGCCAATGTTAACCCGCGTGGACGCGCAAGCCAACGCGGTGAATGTACCTACCGATCACCTGACGGAATTTGCCCTATTCGCGCCGGGCGAGGTGGTGACGGACACCGCCCTGGTCGTGATTGACCCGGCGCATGGCGGCTTTGATCCTGGTGGAACAGTTACTTCGCCGCAAACCTACGCCAGCGAAGAAAAAATGGTCAACCTGGATGTTGCCTTAGCGCTGCGGGATGCGCTGCAAGCCTGCGGAGTGCAGGTAGAAATGACCCGCCAGGACGACAGCAGTGTGAGCAATGAAGATCGCGCCGCGTACATTACCCAGGTGCAGCCTGATCTGGCTGTCACCATCGGGACAAACATCGCTACCCACGCCATGCAAAACTTCCGAGGCGGCCCAATGGGACTGGCCGACTTCAGCAAACCTGAAGACGTCGCCCTGGCGCAGTTATTTGTGGAGACCATTTCAGATACCACCAAGCTGCCCGCCGGTCGGGGGGTCGAAAATGCGGCCGTCTGGCGCGGTGGGGTATATGTGCCAACGCACGTCTCAGGCGTGCTTTACGCGCAAATCGAAACAGCCTTCCTGGATTCCTATTACGACCGCGATCTGATCATTGACCCCCACCTGGACTATATCGCCGGCGGAATTTACAACGGAATCATCGAACGCCTGAACCAGACGCAGTGTCCTCCATTTGATGGGACTTTTCCAGACAAGCGTCTGCAGCGCACAAACGGGGTCAATGTTTGGACGCGCTACACCTCGCAGGGCGTCAACCCGGTCACGGGCAATCAATTTACCTGGTCGCGCGATCTATTCACGCCTGGCCCTGGCCTGAACATGGATTTCACCCGCTACTACAACAACACCTTGAACGAAAGCGGGTTGTTCGGCAAACACTGGTCATCGCTGTGGGACATGCACCTGGATTTCCTGGCGGATGGAGTGATCCGTTTACAGTACGCGGACGGACACCAGGCTGAGTTTACACCCGGCGACGCTGGCTACCAGGCGGAAAGCGGCGTCTTCGACCGCCTGGAAGTGGTCAGCGGCGGATTTGTGGCGACGACGCCCGACCAACTCAGCTTTTTCTTCGACGCCGCCGGCAGCCTGGATACAGGCGGGAAGCTGCGCAATATCCGCGACCGCCAGGGCAATCAGATCACCCTGCATTATGCTTGGAGCCGCCTGGATTGGATTGAAGATGCAGCCGGGCAGCGCTTCGAGATTGACACCGACTCGGCCGGGCACATCTTGGGCGTGGCCGATCCGTCGGGGCGAAAAGTCGAATACAGCTACGGCGTGGTCAGCCTGGCGCGCACCGCTTACCTGGCCAATTTACGCGGCCCCCTTGCGCCGGAAAGCGCCGATCAACTGCTGCAAATGACCAACGCCAACGGCGGCAGCACCAACTATGATTACGATCCCAGCAACGGCTATTTGAGCCGCGTCACTGACCCGCAGGGCATCAGCTACCTTGAAAACGCCTACACCCCCGATGGGCGCGTCAGCCAGCAGAAAAACGGCAACAAAGATCAAGGTACGTGGGACTATCAGCTTGAGCAAATGCGAGCGGTCTTCACCGACAACGAGGGCAACCAAACCACTTATCTCTTCGACAGCAAATACCGTGTCATCGAAGAAATTGACGCCCTGGGGCAAAGCACCAAATACGAGTACGATGACAATGACAACATGACCGCCATGACCGATAAGCGCGGCAATACCTGGCGCTATACCTACGATGCGCGCGGCAACATGTTGACCCGCACCGACCCCATCGATCAGTGGTCGCTGTATGATCAGGATGTGACCACCTGGGTTTACAACGAACAGAACAATCCCATCCAGATGACCGACGCCCTGGGCTATACCTGGACATACGAGTACGATGACAAGGGCAGCCCGGTTAAGATCACCGAACCGAACGGGGCGCTCACCGAGGCGCAGTATGACGCCAAGGGGCAAATGACCTGGCTAAAAGACGCTGAGGGCCGCGTCAGCCGCTTTGAATATGATGACAAGGGCAACCGCGTCAAGACCTTGTACGAATCCACCGGCTTTTGGACGACCTCGACGTTTGACGCCTCCGGCCACGAACTGAGCCGCACGGAGTGCATCAACCCGCCCAGTTGTTCTGAAACGCGCCTCACACGCTTCGAGTACGATGGCAACGGCAATTTGAAGAAGATGATCGACCCGCTGGGCAAAGTGACCACTTATGAATACGACGGCAACAACATGCTGGTCAAGCAAACCGATCGGCGCGGCGGCGTTTCCGAGTTCAAATATGACGATAACCTGAACCCCACCTGGCAAAAAGACCCGCTCGGACGCGTGCAGGAATTCACGTATGACAAGATGAATCACCGCCTGACGGCCAAAGACCCGCTCGGCCGGGTGACGCAGTTCCATTATGACAAGCTTTACCGCATGGTCAAGGTGATCCAGCCGGCGCCGTTCCTGGATGAATACAATTACGCCTATGATCCCAACGGCAACCTGCTGACCCTGAGCGACCCGCTGAGCCAGAAAACCAATTTTGTCTATGATGCGACCAACCGGCGCAAGTTCGTGCAAGACGCCATTGGCGGCGTGACCGAATACTGCTACGATCCTCTCGACCAGATCATCCGGGTCTTCGATCCCCGCCGCGCCGTGACGACGCTGGCTTATGACTCGGTCGGCAATAGGATCGAAGTGATCGATCCGCTTGCCAACCAGATGACCTTTGGCTTCGATAAGGTGCACAACCGCACCCGCCTGACCGCCGGCATCCCATCGGATGGCGTGCAGGCGGATGGCAGCACGACCTTGTTCGAGTACGATGGACAGAACCGCCCGGTGAAGGTCACTGACCCATTGGGACGCGTGACCACCACGCAGTATGATGGCCTGGGCAACCCGCGCTTCATTACCGACCCCATGGGCTATACCAGCGAGACGCGCTACAACCTGAACGGCTGGGCGATCACGCAGGTCGATCCCCTGGGTGGAATTTCTACCTCGCAGTATGACGAGGAAGGCTCGCTGCGCTTCTACACCGACGCCAACGGTCACACCACTGAATATCGTTATGATGCCGTCAGCCAACTGCGCTACCTGGTAGACCCGCTAGGACAGACCACCGAATATCGTTACGACCTGGCCGGCAATCAGACCGAGACCATTGACGCCCTGGGTCGCAGCAGCGCCTCGGTCTACAATGAGCTCAACTTGCTGACCGAGCAATCCGATCCATTGGGCAACCGCACCCGCTACGAGTATGACAAGCTGCGCCGCATGACGGCGACGACGGACGCCAACGGCAAGACCACCCACTATGCCTATAATCCGCTCGGCTGGCTGACGAGTGTGACCGACGCCCTGGAGGGCAAAACGGAATACGGCTATGACATCGTCGGCAACCGCACGGTGATCACAGATACCAACGGCATCGCCACCCACTTTGAGTTCAACTTCCTCAACCAACTCAAGCTGGAGACCAACCCGCTGAACAAGGTCTGGGAATATGCTTACGACGCGCGCGGCAATCTGATCCGCCGCGTGGATGGCAAATTCCAGGCCACTTATTATGAATACGACAAAGCCGATCAATTGATCCGCACCCATTACGGCGAGGGATCGAGCGGCATGGCGGATGTCAGTTTTGAGTACGACGCCAACGGTAACGAGGTTGCCATGCACGACGGCAGTGGCGATTGGACGTATACCTACGACAAGCTCAACCGCCGCCTGAGCGCCACGGACTACCGCGGCCGGACGCTGCAATGGGAGTACGACGCCGTCGGCAACCGCACGGCGATGATCTATCCCGACAACCGCCGCGTGGAACTGGCGTATGACGCAGCCGACCGCCTGCAAACGCTGACCGACGCCCAGGCGCGCGCCATCACCTGGAGCTACGATGCCCTGGGCTACATTACTCAACAGGTCAACCCAAACAACACGCAGACCAACTATACTTATGACGCCGCCGGCCGCCTGACGAGCCTGAGCAACCAGGGCGCGGGCGGTGTGACGCTGGCCGCCTACGCCTACACGCTGGACACGGTGGGCAATCGCACGCAGACCGTTGAACAGCGCGGCGCGCAAACTGTGACGCGCGACTACGCCTACGATGACCTCTACCGCCTGACCGCCGCCCGCACCGACATCGGCCAGAACATGGAGTATGTCTACGACCCGGTGGGCAACCGCACGCGCAAACACGGCATGCCCGAAGCAGTCGAGAAGCCGGCCGCTCCCGAAGACACCGCTTACATTTACAACGATCTCAACTCGATGTTGAGCGCCGGGGCGACAAGTTTCATTTATGACGACAACGGCAGCCGCATCCAGAAGAGCGAGCCGCTGACCGCCACCCAATATGTCAGCCTGACCCTGGGGTGGGAGGTTACCGGGACGGTCGTCACAACCTACACCTGGGACTATGAGAATCGCCTGACGGACGTCGAGACGACCATTCACTACACGCAGCAAACCACCTACACCCAGGTCCTCTCAGACGCCGGCGGAATTACGACGACAATTGGCGTCAGCGTGACGCAGGGCATCAGCCCGACATTGAGCGCCCATTACACCTACGACGGCTACGGCCGGCGCATCGAGAAATGGGTGGAGACCGCCATCCAGGCGACGGGGGTGCTGACCGAGTCCGATTTCCTGCGCCGCGAGTACCTCTTCGACGGGCTGGATCCAGTCGTGGAATACGAGTCCTACCAGAGCGGGCCGACCCTCCCGGACGTGACCGCGCACTATACCTACGCCAATGGCCGCATGGCGCTGCTGGAACGCACACAGGCCGGCGAGACGAAGAGCTACTGGTATCACTACGATGGCCTGGGCAGCGTGGTCACACTGACCGATGAGTCCGGCCTGGAAGCGTGCAAATATCAATTCGACGAGTACGGCCTCCCGCTCAAGACCTGCGCGCAGGTGAATCGCTATTCCTACACCGGCCAGGAACTGGATGAGGAGACGGGGCTGTACCACTTCTTCGCGCGGTATTATGATGCGGAGGTAGGGGTGTGGCTTTCATTAGACGTCTATCGAGGCACCCATCAAAATCCCAAATCACTCCATCGCTATGGG
>CAIQJJ010000356.1 GCA_903872065.1 uncultured Anaerolineales bacterium | reverse complement strand
TTGCCGAAAAGGCACAGGGCATTGGCGTAACGAACTGGCTCCCAGATCGAGATCTGGTTGTGCGTCGCGTGCCACTGCTCCTTAAAGTTTCAAATTCGATCGCACCAGCTCTTTGGGCGCTTTCAGATAGACTTAAAGAAATTGTCTGATCCATTGTAGAGGACAGGAGGTCTATATGCCGGATGAAACCAACGCTGACTATGCACGCGACCGCCAATATGCGTGGGATTATTTTACGCTGCACTCGTCGCAGCGCATCACGACCTTCAATTTCTACATTACGCTGGCGTTGGCGGTGGTCGCTGGCCTGGGTACGGTCTTCCAGTTGCCCAGCAGCCAGGGGTTGATGACACTGATCGCGAGTCTGCTTTTGGTGATTCTCTCCTTCATCTTTTACCAATTGGACCGGCGCAATAAGATGCTGGTGCAGCGGGCGGAAACGGCGCTGAAAAGCATCGAGCAGCGGATTGCGAAACAGGAAAAGGCCGGCGACCAGGCGCTGATCAGTTTGTTTCTGCGCGATGAGGAAGAGGTCAAGCGGCGGCGTTCCAAGAAGTCGCTCCTTTTCTGGCGCAATTTCTACAGTTATTCGGATTGCTTCAATCTCATCTTCTGGATCTTCGGGCTGCTGGGGGCCGGCGGAGCGGTGGTTTCGATTTTCCTGTTTTGAGGGATAGCTATGACCCCACTCAAGTTTGGCCGTTACGAAATCAAAGCTGAATTGGGCCGTGGGGGGATGGCGGTGGTCTATCGCGCTTACGATGGGCGATTCAAACGGGATGTGGCGATCAAGGTACTGCCGCACCAATCCCTCAGCGACGCCGCAGCACGCGCCCGCTTCGAACGCGAGGCGCAAATGATCGCCGCCATTGAACACCCGGCGATCACGCCGGTCTACGATTTCGCCGAGGAGGACGGGCAGCCCTACCTGGTGATGCGCTTCATGCCAGGCGGGTCGCTGGCTGACCGGCTCATCCAGGGGGCGCTGCCCTTTGCGGAGACGCGGCGCATCACTGAGCGCATCGCCGCGGCGCTCGATCAAGTCCACGCCCACGCTATTGTCCACCGCGACCTGAAGCCGGCCAATGTGCTGTTCGACCAATATGGCGAGGCCTATCTTTCCGATTTTGGCATCGCCCGCCTGGCGCAGGTAGACACCTCGCGCAGCAGCGGCGCGATCATCGGCACGCCGGCCTACATGAGTCCCGAACAAGGGCGCGGCGAGGCGGATATTGACGGGCGCACCGATATTTATGCCCTGGGGGTGATCGTGTTTCAAATGCTCTCCGGCAGACAGCCCTACCAGGCCTCCACGCCGATCGGAGTGGTTATGAAGCACATCACCGACCCAATCCCCAGCCTGCGCGAGGCGCGCCCCGATCTCCCCTACAGCTTCGACCGGGTGATCGAAATCGCCATGGCAAAAGAACGCAGCCAACGCTTCCCCACCGGCAGCGAGCTGCTGGAGGCGCTGGACACGGCCGCCCGCCAGGCCGGGGAGGAACTTAAGGCGGGGCAGCCGCCCACGCTTGCGCCAGCCGGATCGCCAGTCGGGTTGCCCGCGACCCCGCCGCCGCTCACGCCCGTCCAGCGCACCCCGCCGGCCAGGTGGGAGGCGGCAAATCAGCCGCCAGCCGGGCCCCCCGCCGAGCCAGCGGTCAACCCCTTTGAATGGGGGCCGCCGGTGCCGCCTGAACGGTTTTACGGACGCGCCGCCCAAATCATCGAGCTGCGCAACCGGATCGGCGCCATCAGCGCCCAGTGCGTTAACGTCGTCGGCTGCCGGCGCAGCGGCAAAACCTCCCTGCTGCATTACATCCAGGCGCGCCCCGATCTGTTCTTCGCCACCGGCCAGCGCCCGCTGATCGTCTTGCTGGATTTTCAGGACGCGCGCTGCCACAGCCCGGCCGGCATCCTGGAGGGGCTGCGCCGCTCCATCGAACGGCAGACCGGTCAATCCCCCTGGAAACGGGACGAAAGCGAAGACCCTTACGCGGTCGAAGACGGGCTGCTGGCGCTGCGCGAGCAGGGACGCCGCCTGATCTTACTGCTGGATGAGTTTGAGGGCCTGGGCAAACGCCTGGAGCGCTTTCAGAATTGGGGCGAGGACTGGCGCGCCAAGGCCAGCGCCGGCCTGTTTGCGCTGGTCATCGCCAGCAAGTGTCCCCTGCGCGAGGTCTACACCACCCTGGAACTGACCTCGCCCTTTGGCAACCTGTTCAGCCAGAGCATCCTGGGGGCGCTTGAAACAGAGGCCTGGCGCAAGCTGGCGCAGGAAGGCTTTGCGCGCAGCGGGCGGACGCTCACGCCGGCCCAACTGAACTGGATTGACGAGATGGCCGGCGGGCTGCCTTACTACACGCAAATGGCCGCCGCCCTGCTGTGGCAGGCCAATGATCTCGAAGTCGCCCGCCAGCAGTTTCTCTTTCAATGCCAGGATCGCTTTGCCGAACTATGGCGAGACCTGAGCCCTGCCGAACGCAGCGCGCTGCGCGCCGCCGGCGGGTTGACCGGGGAGACCATCCCGCCGGCGCTTGCGGCGAACCTGCGCCTGCACGGTTTGCTGCGCCCCGACGGACGCCCGTTCAGCGCGGTGTTTGTCAAAGACAGGGCATAAAGAGGCTCCTCCTGGCAGAATGAAGGCCTGGCAATGAAACAATTCCTGGTTGAAAGCTGGCAATTATGGTACGGCAGCTTGTTCTGCCCCTCCCGCGTCCCGGAGCGCCTGCGATCCTGGACGACGCGCTTTGGCCAAAACGACCAGCGGAGGCAGTACCTGTTTGTGACGCTGCTGTTCTGCCTGCCGCTGGCGCTGCTCTGCATCAGGCAAGACCGCGCCGAGGACTTGTGGCTGGTCGCCAGCGCCTGGCTGGCGGCATACAGCCTGGGTGGGTGGAAACTCTCTTTTGGACTGCACCTGCCCCTGTTTTTTGCCCTGGTATACGCTCAACAGCCCTTGATCTTTGCCGAAACCGCGACACAAACCTCCACCTCGCTGCCCGACTGGTGGCCGCAGTACAGCCTGGGGTTGAGTGTTTACCTCCCGGGCATGGCAGCAAGCGTCTTCGCGGCAGACTGGCTAAAGCAGAGGCGGAGGCCGCGCCTGGCGCAGGTAGTGCAAAGATGCGGTTGTTGGCTCAGCACTACCGGCGCGGCCTGGATCGCCACCAACAACCTGTTTCTGACCGCCATCCTGGGAGGCGTGGCAGGGATCATGACCTTTCTTCAAACGATTGGCCAGCATCCGAGCATAGACGATGATCCTGATCTTATCCCGGCCAGCATGATGCTGGGTGCAATGCTCGGCGTCGCCTCTGGTCCACTGCTCGTTCTATGGCCCGATTTTTTGTTTGTACCAATTGGGCTAATCGGGACTTGCATGATTTCCTGCATTGGGCTTGGTGCAGCGCTGGACATTGTGTTAGGGATAGAATTCGGATTCAGGCTTGGCATCGCCGCAAGCGCAGGAATGGGCGCGGCGCTGATGGTGATGTTCAGCATCGCCGGAGGGCTGGCCGGGCTGGCGCAACTGCCGGCGAGTTCGGTAGTACTCATCGCCGGCCTGGCCGGGCTGTGCCTGGGCTGGCCGCGCTTCCGCTGGCCGCTGATCGGGGGGCTGGCCGCCAGCTTTGTGATATTGGACGGGGCGCGCCTGGGACTCGAGGCCTGGCTGGCGGCCGGCATGGCGCTGCTGACGGGCAGCCGCCTCTTGCCCTTTTACCCCGTATGGTGCCTGTTGAGCATTGCCGGCGGACGGGGCGAAAGCCGCCTGGGGCCGGCGACGGAGAATCCGCTCCTCCACAGCAGGCTCCCGCGCCGCGCCAATGACGGCCAGGCCCTGCCAGCCGACGAGGGCGGTCAGAAAACACTCAACAAGCTGAAAAGCCTGCCGCCCTACAGCGACGAATTGATCTGGCTGCCGATGCCAGGGCATGACCGGCTGCTCAGCGAGGCCTTCCGCCAGGCGCCGGACGATGCTCTGAACATCCTGCAGACGCTGCGCGCCGCCCCCATGCCCGGCTTCCATGTCACCATCGGCCGCGCCCTGGGCCAAATCGTCGCTGACCGGCTGGCGGATGTGGACAGCCTCTCCGACCTGGCGCTGGTCGCCAGTTTGCAGCATCCCTACCTGCCGCAGCTTGCGCCAGAAGTATACACCTCCGCCACAGATACGGGCGAGACGCGCCGGCTGAGGCTGTGGAGCCGGCCTCAGCCGACCGGGTCTGCGCTGCGCGCGGTGCTGCGCATCTTTTTGGGGCTGGGCAGCGATGTGCAGGCCGCCCTGCAAGTGACCTCCCTGGGGCTGCGCCAGCGCAGCCTGGAGCGTGTGCTGGCCGAGCTGCGCACGCGGCAGGGACAACTGCCCGGCCTGGGGCTGCGCCAGGCGGAGGTTCAACGCTGGCTGCCGGTTTTCGCTCAATGGGCCGGGGTGCTGGAAAAAGAGATCGCCGCCTGCCAATCGCCGGATGAATTGATCAATCCGTTCCAATCCGGCAACCCGCTGCGCCCGGAGCGCGCCTATCTTTTCAAAGGGCGCACGCGCCTGGCCGAGCAGCTCCTGCGCCTGGCGCTGGCGCGCGGCCGCCCGACAGTGGCGCTGCACGGCCCGCGGCGCATGGGCAAGACTTCCTTTCTGCTCAATCTGCCGCGCCTGCTGCCCTCCGACATTTTGCCGGTCTATTTCGATCTGCAAAATGAGGCCGCCACGCAAAGCGAGTCGGATTTTTGTTATGGGCTGGTGCGCGCCATGCGCCGCGACGCCCGCGCCCAGGGGGTGAACCTGCCCGAGGCGCAGCGCGCCGAGTTCATGATCAGTCCTTATACGGCGTTAGAAGACTGGCTGGACCTGGCGCTGCCCAGCCTGGGGAAGCGGCGCATTTTGCTCAACCTGGACGAGTTCGAGGCGCTCGGCGCGGCGCTGGAGGCCGGCCGCCTGAGCGAACGCCTGTTCAATCACCTGCGCCACCTGGTGCAGCATTACGACGCCCTGGCGTTCATCTTTTCGGGCGTGGCGACGCTGGAGGAACTCGGCCCGCAGTGGAGCGATTATTTCATCAATGTGACCGCGCTGGAGATTTCTTACCTGGAGGCGGACGAGGCGCGCCAACTGCTCACTGACCCCGACCCGGAGTTTGGGCTGTGCTACGCCCCCGGTGTGGTGGAGCAGGTGATGGAACTCACGCACAATCATCCACTGCTGCTGCAACTGTTGGGCGGGGCGCTGGTCGAGCAGGCGACGCAGCAAGGGGTGCGCCAGGCGGACGCGGCGCTGCTGGAGAAAGCGATAGCCAGCGCGCTGGTGGCGGGGGAGAGTCTCTATTTCCGCAACCTGTGGGATCAGGCTACCGGCAAGACGCCCGATGAAGCGGCGGGCGGGCGGGCGATCTTGCGGGCGCTGGCGGCCGGCGAGGCGGTGACCGCGACAGAGGCGGCGTCCCAGGCGGCTTTACGGCGTCTGCTGCAGAGGCATGTGATCGAGCGCGTGGAGGGCGGGTACGGGATCGAGGTGCCGCTGGTGGGGCTGTGGCTGCGCCAGCGCGCGCCGGAGGAGTGAGGGGGAGGACGGCCGGGCTGCACCCAGGAAGGTTTCTTTCCGCCGCGGAGTCCGATGAATCAATTCATCGGATGATACGGGAAACGCGCTCAAAGCGCGTTGGGGGAGGGATGCGAGATGGAAAACTGGAGTTTTGTTCGGGGAGGGGATGTCGCTCGAACCGTCCTCGAATTATCTACACGAATACTCGAATGATCCCGTTCCACAAGGCGCGTCAGGATGGAAGAGGGGAGCTTTGTTTACTGAGGACGCGCCGAATTCGAGGCCGGATGCTCTGAGACGACTTTTTGAGGACAGCCTGGCTGCACCCGCGCCCCGCCGGGATTTGACTCTTTTGATGCTTTCAGATAGACTTACAGCAGGTGTGTGTTTGATGGAAAAAGGAAGAGCCAATGCAAAACCCGCAAAGTGATC
>CAIQJJ010000355.1 GCA_903872065.1 uncultured Anaerolineales bacterium | reverse complement strand
TCCCAATACATCACTGCAACCATTCTCAAGCAGCCCAAGCGTGTGATCAAAGCCGATGAAAAACTGATCTCCTCCGGCATGATCGACTCGTTTCACCTGGTTGACCTTTCTCTCTTCGTCGAAGATACCTTTGGCGTTCACCTGGACGACACCGAACTGAACGCCGAAACGTTCGATACCCTGGCGCAGTTGGCGGCGCTGATCGAACAGCGGCAGTAAGGCAAGGCATCCTGAGCTTGCCAAAGGCATTCTGATCTCATCGAAGGCATTCTGATCTCATCGAAGGCATTCTGATCTCATCGAAGGCATCCTGAGCTCATCGAAGGCATCCTGAGCTCATCGAAGGCATCCTGAGCTTGTCGAAGGATTGCTGAAGGATTGTCGAAGGACATCATGGACACTTTTTCCGCCCGTCTTCAACAGCTTTACGAAACCTCAGCCGAACGGCCGGCGCTCTACCTGCTCCAGCCGCGCCAGGCGGATGTTTGCCTCACCTATCGTGATCTGATCCACGGCGCGGCCAGCTATGCCAATGCACTGGCCGCCGCCGGCGTGCAGCCGGGCGAGGTGGTGATCATTATCTTGCAGCATTCCGAGGCCCTGGTCTACGCCTTTTGGGGCGCAGTCTTGCATGGAGCGATTCCCTCGATCATGCCGTTCCTGACCGAAAAACTGCAGCCCGAACAATACCGGCGTTCCCTGGCTGCCTTGTTTGAGATCACGACCCCGGCGGCGATTATCACCTATCCCGAATTTGTCGCCGAACTGCCGCCCGCCCCCCTGTCGCCGGGCGTCCAAACGCCCAGGGTATTGGTCTCAACCGAAAAGCATCCTGAGCCTGTCGAAGGAACGTTAAACTTTGCCTCCCTGCGCGGCGGCGAACGCCGGCCAGAAGATATCGTCCTCTTGCAGCATTCTTCTGGCACAACCGGCTTGCAAAAGGGCGTCGCCCTTTCTCACCGCGCTGTGTTTAACCAACTGGAGAGCTACGCCGAGGCGCTTCAACTGCGCAGCGAGGATGTCGTCGTGTCCTGGCTGCCGCTGTATCACGACATGGGCCTGATCGCCGGCTTCATCCTGCCGGTGCTGAACGGCTTGCCGTTGGTGTTGATGTCGCCCTTCGATTGGGTGCGCGCCCCTTATAAACTGTTGCAAGCGGTCAGCCGCTACAAAGGCACGCTTTCCTGGCTGCCCAATTTCGCCTATAACTTCTGCGCCCAGAAGATCCGCGATCGTGACCTGGCAGGCGTGGATCTCTCTTCCTGGCGCGCCATCTCGAACTGCTCTGAGCCGGTGCATCTCAAGAGCCATCAAATGTTCGCCAAACGCTTTGCGCCGTATGGGCTGCGCCCTGAGGCGCTGATGACCTGTTATGCGATGGCGGAGAACGTCTTTGCCGTCACCCAGGGCGGGGGAAGCGCCCCCCTGTCGGTGGATGTGATCAGCGCCCGCGGCTTCTTTGCCGAGCGGCGCGCCCGTCCGCCGGAGGCCGGCGAACTCTCGATGACCCTCTTGTCTTGCGGGACGCCAATCGCCGGCACGCGCCTCAAAGTGGTAGACGATCAGCAGAGCGACCTGCCAGAGCGCTGCCTGGGCGAGATCGCCTTGCAGTCGAACTGCATGTTGAGCGAGTATTATCGCCGCCCCGATGCCACCGCCGGCGCGTTTCGGGACGGCTGGTACCTGACCGGCGACCTGGGCTACCTGGCGAACGGCGAATTGTACGTCACCGGGCGCAAGAAAGACCTGATCATTGTCGGCGGCAAGAACGTCTACCCGCAGGACTTAGAGACCCTGGCGGCTGAGGTTCCGGGCGTCCATCCGGGGCGCGTGGCGGCCTTTGGCGTTTTCAGCGAGGATCTCGGCACTGAAGAAGTGGCGCTGGTGGCCGAGATGGACGATTTCGCCGCGGAAGAGGCCGTTCGCCTGGCCGAGGAGATCCGCCAACATGTCACGCGCGGCTCGGATGTGGCCTTGCGCTATGTCAGGGTGGTGGAACGGGGCTGGCTGCTCAAGACCAGCAGCGGCAAAATCGCCCGCAGCGCCAACCGCGACAAGTACCTGGCCGAGCGTTCAGACGGTTCGTAAGGACAGATCACCTATTGACAGTCCACTTCCCATAGATTAGCATAGACACAATGTCGAGACATGATGTCGCGACATCATATCGAAAGGCATCCTGAGCCTGTCGAAGGATTGATATTTTCCCTCCAGAAAGGTATTTCATCGTGGAACAAGTTCTTAAAACCAAGAAACAGCCCTTTATCTTGACCGACTTTTTACGTGTCCGTTTTAAAGGTGTGTTGGATCCGCTTGCGGCGTTTTTCAACCGCCTGGGTTTGATGCCGAATACGATGACTATTTTGGGGCTGGTGGGCAATACGATCGGCGCCTTCTTTTTGGCGCAGGGTCAGATGACCCTGGGAGGCTTGATCATCCTGGCGATGGGCCCGGTGGATGCTCTGGATGGAAGTATGGCCCGCCTGCGCGGTCTGCCGACGCAGTTTGGCGGATTTGTGGACTCGGTGACCGATCGCTACTCTGAATTGGTCATTTTTGGCGGATTGATGGTGTATTATTTGCGGCAAAATGATTGGCCCTCAGTGCTTGGCGTCTACCTGGCGGCGTGCGGTTCGGTCCTGGTTTCTTATATTCGCTCCCGTTCCCAATCCGCCGGCTATGAGACCAAAGTCGGCATTCTGACCAGGTTCGAGCGTTTTATCGTCCTGGCGCCGTCGCTGATCTTTAATATCCCCTCGATTGGGGTCTGGATTATTGCGGTCTTGGGCAACATTACGGCTTTGCAGCGCATTTTGGATGTGCGCCGGCAGGCCTATCGCCAATAAAGCATCTTTACTTGACAAAAGGCATCCTGGCTTGTGCAGGCATCCCGAGCCTGTCGAAGGATTGTTGCAGGCATCCTGAGCTTGTCGAAGGATGTCGAAGGATTGTCGCAGGCGTCCTGAGCCTGTCGAAGGATGTCGAAGGATTGTCGCAGGCGTCCTGAGCCTGTCGAAGGATGTCAAAAGATTGTCGCAGGCGTCTTGAGCCTGTCGAAGGATGTTGAAGGAGTTTTCTCATGGAATTTGGTAAGACGGGTATCATTATCAACGGCATCGAACTGTTGACCTATTACGGCATTATCTTGATGTTGGGAGCGGTGGCCGGCGCCTGGCTGGCAGCGCGTGAGGCAAAACGGCGCGGACAGGATGTGGAACTGGTGTGGGATGGTTTGATCTGGGTCTTGATCGGCGGCGTGGTGGGGGCGCGTTTGTGGCATGTATTTACCCCACCTCCTTCGATGATCGCCATGGGCTACACCACGCAATATTATTTGACGCACCCGCTTGATCTGATTAATACCCGTCTGGGAGGGCTAGGCGTGCCGGGCGCAATTTTGGGCGGGGCGCTGGCGCTCTATTTATTCTGTCGCAGCAAGCGCATCAAATTTCTGCTTTGGGCGGATATGGCCGCGCCAGGCCTGGCGCTTGGCCAGGCGGTCGGTCGTTGGGGCAACTTCGTCAACCAGGAAGTGTACGGCGCGCCCACCAATCTGCCGTGGGCCATTTACATCGAGCGCGAACAAGGTTACTTCCACCCGCTTTTTCTTTACGAATCCTTGTGGAACCTGGCCAATATGGCGCTGCTGCTGTTTTTGGGGCGCCGCTATGCCGACCGTTTGAAGACCGGCGATCTGTTTCTGATCTACCTGGTAGTCTACCCGGTCGGGCGCTTCTTTCTCGAATTTTTGCGCCTGGACGCCTCGATGCTGGCTGGCTTGAATATCAACCAGACGATTGCGGCGCTGGTCGCGCTGGCATCGGCTGGTCTGCTGCTTTGGCGGCGGCGCAAGACCACAGGCCAGGCGCGGGCATCCTGAGCTTGTCGAAGGATGTCGAAGGACTGCCACAGGCATCCTGAGCTTGTCGAAGGATTGTCGAAGGACTGCCACAGGCATCCTGAGCTTGTCGAAGGATGTCGAAGGAATTAAGAAACAATGATCGAAGCTGATGGCTTGACCAAACAATTCGACGATTTTCTGGCGGTGGATGGCGTCAGCTTAAACGTCCAGGCGGGTGAAGTATTGGCGCTGCTCGGCCCTAATGGCGCCGGCAAGACCACCACCGTGCGCATGCTGACCTCGGTTTTGCGTCCTACGCGCGGCCGGGCGCGCGTCGCCGGCTATGACGTGGTGCAGCACCCGGCCAGGGTGCGGGCTGCGGTCGGCGTGTTGACCGAGCAGCATGGCTTGTATGGGCGGATGAACGCTCAAGACTACCTGGAATTTTTTGGGCAGATTTATCGCATTGAGAAGACCGTTCTGCGTCAAAAGGTGAATCAATACCTCACTACCTTTGGCCTGGATGAGGCGCGTTTCCGCCAGATTGGCGAATATTCAAAAGGCATGCGCCAGAAATTGGCCCTGGCGCGCGCCATGCTGCATGAGCCGCCTGTACTTTTGCTGGACGAGCCCACCTCCGCCATGGATCCGGAGAGCGCCCGCCTGGTGCGGGATTCGTTGGCCTCGCTGCGTTCGGCCAAACGCGCCATTGTCCTCTGTACGCATAACTTGTTGGAAGCGGAAGAATTAGCCGACCAGATCGCTATCATCCGCCGCGGGAAAATTGTGGCGCGCGGTTCGCCGGGTGAGCTAAAAGAGAGGTTGTTGGGACTGCCCGAATATGAAGTTCGTCTGGCCTTTCCTCTGAAAAGCATCCTGAGCCTGTCGAAGGATCGTCAAAGGCATCCTGAGCCTGCCGAAGGACTGTCGCAGGAGCAAAGGCATCCTGAGCTTGTCGAAGGATCGCCGCAGGAGCAAAGGTATCCTGAGCTTGTCGAAGGACTGCCGCTGCCCGCCGGCATTTCACTCACCTCGCAAGGCGAAAACTGGTTTCGTTTTCGATCAGAAGACCCTCTGGTCTTCAATCCGCGTGTGCTGGAGGCTTTGGTGGCAAGGCAGTGGCCGGTGGTCAGTTTGCACGAAGTGCCGCGCAGCCTGGAACGAGTCTATCTTCAAGCGGTGCAGGCCGGGGCTGCGCCAGATGATTTAACGGAGGTCGCTGATGCTTGAAAAACTTCGTCTGGCATTGGTCATTACCAGGCGCGAGACGCGCGATCAACTTCGCGATTGGCGCATCATGGTGCCGTTAGCATTGTTGACCCTGTTTTTCCCGGTCTTAATGGACGTCACCGCCCAACAGATCGTGGGCTTTGTCATCAAACAGGGCGGCGCTTCCATTCTCTATGAGCGCCTGATTCCTTTTTTGCTGATGGTCGTGGGATTCTTCCCGATCACGGTCTCGTTGGTCATCGCGTTGGAAAGCTTTGCCGGCGAGACGGAGCGGCGCAGTATTGAACCGCTGCTTGACAGTCCTCTGGAAGACTGGCAGCTTTATGTGGGAAAACTGCTCGCCGGGATGGCGGCATCGATCGGCGCCAGCTACTTAGGCACCATTGTCTACCTGATCGGTTTAAAGTTGACGCTCAATTGGTTGCCGCCGCCGGTGCTTTTGGTGCAGATTTTGATCCTTTCCGCCGTGCAGGCGCTGGTGATGGTCAGTGGGGCGGTGGTGGTTTCCACCCAAACCACTTCGGTGCGCGCAGCCAATTTGCTCTCCTCGTTTATCATTATCCCGATGGCGCTGCTGCTGCAAGTGGAAAGTGTGATCATGTTTTGGGGCTTGTATGACATTTTGTGGTGGGCGATTCTTGGGCAGATCGTGTTGGCCGGGATGTTGGTGCGCACGGGCCTGGCGCATTTTAACCGCGAAGAGCTGCTTGGGCGCGAATTAGACGCGATTGACCTGGGCGGGAGTTGGCGTTTGTTTAAAAAGTCGTTTGCCGGCCAGGCGCGCTCATTTGGTTATTGGTATTTGCAGGAGGTCAAACTGGCGTTAGGACGTTTGCGTCTGCCGATTGCCTTCATGGCGTTGATCACCCTGGTTGGCGTCTGGATGGGGATGGATATCGCCTATAAGATTCCATTGACCCAAGGGGTCTATCAGTGGGCGAAAACCGCCCAAGATGGCATGATGCTGGAAAGCTTTCTGAAATCGAACGGCTTGCTGATGCTGATGTCGGTGTTGTTCATCTGGCTGAACAATCTGAAATCCGTGCTTTTGCTCAGCTTCCTGGCGTTTTTCTCGTTTGGTGTGGCCGGCGTGATTGGTTTGATGGTCACCCTGGTCGTTTTGGGCGTATTGACCGGCGTGGCCGCTCAGGCTGGCATCTCGCCTGTCTTATTTGCGACGGCGTATTTCTTGCCGCATGGCCTGCTGGAAGTCCCGGCGATTGTTATTACCGGCGCCGCCTTGCTGCGGCTGGGCACCACTTTGGTGACGCCGGCCAAAGGACAGACGATTGGAGAAGCCTTCATCCATGCCCTGGCCGATTGGGCGAAGGTAATCCTGGGCGTTGTCATCCCGTTGTTCTTTTTGGCGGCCTGGGTTGAAGTGTTAATCACGCCGCGTTTTGCCATCGCGTTGTTGTCTATTTGGTGATCCTTTAGTGTCTATCTGGCGATGCTTTGTTGTTTGGCTGCGGTGATTATTTACAGGCAATTTATAGTTTTTCGATGTTTGCCTCACTATGCTATTAAAAGGGTGTGATGCGTAACGGCTCTGACCCCGATCGCCAACCGACTTTGATGAGGAACATTGAATGCCAAAATTGATTATCCTGGGCAGCGCGAGCCCATTAAGCGATGAAGCGCATGAAAGCACGCACATGGTGTTGCAGGGGGAAATGGACACAATCTTGATTGATTGTGTCAACAACCCGCTTTGGCGTTTGCAGAAGGTGGGTATTGATTTCAACCGCCTGACAGGTTTGTTGGTAACGCATTTTCATCCAGATCATGTGTCAGGTGTGCCAACCCTCTTGGTCAATATGTGGCTGTTAGGACGCACGGCTCCGCTCAACATCTATGGCTTAGAGCATACATTGGAGAGCGTTGAGAGTTTGATGTTTGCCTATCAACTGAAATCATTGGATCATTTTTACCCCATTTTCTTGCGCCCGGTCGCTGAACGTGAGCAGGCGTCGGTCTTTGAAAGCGATGAATTTCGCATCACGGCCTCGCCTGTGTGTCATTTTTTGCCCACCATCGGCTTGCGCATTGAATCGTTGCAATCGAAGAAGGTATTGGCCTATTCCTGTGATACCGAGCCTTGTCCACGGGTAGTGGGATTGGCGCAGGATGTGGATGTGCTGATTCATGAGGCGGGCGGCCCAGGCCCAGGCCACTCCTCGGCCGCCCAGGCCGGCGCAATTGCACGCCAGGCCGCCGCCAGGCGTTTGTATTTGATCCATTACCGCGCCTGGGGCTTTGATCCGCTGCCGTTGGTGGCGCAGGCGCAGCAAGAATACTCAGGCCCTGTGGCGCTGGCCGAAGATTTTCTCGAAATCGTTTTCTAAATTACCAGCCCTCGACGAAGGGCAGCCACTCATCTTTGTCTTTGAGATGTCGCCCGAAAATATACACCGCCGAGAGGGGAGGCGCAGCAGGTTGGCGCAGCAGGCGCATTTGAGCCTGTTCTATTGTGCGCCCGCCTTTGCGGTGGTTGCAGTTTGCACAGGCGGTCACCAGGTTTTCCCAGGTATGCTGCCCACCCAGGTGGCGCGGAATCACATGATCAATCGTTAATGCAGACGCGGACAGCGTGGCTTTCTGGCCGCAATATTGGCAGGTGTAATCATCACGCCGCAGCACTTCACGCTTATTTAATTTCACATGTGGGCGCGGGTGGCGCGCCATCTTCTTCAAGCGGATGATCGAGGGACGCGGGAATACATGCGATATGGTTCTGATCTCGCCGCGGCCATTCAGCACCAGGCTGGCCTTTTCATTCAACAATAACCCAATCGCCCGACGAGTATCGCAGACGTTGATCGGCTCGAAATTGGCATTGAGCACCAAAACCGGGGCCTGCATAAGACTTCTCCATAGTCTCAAAGAACGCCAATGAGTGTCAAAATTATACCATCTCAATCCCTTTGGCGGGCAGGTCAACAGGGTGTTCTGGCCCAAGGGCTGCGCCGCATCCGTTCCAGCCAGACTTGCGCATCGGGCAGTTCAGCGCCATTTAACTCGAAAATGAAGCGCGAACCAGGCGGGGCGGTGCGCAGCAAGCGTTCAATATCCTCCGCCTCGAGCCAGGCCAGCACAAATACCGGCCCATCGGGGCCGCCCAACGGCTCCAGGATGGTGTCATATCCCTGCTGCGCCTTTACCCGGTTGAAGGCATAGAAATTGGGGATGGCGCGAAAGGCCGTGAACTGATGCTCGGCGGCGGCGCAGCAGTGCATCCCCAGGCCGCCGAAGGTCTCCGCCAGGTCAATCAGTTCTGGCAGGCAAAACTCCTGGAACATGCGGCGGCTGAATGCGCCGCACTCGTCGTTCGAGAGCCAGGGGCCCATCTCTGGCGGCGACCAGGTATTGGGGCAGTGACATGACACGCACTGCGGAAATTCGCGCCGAAACTCGATCAGAAAACGCTTGTACAAGCGGGCGCATGTATCAGCCAGGCGGTGGACGGCCGGGGCCTGTTCAGGATCGGCCATGGCGCGCAAAAAATCGCCCTTGTCCCAGACCAGCGCCGCAGTATCGAATCCGCTTTGCATATCGGGCGGGCCGAGAAAGACCTCTTTGCCCAGTTCGGCTTGCACGGCGTGCGCCAGTTCAAAAGTGCGGTACAGCGTCGGCGATTTCCACAGATCCGGCTCTTCCACGGCGTCTGCTTCGGCGGCTGTAAATACCCGCGGCAGGGCCGCCGGGTTGGAATCGGTAAAGCGATGCACCTCGCAGCCAAAGGCCGCGGCAAACAGATGAGTGCCGGTAGTCAGGCGGGCGCACGGCACATGGTCATCGCCCAGCGCCTCCTGGTGACGCACCTGGCGAGTATAGTTCTCCACTACCCAACCTACCCAGTTTTGCACCGGCTGATCGGAGATTGTATAATCGTAATCCGGGTGGTCGCAAATCCCCAGCAGGGGCGGCGTGCAGACAAAAGCATGGCCTTCAAATGGCCCATGCGCATAGATATTGCGTAAAAAGCGTTGGTTGTGCAAAAGTGGATCAGACATCTGTTTGATTCTCCTTGAGAGATATTCTACCTTGAAAACGCAGAAAATAGCGCCCTCTGGGGTTTCTTAAACTGCTTCCCTCTGGTATAATTTTGTTATGCTTACCATTCAGTTTTCCTGCTATTATTATTCCAACGCGTGAACCACTCCTCCTGCGGTGAGTATTTCGCGCCCTCCCGCAGAGGGCGCGTTTTTGTTTGTTGTGGCAGGATAAAAAGACTGCTGCCAGGTTTTGTGGTTTTCATCAATCTTTTGTCTTGGAGAAAAGGATATGTCTAGTGTGAGTATGACGATTGACGAACAGGTTGCGCTTTTGATGCAAGGCACTGAATACGGCGATGAGGAGTTAAAGCAGACGATGGCCGCCGAATTACGCGCCCGCTTGTTGGAGGCTGAAAAAGAAGGCCGCCCACTGCGCGTCTATTGCGGCTTTGACCCTCGCACCAGTGATTTGCATTTAGGGCATACTGTGCCAATGCGCAAGATGGGCCAGTTCCAGCAGCTTGGCCACGAGGTGATCTTTGTTGTGGGAAGCTTTACCTCGCTGATCGGCGACCCATCGGATAAGGACAAGCTGCGCCCGCAGTTGACGATGGAGGAAGTGCAGCGTAATGCGCGCACCTACGCCGAACAGGCCGGCAAAGTGCTTGATCTGCAAAAGGTCGCCATTTGTTATAACTCAGAATGGTTGGAGGGGCTTTCGTTTGTGGAATTGATCAAGCTGGCCTCGAATTTCACCATTCAGCAGTTTCTCACGCGGGAAAACTTTCGCAAGCGCTGGGATAATAGCGAAGCGATTTACTTGCACGAAACCTTTTACGCCATCATGCAGGGCTATGATGCCTATCAACTGAAGGCCGATGTGCAAATTGGCGGCACGGATCAGCTTTTCAATATTATTACTGCCGGGCGCAAGGTGATGACCGCCCTGGGGACGCAGCCGAATATCGGCGTCATTCTTGCCATTCTGCCCGGCACCGATGGCGAGGTCAAGATGAGCAAGTCGTTGGGCAATCATATCCCCTTGCTCTCCACGCCGGAAGATATGTATGGCAAGGTGATGAGCGTTCCTGATAAGGCCATGAGCGCTTTCTTCCGCCTGGTGACGCGCTGGACGCCGCCTCAGATTGCTGAGATAGAGCGCGGCCTGGCCGAGGGAACTTCGCATCCCCGGGATGTGAAGATGCAGTTGGCGCACGAGATTGTCTCAATCTACCATTCTCCTGCCGCAGCGGAACAGGCGGAAGAGGCTTTCAAAAAGGTCTTCCAGCAAAAGGATTTGCCCGACGAAATGCCCGAGTTCGCGCTTCAGCCTGGCCAAACTGTGGTGGATGTATTGGTGGGCGGCGGCCTGGCCAGCAGCAAAAGCGAGGCGCGCCGCTTGATCCAGCAAAATGGGGTGCGCCTGGATGGGGAAACCCTGACCGATCCCACGCAGCCTTTCCCACACGCCGGTGTGGTGCAGGCTGGCAAACGCAAATTTTTGCGAGTAAAATGAAGGCCTGGATTCGATGGATTGCGGCGCATTTCTTGGAATGCGCCGCAACTTTTATGATATGATTAAACACATCCGACTCTGTTGGTGTATTGATGTTCACTCAATGACGTTTTCAAGGAGACGACTATGACCTCTGCTTCCCCTGATCCTGCCCCTGAGAATACCAGCGATATCGCCTCTGAACTGCGCGAATTGGGCAAAACGCTGGCGGATGTGCTGCGGAATGCCTGGCAAAGCGACGAACGCAAACGTGTCCAGGCAGAGATTGAAGCGGGTTTGGTTGATGCCCGTGATTCGTTGAAGCAGGCTGCTGAGGATTTTTCTCAGAGCGAGACCGGACAAACGCTCAAGAACGATCTGCAGGAGTTGCAGCAGCGTTTGCAAAGCGGTGAAGTTGAAACCAAGCTGCGTGGTGAAATTTTGACCGCCCTGCGTACGGCGAATGCGGAGCTCAAAAAGGCAGCTTCTCGCGAGACGCCCCCGCCTCCGCCAGAAACCCCTCCCCAGGCCTGATCTTTAAGTCTCTTTTTTCATAGGAGTGTTCCATGCCGATACCTTTTCTGCATCTCGAAACCCGTCCTGGCGAGCCGGTATTGGTCGGCAAATCTGTCGTAATACCGGTTTCCCAGGTTTTCTATCTCCAGGTCGCCGGCGTCCCGGCGGGATTTGTCTGGAATCGTCCGACGGCAGTCAAAGTTAAGCACGCCGATGGACAGGAACAGGTGATCCCTGTGCCGGATGTCACGCGCCTGGCGCTTTTGGGCATCCTGGCGTTTAGCTTGCTGTTTGCGATGCTCTTTGCGGTCTTGAGCCAATTGTTTCACAAGAAATGATCGATTCTTTTATCGGAGGCAACCATGTCTGATACAAACCCCTCAGTGAATGAGGTGAAAAACCTATTGCCCCAGTCTATGGCATTTATGAACGATACGATGCGCAAATTCCTCGATACGGCCAGTGTGGAAGCGGTCTACGGGGATCCTGTGCGCAGCGGCGAAACATTGATTATCCCGGCAGCCGAAGTGGTCAGCGCGATGGGCTTTGGCCTCGGCGCCGGCAGCGGCTACAATGAAGGCGGCCAGGAGGAGGCCGGCGAAACCGATGAGGCCGAGTCCGAAGCCAAAGAGGCCTCGCAGCCGGCCAATGCCGGCGGCGGTATGGGCGGCGGCGGCGGTGGGCGGGCTTTCTCGCGTCCGGTGGCGGTGATCATCGCCTCGCCTGAGGGAGTGCGTGTAGAGCCGGTGGTGGACGTTACCAAGATCGCCCTGGCCTTTTTCACTGCTCTGGGATTTATGATTGGGATGGTCGCCCGGATGCAGTCGCGCGACGCCAGGCGCGCCATCGAAGAATGCTGCGAGTAGCCAGATTTAATCTGAATCGTTTGTAAGAGATTGTTTTTAAGAGCTTTCCTGGAAGAATCTGCCTGGGAGAAACTATGGAAATTACGACCACTGAATATAAAAACTGCGATGTTATTCATCCGATTGGCCGTGTGGACAGCGCCGGCGCGCCTCAGCTTGAGGCGGCGATTAATGCTGTAACCCAATTGGGACGTCATAAGATTGTTTTGGATATGAGCGAAGTCACTTTTGTCTCCAGCGCGGGGTGGTGGGTGTTAATCGGCGCGCAAAAGAACTGCAAAAAGCACCGCGGTGAGGTGGTGTTGGCTTGCATCGAGACGGGCATTCGCGCTTCGCTGAAGCTGGTTGGTATGGATGATTATTTCCGCATCTACGATGAGATGACCGCCGCAGTAGGAAATATCTGATTCTATGACCAGCGCTGTTTTTCCAGGCCGCTACACCAGCCTGGAATCGATTAGTGAGTTTGTCATCCAGGCTGCTCAACACGCCGGGTTGGATGATGCGGCGGTATACGCCGTTCAACTGGCAGTGGATGAAGCAGCAACCAATATTATCGAGCATGGGTATGGCGGGGAAGATCTCGGCGAGATCGGCTGTCAATGTGAAATAGTGGCAGAAGGTCTGCGCATTCGTTTGGAAGATCACGCCCCGCCATTTGACCCGCAGGCGGTTGCACAACCGGTGCTTAACGTCCCATTGGAAGATGTGCGCCCGCGCGGGTTAGGGTTATTCTTCATCCACAAGATGATGGATGAAGTGCAGTTTGATTTTTCGCCGGAGGGGAATACTCTGACGATGTTGAAGCGGCGCTAATCTTCTGCCGAGTGCGGCAGGCGGTGGAACATCCCGTCTTCATCGCAGGGAAACGCGCTGATGCCGACCACCGCTTCCAGGTTTAAAGGGCCGTACAGATGGGGGAAAGTGTCATCTTCGACCGCCTCCCAGCGCAGCGCAGAGGTCAGTTTGATCGGGTCAAGCCACAAAAGGATCAGGTCTGGCGTTCCGCGATACAGTGCGTTGGCCACGCGCAAGATCTGTTCCGGGCGTGAGAGGTGGATGAAATGCTCTGTCTCGAGCGAGGCGGGGCGATATCCGCCGGCTTGCTGGGCCGCTTGCCAGGCAGCCTGTGAGCAAAGATGCACCAGCAGATCGGGGCAAGCTGGGTCTGCGCTGCTCTTTTGAATCAACTGCACCACGCGGGCGATAATCCGCGCGGCGACCTCGTCTTTGCTCATCAGCGGCAGCGCCTCGGTCCCGTGCGCATCCAGCAGCGTGACGCGGTTGTTATCCACCGCGAAGCCGGCGTCTGTCGCACTGATGTCATTGGCCGCGATCAGGTCCAACTTCTTGCCAACCAATTTCTTGCGCGCGTTTTCGAGCAGCGCCTCGCTTTCGGCGGCAAAGCCGACAGTCACGCGCGGGAAGCCGCTGTCCGCCTTTTGGGCGGCGACTGCCGCCAGGATGTCGGGGGTGCGTTCGAGGGTGATCTCCGGCGCGCCGCTTTCTTTTTTGATCTTTTGTTCGGCGGGGGAAGATGGCCTGAAATCGGCGACTGCCGCCGCCATAATCAAGCTATCGGCTTGCCCTTCGACCACCTCGGCCAGGACGGCGTTCAGCATCTCCTGGGCGGTCTGGACGTTAATGCGCCGCGCCCCAACGGGTGTGTTCAGGCTGACCGGGCCGGTGATCAGGGTCACATTGGCGCCGGCGTCCAGGGCGGCCTGCGCCAGGGCAAAGCCTTGTTTCCCCGACGAGCGGTTGGCGACGACGCGCACCGGGTCAATCGGCTCCTGCGTGCCGCCGGCGGTGACGACCAGCTTTTTGCCGGCCAGGGGGCCGCTGCGGGCGCAGATCAGCCGGATTTGCGCCCCGATTTCGCCCGGTTCAACCATTCGTCCCAATCCCACCAGGCCTGAGGCCATGCGCCCTTCGGCCGGTCCGACAAAAATCACCCCACGTTGGCGCAGGGTTTCCACGTTGGCCTGCGTCGCGGCGTGGCCGTACATGCCGGCATCCATGGCCGGGGCGACCAGGATCGGGCAGTGCGCAGCCAGGGCGGTCACGGTCAGCAGGTTGTCGGCGATGCCATGCGCCAGTTTGGCCAGGGTGTTGGCGGAGCAGGGGGCGATCGCCAGCAAATCGGCCTGGCGGCCCATGCCCACGTGCAGGATATGCGCCTGCCCGCCCCCACAGGTCAGCGTCGCTGTAGGCCTTGCGCCCGGTGACGGACTGAAAGGTGAGCGGGGTGATAAACTGCAAGGCGGCCTGGGTCAAGATGACGTCTACTTGCGCGCCGGCCTGGGTCAGCCTGGAGGCTAACTCGACCGCTTTGTAGGCGGCGATGGAGCCGGTCACGCCCAGAAGAATGTGTTGGTTGGTCAGGGGAGTGTTCATGGCAAGAAATCCACAGAGCGTTTACCACATAATTGACAGCGTCCCCAGGTATTCCCGGAGGACGCGCGTGGTATCGGCCAGGTTGCTGGAATTGGGGAAGAGATCGATCAGATGAGAGATAGGGTTAAAGCTGAATTGGGCGTCCCAATCTTTTTGCGTGATGGAGAAATCGGTCGGGGCGGGAATGACTTCAAAACCCTGCGCCTTGAACAGGCGCACTGAGCGCGGCATGTGAAAAGCAGAAGTGACCAGGATCACGCGCCGGATGCCCTTGGCTTGCAGAAATTTCCAACATTCAGAGGCGTTTTCCTGCGTGTTGCGCGAGTTCTCCTCGAGCCAGATCGCGGAAGGAGGCACATTGAGCATTTCGAGAATTTCGGCCATGTCCTGTGCAGCCGAGTTCCCCTGTTCCAGCCAGTCAATGCGCCCGCCGCTGGCAAGGATGAAAGGCGCTGCGCCGTCATGGTAGAGCCTGGCGCTGTAAAAGACGCGATCGGCGGCCCCGTTTAATTCTACTTCGACGCGCGGATAAAGCGCCGAACTGGTCGCGCCGCCCAACAGGACGATGACCTCGGCGTGGGGCGTCTCTTGGGGAGGCAGGTACTGCCACTCCACTGAGCGCATGAGCGCCATAGCCACCCATTTGTTGCCGCAGATCCACAGCAGCGTCACTGCCAGGATGAGCGCCAGGCGCTGCAGCTTTTTCCAGCGGTGGATCACCATTGCCGTGATGATCAGGATGCAGGCTATCCCTAAAGGGTAGATGAAGAGCGGGATGAATTTGGAGAGAAAAATGGACATAGAGGTGAAATCCCAGGGAATTGGCGAGGAACAGTGTCTCAGCCTTGAATTTGCAGCAGGCGTTCGCGCCCGCTCAGATCGGTGAGCAGTGAGATTTTACTATGAGCAAAGCATTGTTGGGCGATCAAACTGGCTGATTTGCCCTGGGAAGCCTCGATTTCGAGCAGCAGGCAGCCGTGAGGGGCGATGAACGCCGCGGCGCTTGTCAGCAGCCGCCGGATGAGCGCCAGCCCATCCGGGCCGCCGTCCAGGGCCAGGGTTGGCTCTTTGCCATAGATTTCTAGTTTTTTTAAGGCGCTGGTTGGGATGTAGGGCAGGTTGGCGACGATCAGATCAAAACGCGCCGCCGGGAAATTCAGCAGGTCGGCCTGGTAGAACTTGATCCGCTCCGCGACGTGATGGCGGGCGGCGTTCAGGCGGGCGACTTCCAGGGCGGCAGGGGAGAGGTCGGCAGCGGTGAGCTGAATGTGCGGCGCGTGGACGGCCAGGGCGATGGCGATGCAGCCGCTGCCCACACCCACGTCCAGCGCCTGGATGCTTTGCCCATCGGGGGCTGCCTGGATCCAGTGCAGGGCGGTCTCCACCAGCAGCTCGGTTTCGGGGCGGGGGATGAGGACATCGGGCGTGAGGTGAAAATCCAGCCCGTAAAACTCCCAATGCCCCAGGATGTAGGGCAAGGGGACGCCGGCCTCCAGGCGGGCGAGCGCCGCCTGGAAGGCTGCTTCTTGTTCTTGAGTGAGTGTCTCGTCGGGGTGCGCCAGCACCCAGGCCCGCGGCCGTCCCAGGACGTGCGCCAGCAGCACTTGCAAGTCCAGCAAGGGGAAGCGCGGCGCAAGGCGTCCCAGGATCGAGTCCAGGCGCTCACTCATCATCGGTCGCGGTGATGGCTGACAGGCGTTCGGCCTCGTTGCGGGTGGAAAGTTCGTCAATGAACTGATCGATTGCCCCTTCCATCACCGCCGGTAGATTGTAAGACGAGAGATTGATGCGATGATCGGTGACGCGCGATTGAGGGTAGTTGTAGGTGCGAATTTTCTCCGAGCGTTCGCCGGAGCCGATTTGCGAGCGGCGCGCCGAGTCCAGTTCATTGCGGCGTTTTTCTTCTTCCATCTCGTACAGGCGCGCCCGCAGCACTGAGAGGGCGCGCAGCCGGTTTTGCAACTGCGAGCGCTCATCCTGGCAGGTGATGATCATACCGGTTGGCTTATGATACAGGCGCACGGCGGTCGAGTTTTTCTGCACGTTTTGCCCGCCGGCCCCGGACGAGCGGTAGACCTCGATTTCAATATCGCTGTCTGGGATATTGACCTCCACCTCGTCCACCTCGGCCAGGACGGCGACGGTGGCGGTGGAGGTGTGGATGCGCCCCTGCGCCTCAGTGACCGGCACGCGCTGGACGCGATGGACGCCCGATTCGTATTTCAAGCGCGAATAGGCGCTTTTGCCTTTGACAGCAAAGATCACTTCTTTGTAGCCGCCGACGCCGATCTCGTTGGCCGAAAGCACATCCACCGACCAGCGCCGGTTTTCAGCATAACGGCTGTACAGGCGAAAGAGATCGGCGGCAAAAATGGAGGCTTCATCCCCGCCGGCCCCGGCGCGGATTTCGACGATCACGTTGCGGTCATCGCGCGGGTCTTTGGGGACGATCATGCTCTTGAGTTCTTTTTCCAGCCGCGGGATGTCCGTCTCGAACCCGGCGATCTCCATTTCGGCCAGTTGGCGGATATCAGGGTCGGTCTCGCTTTCTAACAGACCGCGCGCTTCGTCAAGCTGTTTGAGCGCCTGGCGATAGTCCTCGATCTTTGCCACGATCGGTTCCAACTCAGAGCGTTCTTTGTTCAGCTCAACCATTTTTTGATAATCGCTGCTTGGTTCGAGCAGCAGGCGATTAATTTCTTCAAAACGAGTTTCAATACCGGAGAGTTTATCTAGCATAGAGATGTGTAGGTGAATAGAGATAGCGACAGCATAAAACCTGTCGCCTGGAATTGCGGGAGGATTATACCACCGGAACTTTTGTTGAATCGGATGCGTCATAACAATACAGCATTCAGGATGAAATTGGGCGCGACGGTTTCAGCCGTTCCCGCCGTATCTTAACGGATGAAAAGTCATAAGCAGGCCCGGCACTGCTTGTTTGGAGGTTGTGATGTTGCGCAAATGCTTGCTTCTTCTGGTCTTTGTTGCTCTGGCGTGTTTCTACCCGCTGACCTCGGCCTCTGCCGATGGGATCATTATCGTTGATCCGCCGATTTGCGCGCGCGACGCCTGTCCGCCGCCCCTGCCGCCGCTTTCCCAGTTGGCGATCAAATATCACCATGTGACGGTGACGATCCAGGATCAGCTTGCGGTGACACACGTGGATCAGGTTTTTTACAACCCAAACGACTGGCAGATCGAGGGTCTGTACACCTTTCCCCTGCCGGCGGATGCGGCGGTGACCAGCTTCACCTTGTGGATTGACGGGCAGCCGGTGGAGGGCAAGGTGCTTTCGGCGGAAGAGGCGCGCCGCGCCTATGAAGACATTGTCCGCCGCATGGCCGACCCGGCGCTGCTGGAGTACGCCGGGCGCGGGGCGGTGCAGGCGCGCATTTTCCCCATCCCGCCCCAGGGAGAGCGGCGCATCGAACTGGAATACACCCAGGCCCTGGCCGCTGAAAATGGCCTGATCCAATACACCTATCCCCTCAATACCGAAAAATTCTCGCAGCAGCCCTTGCAGAGCGTTTCCATCAGCGTCGAGGTGCGTTCCAGTGCGACGGCGCTGCGGGCGGCTTATTCCCCCACCCATCCCGTCAATATTGTGCGCGACGGCGATTTTCACTTGAGCGCCGGCTATGAGGCCGAGAACGTCCGCCCGGACGCCGATTTTGCCCTGTATTATTCGCTTGGCGAGAGCGAGGCCTTTCACCTGCTCTCTTACCGCGATCCCAGTGACCCCACAGACCCGGATGGCTTCTTCTTGCTCTTGCTGGCCCC
>CAIQJJ010000354.1 GCA_903872065.1 uncultured Anaerolineales bacterium | reverse complement strand
TTCTTATTCGTGAAATTCGTGTTATTCGTGGTTCATCTTTGAAAATCTGGCTTAAAATCTGTGTCATCTGCGAAATCTGTGGACAATCATGAAAGCCTTACACAAACTGCTATGGTCTCCTCCCCAGGCTTGCCAATGCCTGAGTGGGAGCGTATAATCTCCATAGAAAAATTATCATAATTTTTCTATGGAGATTTTCTAATGACTCATTTCGTTGGCCGGCAGGCCGAAATTTCCGCCTTAAACCGTTTGCTCAAAGATCGCCCCCGCCTGGCGCAGTTTGTGATCGTCTATGGCCGGCGGCGGGTGGGCAAAACCACCCTGCTGTTACACTGGGCGCAGCAGACCAAACAATCTTACCTGTATTGGGTGGCGCGGCGCGAGACAGCCGAAGCGACGCGCCAGAGTTTCGCCCGCGCGCTGTGGAATTGGGCCTATCCAGAGGCGCAAAATAGCGAGCCGCCGCTCTTCTCCAATTGGGAAAGCCTCTTTCGTGAGATGGCGCGCCTGATGGATCACCGTCCCTTGATCATGATTTGGGATGAATTTCCCTACGCGGTTGAGTCAGATCCCTCTTTGCCCTCGCATTTGCAAGCCGCCTGGGATCATCTCTTCAAAAACCACCCCTTGATGCTGATCTTGTCTGGCTCCCACATTGGCATGATGGTGGATATGATGTCTTACCACGCCCCGTTGTACGGACGCTTTACAGCGCAGTTCCCCATCGGCCCACTGCCCTTCAGTATGATCAGCAGTTTCTTTCCCAAGTATACCGCCGCCGAGCGGGTGTCCGTCTACGCCTGCCTGGGAGGCATACCAGCCTACCTTGAACGATTTGACCCAAACCAAGACTTAAGCGCCAATATCCGCCTGCACCTGTTCAGCCGCACAGGGATGTTCCGCAGCGAGCCGGCGGTGTTGATCAGCGACCTGGTGCGGGAAACGCGCATTTACGAGTCCATCTTGCGGACGATTGCCAACGGCGCGCATACCCCGGCGGAGATCGTGCAGCCCGGCCAGAACACCTCCAACCTGCCGCCTTATTTGAAGCGTCTGCTCGAATTGAAGTTGATTGAGCGCCGCGTTCCGGCCACTATCCCCCTGCCCCAACGCGAAACCACCACGCGCAGCCGCTACCACGTCAGCGACCCATACCTGCGCTTCTACTACCGCTTTGTCGAACCCAACCTGGAGATGGTAGAACAGGGCCAGATCGAGGCGCTTTGGAGACGCGTGGGCAGCCAGTTCCGCGCCTTTGTCGGCATGACCACTTTTGAGGAATTGTGCCGCGAATGGGTGATCGGCCAGGCCAGCGCGGGACGCCTGCCCTTTACGCCAGAGATTGTCGGCAGCCATTGGTCGGCGGAGGCGCAGGTGGATGTCGTGGCAATCAACTGGCATGAAAAGGCCATCTTACTCGGCGAGTGCAAGTGGGGGGTAGACCCGGTGGGGCGCGGCGTGGTGCGTGAACTGATGGACAAGACGGCCAAAGTGATACCAGGCGAAGACTGGCAGGTTCATTACGCACTGTTCGCCCGTGCGGGCTTTAGCGAGGCGGCGCGGCTTGAAGGCCAGGCCGCGCTCCTGGTGGACCTGGCGACGATGGACGCCGATTTCGAGCGCGGGGCGGGCGGCGGCTGGCCGACCGAAGAACTGCCCATTTAGCCGCCGCGGCCTCAACGCTCGTTACACCGTGGGGGAATCGTCCAAAATGCGAACAACGCCGCGCGAGCCGTCCACCTCGACCAACTGCCCATCATGCAGACGGCTGGTCGCCTCGTCCAGGCCAGAGACGCAGGGGATGCCATATTCCCTGGCGACGACCGCCCCGTGCTGCAGCGCGCCGCCAATCTCCAGCAGGATGCCGGCGGCGTTGATGAACAGCGGCGTCCAGCCGGGGTCGGCGGCGCGGGCAACCAGGATTTCGCCGGGCAGCAGCTTCTTCTGCTGCGCCGACTGGAAGACCTTGACGCGCCCGCGCGCCAGGCCGGGCGAGATCGGCACACCAACCCATTCGCCCTCCGCGGCGGCCAGGCGGGGCGGCGTATAGATGCGGCCGCGCGAGTCGATCACGCGCGCCGTAAGCCTGCTCCTCTGGATCTTGCGCGTGAGGGCGGTGCGTTCCTGCGCCAGGCGGCGCAAATCCAGGGTAGGATCCTGTTGGGCGCGCTCCACATCGGCCAGGGTCAGGTCAAAGATCTGTTCGGGAGCGTCCAGGCGGCCCTGCTGCACCAGGCTGTGGGCGATCTGCAAAGCCTGGCGGCGAAAAATGCTTACCACCTTGATCACATAATGCTTGGGCGTCTCGCGGTAGCCGCCCAACATCGTCCAGGCCCGGGAATACTTCTCCAGCGCCCGCGCCTGGCGTTTGCCCTTTTGCAGCGCCAGGGCATAGAGCGCCTGGTAGGCCGCCTGGCGCTTGGCGCGGGCGGCGGCGAAAAAGTCGCCGGGGGCTTCGCCGGCCCGGAGCGCCAGCGCCATATTCTTAAGCTGCTCAAAGAGCAGAGCCGGCTGTTCCACGGGGCGCGGCGTGGCGATGTCAATTTCGCCCGGGCAGCGCATGCCAAACTCGGTCATGAACTGCCGCCAGGAGCGCGTGAAATCCGCCGGGAGACTCCCCTGCTTCAGGTCGCGCAGAAAATCCGCCGCTGAATCGTAACGCTGGAGTTCTGCCGCCGAGGCCAGGCGGTACATCATTTCTCCCATCTCCGTCGTCTTGTTGCCGGGCAGTGCAATCCCCAGGTTGACCAGGTGATCTTGCGCCTGGGCAGATTCCCGCTTGAACAGGTTCTTGATCCGCTGCTGGGCAATCTGGCCGGCCAGGATCATCGGGATGCCGTTCTCCCCGTAGAAAAAGGGCAGCAGATCGCACAAGGCGCTGGCTTGCGCCGATAAGGATAGGCCAGCGCCCGAAAACGCCTCCAGGCGTTGAATTTCCTGGGGCAGGGCGGCCTGGTATTTGCGCAGCGCCGCCTCCGGGCTGAGATAGGCAACCAGCACCGCTTTGAGCATCGGCAGCATGGTGAAGAGCATTTTGCCCTGCAAGGCTTTCAGCCTGGCCGGCAGCGGGACGGACAAATACTGCTCCAGGTCTATGCTTTCCAGGATGGCCATCACGCGCGGGTCGCCAAAACTGCCCGGCGCAAGCGCGGCCTTGCCCATCCCCATCTTCAGCGCATAAGACAGATTCATGTAATAGCCGCCGCCAGCGGTAAAGGTCATGCCGCCCGGCCCAATCCCCTCCGCGCCGATTGCGCCGCCCACCTGCTTCAGCACATACCCCAGGAAATCCGTCCCCAAGACCGACAGCGGCTGCTCCACCCCCTGTTCGATCAGGGTCGAGTTGGCATACAAGACCTTCGGCTGCCCCGGCGGGGTGAGCATCTCTTCGGGCAGCGGCAGGTAGGCGGTGATGGGGCGCGCCTGGAGCAGGTAGAACTGCCCGCCGGCCAGCGCCCATTCGATATCCACCGGCTTTTGAAAATAGGC
>CAIQJJ010000353.1 GCA_903872065.1 uncultured Anaerolineales bacterium | reverse complement strand
GACCCCGAATTTACCGATGTTCTGACGCTGGATCTGAGCACGATTGTTCCTAGCCTGGCCGGCCCCAAGCGCCCGCAGGATCGCGTGCCGCTGAAAGAGATGCAGCGCACTTTCCAGGCGGCTTTGACCGCCTCCGTCAAAGAGCGCGGCTATGAGCTCAAAGAGTCCGATCTGAGCAAAAGCGCCCTCGTCGGCGGGGCGGAGATGAAACATGGGGCGGTGGTCATCGCGGCCATCACCTCCTGCACCAACACCTCCAGCCCGGCGGTGATGATCGGAGCCGGCTTGATCGCCCAAAAAGCGGTGGAGCAGGGTCTCAAGGTCAAGCCGTATGTCAAAACCAGCCTGGCCCCCGGCTCGCGCGTCGTCACAGAGTATCTGCAAAAAGCCGGCCTGCTGGAGCCGCTTTCGCAGCTTGGCTTCAACGTGGTGGGTTACGGCTGCACCACCTGCATTGGCAACTCAGGCCCGCTGGCCGGCGAGATCGCCAAAGCCATCACCGGCAGTGAACTGGTGGCGGCGGCGGTCATTTCGGGCAACCGCAACTTTGAAGGGCGCGTCCACCCGCTGGTCAAAGCCAACTACCTGGCCTCGCCGCCCCTGGTCGTCGCTTATGCCTTGGCCGGCACGGTCAATATTGACCTGGTCAATGACCCGATCGGGATTGGGCGCGATGGACACCCCGTCTACCTGCGCGATCTATGGCCGACCAACGCTGAATTACAGGCCATTCTGCAAAGCGCCGTCCAGCCAGAAATGTTCAAAGAGAAATACGCCGATGTCTTCACCGGCGCCGAAGCCTGGCAGTCAATCAAGGTTAGCGAAGGGGAATTGTTCGAGTGGGACCCCGCCTCAACCTATATCCAGGAGCCGCCCTTCTTCCAAAACCTGGACAGCAAAGCCTCGCACATCAGCGACATTCGCGACGCCCGTGTGCTGGCCTTGTTTGGCGACTCCATCACCACCGACCACATCTCGCCGGCCGGCAATATCGCCGCCGAGAGTCCCGCCGGAAAGTACCTGATCGAACAAGGCGTCGCCCCGCGGGATTTCAACTCTTACGGCTCACGGCGCGGCAACGACCGCATCTTGACGCGCGGCACTTTCGCCAACATCCGCATCAAGAACCGCCTGACGCCGGGCGTCGAGGGCGGCGTCACCGTCCACCATCCGAGCGGGTCGCAGATGTCCATTTACGACGCGGCCATCAAATACCGCGAAGCCGGCATCCCCACCATCATCCTGGCGGGCAAAGAATACGGCACCGGTTCCAGCCGCGACTGGGCGGCCAAAGGACCTAAACTGCTCGGCGTCAAAGCGGTGATTGCCGAGTCGTATGAACGCATCCATCGCTCGAACCTGGTGGGAATGGGTGTCCTGCCGCTGCAATTCAAGCCCGGCGAAAACGCGGATACCCTGGGATTGAACGGTCAGGAGGTCTTTGAGATCAGCGGGCTGAGTGACGATCTGCCGCCGCAAAGCGAAGTAACGGTGAAAGCGCAAAAGGCGGATAGTTCCGTAATCAGCTTCAACGCCATTGTGCGCTTGAATACGACGGTGGAAGTAGAATACTGCCGCAGCGGCGGCGTCTTAAACACAGTGTTGATGAAGATGCTGGCGTAAACGCGCTCTGCAATGAAACTTGTAGTGGCGACTTTGGTCGTTTGCCCGGTCGGAAACGGCTGAAGCCGCCACTACAAGAAGCCTTTTTTATCCTTTGGTCTAATCGGGAATACGGCGGGGGAAAGTAACGATAAACTCTGTGCCTTTGCCCGGCTCCGACTCAACCTGGATCGCGCCCCTTAAAGCCGAAGTGACCAGGTTGTGGACAATCGCCATGCCAAGCCCTGTACCGCCCGTTGAGCGTCCGGTAGTGAAAAACGGCTCAAAAACCCGGTCGCGCACATTGGGCGACATCCCTTTGCCATAATCTTTGACGCTGACGCAGAACTTATCCTCCCCGGCAGTCTTAATATAGATTTCCGCCAGGCCGCCGGTTTGATCAGGGTAAGCGTAGCGCTGCACATTCGTCAGGAAATTGAGCAAGATTTGCGACAGATAGCCGCGATACCCTTCCCAGGTCTGTTCAGTCAGTTTCAAAGAGTCTTTGATTTCAATTCTCATGCCCGACTGGCGGAAATGAGCCTTGGCCAGGTTGACGATCTCGCGCACCGCCTCAGAGAGCGACATCGGCTCTTTGACATCCGTCAACTGGCTGACAGAGACCTTTTTGAAGTCTTGCACCAGCAAATGCGCCCGCTGCACATTGCCTTTGATCAAGCGCAACGCGTCTTGCAAATCTTCCACCACCTGGCTCGCATCTGGGTCATCGGCAAGCTGCGTGAACGTTTCCCCCCCCAACTCCCGTTCGATAATGCTCACCGCGGTAATAATCACACCCAGCGGCGTATTCAATTCGTGGGCCACGCCGGCCACCATTTGCGTCAGGGCGCGCTGGCGCTCGATTTCCATTTCAGCGGCCAGGGTGCGCTGGTTCAATAGCTCACGAAATTCGCGCTCATTGACCGAGCGAATCTGGTTGCCCAACACGGCAAACAGCTTCAGAATCGAGTCAGGATTGGCGGCGGCAATCGTATCCATCAACAGGTTGCGATCAATCACCAGGAATTCGCTGTCCACCACCGCCGTCACCGAGGCCATGCGCGGCTGATTGCTCAACAGCGCCAGTTCGCCAAAAACACTGCCAGCGTTAATCTGGCTTAAGATAATTTCCGCCCCTTTTTCGTCGTGGCGGTGGATTTTTACCTTGCCTGAGATGATCAAATACATGGCGCCGGAGGGATCGCCGCTCTTGAAGATAGTTTCGCCGGCCTGGTAGCAAAAATGTGGGGCGGTTGCCGCAATATGCTCCAACTGCTCATGCGAAAAAGGCGACAAAAACGCGAATTGGCGGAGTAGCTCCGCAGTATTCATGCCCATCACCCGGTCACGCCGCGCGCTTCCACAGCGTTGAAACCGCCAGGCAGTGGCGGAAGGTCAGGTCCAACAGAGCGTCGGGCAGCGCCATTTTGCCTTGCAGCACATACACATAATCGGCTGTGGAGCGTGTCTCAGCAATCCGGATCATCACCTTCGTCCCTAAGGCAAAGATTTTATGACCTTCAGGCGTGACCACTACCGGCTGCGTCTGATCCAGTTCATCGCGGATGGCATAGACCTTATCCAGCGTGCTGTAGGTCAAAACATCTTCTTTGTCGAAGATAATCCCCGTCACAAGGTCTGGGCTTTCAAAGCCCGCCCCCGATTGGCGCAGAGCCGAGAACATTTGCTCTTTGCTTTCTGATGACAGAGTGGCCGCCTGGGTAATATCCGCCAGCAATTTGCCGTAGTAGATCGAATACCACTGGCGCACACCGCTCTTGATGAGGGTATACAGTTTTTGCTCGGTCGCGTCCACTTTGGAGACGTACCCCGATATATCATACTCATCAATCACTTTCCGTTCCGGCGCAATGCCGGGCTGACCGGTGCGAATATAAAGCTGCGAAGCCCAGTTCTTCATCTCACTGCGAATTTGTTTGCACAGGTCCAGGCCGGCGTGATCGGTTTCCATCACCACATCAATCAACGCCACTGCCACAGTCGCGCCAGGGACGCCGCTAAGCGCCAGCTTTGTATTCATCAATTCAATTGCTTCCGCCTTACTGGCCGCGGGATGAATCCTGAGAGGTAAATCATAGACCTTCATATCTCGCAGCGCCAACTTTGTTACGGTGAGGATATCAGGCTCATCGTCCACCAGTAGAATATTCCATTGCTTGAAAAGCATATCAACGCCTCCTGAAAGCATCAATTAATTTCTTTGAATAGAAAGTAGTATAGCAGATTCCAGCAAAGATGACAATTTTCAATTCATAAATTTGTTCAGAGTGGGTATAATTTTATCATGTCTACAGCGCCCCGTTTTTTCAACACCGCCGGGCCGGTCAACTGCGCCGATCATTATTGTTTGCCGCCGCTCGAACGCTTCAACCTGGACGACGTTTTACTGTTGATCGCCCAGAAAAAGTACTTTGTCCTGCACGCGCCGCGCCAAACGGGCAAAACCTCCTGCCTGCTGGCCCTGGAAGAGTATCTCCAGCGTTCGGGCGAGTACCAGCCGCTCTACATCAACGTCGAGATCGCCCAATCGGCGCGCGAAGACGTGGGCGCGGCAATGCAAGCGATCTTGGGCAAACTGGCCGCGCAGACTTACAGCCGCCTGGGCAATCCCACGTTGAATGAAAACTGGCGTCCGCTGCTCGAAAAGCATGGCCCCCACGGCGCATTGGAAGCCGCTTTGGCGCTGTGGGCTGAAAGCAGCCCGCAGCCGACTGTCTTGATGATAGACGAGATTGACTCCCTGGTGGGCGATACGCTCATTTCTGTCCTGCGCCAGTTGCGCGCCGGCTACACCAACCGCCCGGCGAGTTTTCCCCAAAGCGTGGCGCTGTGCGGCGTGCGCGATGTGCGCGATTACCAGATCCACTCCAGCCGCGACAAAGCGATTATCACCGGCGGCAGCGCCTTCAATATCAAAGCCGAGTCGCTGCGCCTGGGCGATTTCACCCGCCCGGAAGTCGAAACGCTTTACCTCCAGCACACCGCCGCGACCGGACAGACCTTTGAAGCCGGCGTCTTCGACACAGTCTGGCACTTAACCCAGGGACAGCCCTGGCTGGTCAATGCCCTGGGGTATGAAGCTTGTTTCAAAATGGCTGCCAGCCGCGCCCGCGCCCAGCCGATCACGGTGGAGCGGCTGATCGAGGCCAAAGAGACGCTGATTTTGCGTCGCGACACTCACCTCGATCAACTCGCCGATAAGCTCAGCGAACCGCGCGTGCGCCGCGTGATCGAACCCATTCTAATGGGGGAGACCTACGCCCGCGGATTAGACCCTCTGGACGTGCAGTACGTGATTGATTTAGGATTGGCGCGCCAATCGCAGCCAGGGGAATTACAAATTGCCAACCGCATTTACCAGGAAATTATTCCGCGCCAACTCACCTGGGGAGCGCAGACAGGCATGGCCCTGGATGCCGCATGGTACTTGCGAGCAGATGGCTGCCTGGAGATGGACAAATTGCTGCTGGCCTTTCAAGAGTTCTTCCGCGAACATTCGGAGCATTGGGTAGAGCGGTTTGATTACCAAGAAGCCGGCCCACAACTGCTTCTGCAAGCTTTTCTCCAACGGATTGTCAATGGCGGCGGGCGCGTCGAACGCGAATATGGCCTGGGCCGTATGCGCACGGATCTCTTGGTGATCTGGCCTGGCAAGCGCGTTGCAGGCAGCCAGCCACAGCGAATTGTGATCGAATTAAAAGTGCTGCGCGGCTCGTTGGAGCGCACCGTGACTGAAGGCTTAGAACAAACCTGGAATTACCTGGATCGCTGCGGGGCAGATGAAGCTCATCTGATCATCTTCGACCGCCGTCCCCAGCGCAGTTGGAGTGAAAAAATCTTCCGCCGCCAGGAAGTCTGTCGCGGCGTTCCGATCACTGTTTGGGGAATGTAAACGCCCAACGGATATTCAATTCTCTGCGATCTCAGCTCTCTGCGCTCCCAGATCTCTGCGATCTCAGCGTTCTCGGCGGTGAAAATCGGCTTTTAACAAACCTGCCACGCGCCCTACAATTTAACCAAGAGCTTCACCTCTGCCCAGATCCACGGCAGCGCCGCCAGGCCGCCCAGCGCCAACGCCGCCAAGACGCGCAGCAGAACCGGCGCAAAGACAGCGTATTGCACAATCCCCACCGCAAGCAGCGCCCCAAGCGCCGCGCCGCAGACAGCGCGCCCCAGCGTGCTGCGCACCTCCAGCGCCCCCGGAAAGCGCCGGGTCAACACAACGAGCAAAACGAGCGCCTGCCCACTAAACGCCAGGGTATCGGCCAACGCCAGGCCGACCACCCCCCACAGCGCGGATAACCCCGCCGCCAGGGCAAAATACAACCCAATCTGCAAAATTGACCCCATCAAAGGCGTCACAGCGTTCTGATGGGCGTAAAATGAGCGCGTTGCGACTTCTAACCAGGCATGCCCAAACAAACCCGCCAGAAAGGCGCGTGTAGCCCAGGCGAGCAGTTCACTTTGCGCCGCAGGAAAGTCAAACGCCGCCCGCAGCAGGGGGTCAATCCCCACCATCAACAGCGCCGCCGCCGGCAGAGTCATCGCCAGCATCACGCGTAAAGTGCGATTGACAGTCTGGGTAAATTCAGCCCGCTCCCCCCTGGCAATTTGCTCCGCCAGGGAGGGCAGCAGCGCAATCGCAATCGCCGTGCCAATCAACGTCTCAGGCACTTGCATGACAAACCAGCCATAATTTAACACCGTGACCGAACCGGACGGCAAGTGCGAGGCAAAGTTATCCCGCGTGACAAAGTAAACCTGCAGGCAAAACATGCTGATCACGCGCGGCCCCATCAAACGCAGCACCTGCCGCACGCCAGGATGCTTCCAATCCAGCGCCGGCGACCAGTGAAACTGGTAGCGCAGCAGGCCGGGCAGTTGAATGCCCAGGTGCAGCAAAGCGCCCAAAATGACCCCATAGACCAGGCCATGCAGCCCCAGGCCAAAGGCCGGCAGCGTCAGCGGGCCAAGCGTCAGCCCATCTTTGGGCGCTAAAACCGCCGCCCCGAAAATCTGCCCCAGGTTGTAGAAGGCCGGGGCCAATGCGGGCAGCAAAAAGTGCTGATTGGCTTGCAGCCCGGCCATGACCAGGCCGCTGACCGAGAAAATCAAGATCGCCGCCAGGTCGAGGCGCATCAGTTCGGCGGTCAGCGCCTGCTTGGCCGGGTCAAAACCGGGGGCAGTCACATGGCTCACCAGCGGTTCGGCCATCAGAATGATCACCGCCGCAATCGCCGCCGTCGTCAGAAAAGCCAGGTTCAGCACGCGCGTAAACAAAGCCCAGGCGGCCAGGCGGCCTTCTTTTTCGAGCGTCGCCGCCAGCACCGGGATAAACGCCACACTGAGCGCCCCGCCAGAGATCAGCGCCGAGAGCAAATCGGGGATATTGTTGGAGGTCAGAAAAATATCCAGTTCATTCGGGGAAAAGACGCGGCTGAAAAGGGCCTGCCGCACAAAACCGATCACTTTATCAATGGCAAAAAAGAACGCAATGAGAAGAGAGGCGCGAGAAATACGGGACATAGAATTTTCCAAACCGGATCAGCGCAGGTTAAGTTCCTGCCCTGATCACAAAAGACAAGAGTAGTCCAACCATTTAACTCAGCGAGGCGCTCCCACGCAGCGCCAACCTGCCCGGCAGTCGAGCGCAGAGAATCGCCGCGCGGCGCAGCAGAGGTTTCAGGCGTCTCCGTCGCGATGGGGATCGCCTCAGGCGCTGCGCGGCTCTCCACTTGGGGAGAAGCATGGATCATCGGGCAATACAACCTAAAAATCGGGCGGGCCTCGGCCGGCGCCGGTTCACTGCCGCCGCCCTGGCCGGGAATTTGCAGCTCCTGGCCGGGATAAATCGTATAGGGATAAGCAAGCTGATTGAGCGTCACCAACTCTTCCCAACCGACGCCAAAACGCCGCGCCAACTCAATCACATAGTCGCCGCGCTGGACTACATAGCTTTCTGCGGAAGGGCGGGCCGGCGGCTGCGAATCCACATAGCCGCCCGTCACCGCCATCCTGCCCAGCGTCGCCCAAGAGGTGAGAAAAGCATCGAGCGTATAATCTAATGTCCATCCCGAAGACGTATCCACCACTGTCACCGTGGATTCGCTGTACCCCACCAGGATCACTGTATGCTCAAACGCCGCCACAACCGTCGTCTGCCCATCCGCCGCGGTATATTCCCGAGCCGACCCTGCCCACATCTGGCCGATGATCCACACAATCACCGGGCGGCCGGCCGCAATTTCAGCGCGCGCATCGTCCCAACTCAAATCTTTGTGCGCTTCCACCGGCAGTCCATAGTCCTGCAGCGCATCCGCCACCGGCCCGGCGTGAACGCCATAACTGTTGGGCGGGATATAGCCCCAGATTCCGTCGGGGCTGCCCACAAAACCCTCATCGGGGTTGTCCGAGGCCGGCAAAGCGGCCAAAAAATCATCTTCAGAGATAGAAACACCCCAAAACCTGGCCCAATCCACCGCCGCGCGGGCTTCGCAGGAGAGGGAATGCCACTGGGGATTGCCGCTCAGCCCCTCTACCCGCGCCGCTGGCGGAAGATCCGCCGCGCCGGCCGGCAAAGCCGCCAACCCCAAAAGCAGCGCCAACCCACAGAAGAAAAAAAAGGCGGCGCTTGACCTGCCGGGCGGAAAAGAGCGTATCCCGATCCAGCAAAGAAACGTCTTCCGCTTCACATCAGCCTACCCGTTCTAAAAACTGCAAAGTCACCTGGGCGACCTCTTGCTGTTCAGCATCAATCGCTACACAATGCGTAGAGCGCTCAAACCAATGGATCTCTTTCACCGTTGAACTTACCCGCCCGGCGACCCATTCCGGCGTCCGCTCATCCACCGTCGCGTCCAGGCGGCCTTGCGCAATCAGGAGCGGCTGCCGGACGGCTGAGAGGCGCGGCCAGGTTCTCCTTTGCAGCGCGGCAAACTGCGCCGCGGCGCGCAATGGAAAGACCGGGTACCCCTGCCAGAAAGCATCGGCGGCATAAGGAGGGTGCGCCGATTTAGAATAAGAAGCAAAGAACAAACTCAAAACCGGCGCCGCCCACAAGAACCACTGGCGGCGCAGTCTGAGCGCCGGCGCATAGGCCAGAACGGCCGCCGCTTCAGGATGCTGCGCAGCCAGGTACAATCCCAACATCCCCCCCAACGATTCCCCGCCGATGACCACCTGCCGGCAGACGCGCGCCAGGCGTTGGTAGACGGTTTCTGCCGCGTTTACCCAATCCCGCCAGCCATAGCGGTTGCAATCTTCCGGCGTGACGCCATGCCCCGGCAGCAAAGGGCCGGCCACCGTATACCCCTGCTGATGCAAGATCTGCGCCAATGGGCGCACTTCCGCCGCGGTGGCAGTAAACCCATGGATGAGCAGCACTCCCCGCGGGCCGGCTTCCCAAAAGAAAGCCCCTCCATCCAGATGAGGATTGACCAAAGAAGATTTAAGATGGTTCATAGCTGATTTGATTGTACCTTATAAGGTCAGGTCAAACAATCCGCCGCCGAAACCAGGTGGAGAGTCTCATCGCGAGAGGCCTGCTCTTGCAAGGCAGGGGTATAACCCGCTTTCGAGAACAAGAAATAGCTGATCCTTTCCCATGATCTTGCAGCCTGCAACACCTCCACTTTCTGTTTAAGTTCCTGCAGAATATTCATCCCAACAGGATTAACCGACCATTTGCATTCGCCGGCGAGCAGCGCCGCCTCGCTCTCGCTGACTGCAATAACATCAATTTCATTGTTTTGATCCCACCAACCGCCAATCCGTTCTGGCAAAAAGGGCAGCTCCCCTTTGCGCGCCAGGCGAGTAATATACGCTCGAGCCGCCTCCTCAAACGCGTAACTGACAAACTGTTCAAAAGTGGAGCGCACGCGCTGATCGAGAATTCCATCCGCCATGCCGAGATCGAGCGCATTCTGATAGGGATGAACATAGCGAAACCAGAATCGCAGGAAGAAATCTGAAATCCGATAGATCCCCTTCTTACTTTTTTCGGGTTGGCTCTCGGCGGCGGGAACACTCCGGTACACCAGGCGCATCTGTTGAAGAATATCCAGGTAGCGAGCCGTAGTTGAACTATCGCCGACGCCTGCTTTTTGTGCAATCTCGCTCAGGCGCGTCCCCCCCTGCGCAATGGCGCGCAGAATGGAGAAATAATTGCGCGGCTCGCGCAATTCTTCCAAGAGCAAAAAGCGCGGTTCTGAATAAAGCAGACCCTGGACATCCAAAATATGCTTCCGTATATTCGAAAAGACATCCTCCTGATCAGAGAAAACAGACAGATAGTAAGGCATTCCACCCAACACCGCCCACGCTTCCAACTGCTGAATCGGCGAATAATTGGGAAAGAAAACTGACGCATCAGGGAGTTCCAAAGGGCAAAGCAAATAACTGCCTGTGCGCCGGCCGTATAAAGGCGCTTTGTATCCCAAGACTTCAGTCTCCATCATTCCAATATAAGAGCCGCACAGGATCAAGAAGATCTGAGAGTTTTGCAAACGCTCATCCCATACTTTCTGTAAAATCGAAGGGATCGCTTTGTTTCCACCAATCAAGTAAGTGAATTCATCGAACACCACAACTGTACGGCGCGGCAGATCTCCTAGCGCCGACAAAGCAGCCTCCCAAGATGGGTAGCTGAATCCCTCGGGAACGTCGGCATGGATCAAGCGATAAACTGCCTGGGAAAAGGCTGCCAACTGATCATGGTCAGAACTCAATGTAGCAATGAAAAACAAGTGGGGCTTGTGAGCACAAAACGCGCGCAGCAGTCCGGTTTTACCAACTCGCCGGCGACCATAGAGAATGTATAACTCTGCTCGCTGAGAGCGATATAAAGTTTCAAGCTGAGCCAGTTCAGTCTCGCGTCCGATGAACATCGCCTGGGCCTCCATCCAGAATACAAATTACGATTATTATAATCGCGATTTGTATTTTACATTTGACAGTTTCTTTCATAAAGCAGACCTTTAGGGTTTCGGAAACCCTAAAGGTCTGTTCTTGGCATATTGAATGGATGCCAAGATGGAGTACAATAAGATCATGCGTTTCAGAATATTGATCTCAACCTTCTTGTTGGCGATGACGCTGGCCTTGTTAGCCTTTCGCGTCCCCACGGACAACCTTGACCCGGCGTGGGCCGCGGTCGGCCAGGGGATAAGCTATCGCGAATTTCGCTTAAGCAATCCCCCCAATCACGTGTATGTCGCCCGCATGGAAGCAAAGAATACCCAGGCGACCCTTGAGACAAGCATCGCCGGCGGGTTTATCGCTACAGACCGCGAAACGGTAAGCAGCATGGCGGAACGCTACACCGATGCAATCAACTACTGGGGCGCAGAAACTCCCAGCCGCACGCCCGCTTGGGGGACGCGCAATCAAGTCGTCGCCGCGATTAACGGCTCTTACTGGGATATTCGCAACGATCCTGAAGGCGTCCCTTACAATGGCATGGTGCAGTCCGGGTGGTACGCCAAGCGTTTTGACGATTGCGGCGGCTATACCGGATTCGGATGGGATATTTTTCGCCGCCCCTTCATCGGTGGGGATATACGCCACATCCCTGACAAGCAATTGATCCGTCTGCCGGATGGATCAACCCTTATCTTCCAGGGCATCAATATCCCGCGGGGCGAGGATCAAACTGTCCTCTACACGCCCCAATATGAGGCGATGACCCCTACCAGTGAAACCGGGATCGAAGTACTGGTTGAGATGGAGCGTCCACTGTTGATTTTGCCCGCCTCGCAAGCCAAAGGTATTGTGCGCGCCATTCACGCCCACAAAGGGCAAACTCCCATACCTTTCGACCACATCGTCATCTCTGCTCAGGGCGCTGGCGAATCCGCTCTGGCGGCTTTACAGCCGGGCGACTCCATTGGCGTCAGCCAGGAACTTAGCCCCTGCAACCCCGGCGACCCAACTCCACCCAATTCGGGATGGAACAAGACCTATGCCAGCCTGGGCGGCCACTTTTACTTCCTGGCGAATGGCGCGATCCAGTATGAGGACTTCCAAAATAATAAGGGCGCGACCGTCCCCGACCCCCGCACCGCGATCGCCTTCGATGGCGGTTATACGCCAGACAACCAATATACCGGGCAATACGTCTATTTTATCGTGGTAGACGGGCGCAACCCTGGCTTCAGCAATGGCATGACCATTGAGCAGTTAGCCATCTTTGCCCGCGATACCCTGAGCGCAACGTATGCCGTTGCTCAAGATGGCGGCGGCTCCTCGACAATGGTCATCAATGGCGAAGTCAAAAACAACACCTACTGCAATAATCTAATCTGCGATCACCATCTCTTCCTACCGCTCATCCACAGCGCTCCAGGAGAAGAAAACCGTCTCTTAATGCCCAGCCAATCTACCCAGTCCAGGAACGCCGCCTACCAACGATGGGTAGCGAACGGGATTATGATGGTAGAGATCAAACCCCTCGAACAGCTTACCACCACCTTGAGCGCCGGCGATATCGTCAGCAGCACCGGGCGCGTTGAAGTGCGGCTGGGGCCAGGCGACAATTACGCTGTTTTGAGCGAGATCAGCGCCGAAACCCTGCGCTACGGTCATATCGTGGCGCATACGCTCAACGGGATCAAAGCCAAGAATGCCTATTGGTGGAAAATAGATTGGGGCGAGGGACTGATAGGTTGGTCGCGCCAGGAAGAACTGCACAAATAAAAAAAGAACAAAAAAGAGACCTCACAAGTTCCAGGGAGAAACTTGTGAGGTCTTTTGAATCTCGCCACGCGAGCGCAGCGTACAGGGTTAGTGTTGGAGGATCAACGGCAAAAAGACAGGACGCCGGTTCGTCAACAGTTTCGATGAGGCGTAAACCAAATCGCCGTTCGTTGCATCATAATAGGCGATTCCCGCCGCATCATTGAAGGTAGCAATGGATGAGTACTGGCCAACATCGCCTAAATTGCTCACCAACCAAAACTTCCAACTCCCCGAACGGCGACCGTAAATCAGGCTGTGGTTGTAGAAATCGTAATAGCTGATATGCGCGACCCCGGATGAATCGACCGCCAATGAGAGCGGAACGATCGACGTCATATCTGGGCCAATTAAATGCGTTTGTTGATCCACTGTCTCGCCATGTCCACCTGCCGCATCAAACCAGAAGTACATCAGACGATCTTCGTTTTGGTCATCGAGACACGCAAAATGCGCGTAGTTGTTCTTATCAATCGCGATGGCCGAGTATTTTCCCACCTGGTTGCCGCCTATATTCGTGATTTGCCATTGCAAGACGCCGACCGGGCGCGCATACATCAATTGCTTATCGGTTTCATCATAGTAACTGATGTGGATATTGTTCGCCGAATCGATCGCAATTGAGGTGTAGAGGCCAACTTTATCCACACCGTTATTGCTGCCATTATCCACCAACATCGGAACCCAGCCCGATTCCCAATAAGCCAGCTTCAAGCTGCCGTTATCTGAGTCATAATAGGAAATAAACGGGCGGTTAGAACTATCCAGCGCCAAAGAAGTATACAACCCCCTGGGGCTCTTGCCGGCCGGCTTACAATCAACATCTTCGATCGCCCAATGGTCAACCGTCCAGAAGGCATATTTGACACATCCTCGTGAGGAGTCATAATAGGCAATGCGCGGATCGCCATTTGAGTCGAGCGCCAGGTCGTTATATATCCCCACATCGCCATTGGCATCCACGGTGCTTACCTGCCAGCCATTGTTCCAATACGCGTACATCAAATTATCGCGCGTGTCATCAAAATAGCTGATATGCGCATGCCCATCTTGATCGAAAGCCAATGATGGAAACATCCCCGCATCGCTAACATCTACCACATTATAGATAAGCCAAATGGCAGATCCATTTTGCGCCGCGTATTTCAAACGCCCAATCCCGCCATCGAAAAAGCTCATATAGGTATTGTTGTTCTTATCCAGGGCCAATGAGGTATAAAGACCAGTATAATCCTCCCCGGAGACCAACAGAGTTCCCCAGGTTTGCCCATTATACGCCGCCATCCATATCTCGCCGCCGGTCGCATCGTGGAAACTGATCACTGGACGGTTCGATGAATCCAGCGCGATCGAAGTGTATTTTCCCACATCTCCCCCAGTCACAATAGTCGTCGTCGCCCAGTTGCCGCCATCTTTCTTGGCATATTTTAGATTCGCATTGGTGACATCATAATAACTGATGTGCGGCGCTCCTCCAGAGGTCACAGCAATCGAAGTATACTGTCCGACATTATCCTTCGTATCCACAGTAGATAGAGTCGCCGCCAAATTCTTGGCATCCCAATAGGCGTATTTCAGGTCCAGATTGGTGGCGTCATAATAACTAAAATAAGCATTAGAAGGGGTAGAGCCATCCAGCGCCAGGCCAGCGTACGAACCAACATCTCCATTCGAGTCAATGGTGCGAATCTGCCATTGACCTAACAACATACTGGCATATTTCAAATCGCCATTCACCGCGTCATAATAAGCGATGTTCGGGCGATTGTTCGCATCCACGGCAATCGAGGTATATAAACCCCGCCCGGTATAGGTTGCAAAAAAACTCTCTACCTGCTCAGGCGAGGATGCCACAGACTCCCAATCGAACTCTGCTGCCATCCGCTCCGGCAGATCTTCCACATTCACGCTCTCTGTCTCCGCCAGCGAAAAATCCGCCGCTTGATTCGGTGCATCCAATGTCTGAATCTGCCAGCCTGCCCCCTGGTTCGTCGCATATTTCAGCACACCGCGATTGGCGTCATAGTAGCTGATATAAGGCCGGTTGACCGAGTCTAACGCCAGCGAGGCGAATAACCCAACGCCATCTTCGCGATCAACTGTTTCAATGGTCCAGTTTGACCCATCAAAACTGGCGTAATAAAGATGGTCGCCGCCGTATGCGATATGCGGCTTTCCATTGCTATCCAGCCGCAGACTGCGCGCACTCATTAAAGACATCAATGGTTGTGGATTCACGCGTTCTTTGTACCACGTGACTGTGTCGAAAGTGGGAGTCGCGTCCGCGGCGCGCGCGGCCGAGATCCCTAATCCAACCATCAACACAAACAAACCGATCCCCCACAAAGCCAGGCGAAACGCCTGACGACGTGACCAATGGGAGCAAAAACGAGTCATAGATTCTATCTCCTTTAGATATGATAGCCGTCGCAACACGAAAACCTGTCAAACCTCATGGCGCGACCAAATGGCATTCTACCAGATTTTAAGTGAGACGTTTCAAGCGCGCAAATAGTTCCCGTACCTTAGCGGCAAGAGTATAAT
>CAIQJJ010000352.1 GCA_903872065.1 uncultured Anaerolineales bacterium | reverse complement strand
CGGGATCAGCGCTCCGAGCGGGATCTGGTAGGGCAGGGTGGGCGCGTACATGCTGCTGGGATCGCCAACCGCCGGGTGCAGATCCATGGCATACCAGCCGATCCCCACCGAGTCGGAGAAGGCGATTTGATCTTTGCCGCGGTTGGTTTCGGCCAGGATGTCTTGGGCGGTGATGCGGTACAGGCCGCGGATGCGCCGCGCTTCGCGCACGTAGGGCGCCATGGCCAGGCCAGAGCGCGTGCCGACGGCTTCTTTCAACAGGCGCAGTTCGGGGTAGCCATAACCCTGCCCATCGTCGCGCCGCGCTTCGGTTTGCAGCCAATACAAGAAGCCCAGCGAGAGCCGGCGCGCCTCATCCAAAATTGCCGCCTGGCGCGCTGGGGGTTGATCGATCGGGCTGGCCAGGTGGTAATCATTGCCGTGCCAGTTGATCAGGGCAATGTCGTTGCGCTGTGGGGCCAAGGTTTGAGCGTCGAAGACGCGCCGGTAAGTCCAAAAGGGCAGCGGGCGCTCGGCGGTGGCGGTGAAAAAATTGAACGTCCTGCCCTCGCCGGCGCGGTTGTACAGCGTCAGGCTGTAGGGCTGCTGCTGGCGAAAGCGCGCATAGCCGCGCGGCTTGCGGATCGTGTGGTTTTCGCCGGGGCAAAATTCCACCAGAAAGCAGAAGGTCAGGCTTTGGATGCGTTCCGGGTGCGGCCCGTCCGGGCTGGCGTCGGCCTCGCCAGTATCTTCTCTGGCCTCCGCGCCCGTAACGTAGGGAACGCCGGCCAGGGGCAGCAGGTCGCCGCAGTCGGTGGCGTCGAGATAATAATCCGCCCGCACCGCAAAGGGCCGGCCGCGCTGCACAAGCTGGACGGAGCGAATGCAGGTGGGGTCGCCCTGGCAGGCGACCGGTTTGGCCTGGGTAAAGATGCGCAGGCGGCCGTTTTCTATGGATGGCGACAGCATCCTTTGCAGCACTTCTAAGCCGACGCGCGGCTCGAAGCACAGCCGGCTGACCCAGCCATTGCCCGGGTTGAGCGGCTTGCCATCCGGCGCTACCCGCGGGACCTGGTAATGCTCTTGGTAATACTGGCGCACCGCCTGGCGGAAAGCGGTGTAACCGCGCGTGGGGCTGACCGTTTCGATCAGCTCATGTTCGTCGAGCGGGGCAACGGCCTGGCTGGAGACCTGTCCGCCGATCCAGGGTGTGGCTTCGGTGAGGATGACCGACGCGCCGGATTCAGCCGCAGCCAGGGCGGCTGCCACGCCGCCAAAACTGCCGCCGATCACAGCTACGTCGCATTCAAGGGTTGAATTGGGGTGTAATTTCGCTGACTTTTGCATAACAATGATAAGATTCTATCATGAAGCTGGGGAGATGACTCCTCCATATCTGGTTAGACTGAGTATAATCGGCTTTATGAACACCTCACTCCATCCTCTCGCTGGCGTTTATGCGGCCGCCGTTACACCGCTGCGTGCGGACGGCGCGCCTGACCATGACGGCGTTTTACGCCTGCTGGATTTTTTGGCCCGCCGCGGCTGCCACGGTGCATTGTTGTTCGGCACGACCGGAGAAGGGCCATCTTTTTCGCTCGAAGAACGCCTGGGGGTAATGCGCGCTGCGCTTGCCATCCGCCAGGATCACCCAAATTTCCGTTTGTTCGTCGGCGCCGGCACGCCAAGCCTGACCGAGACGGTCAATATCACCCGCACCGCTTTTGCCCTGGGCTACGACGCGACGGTGATTTTGCCCCCTTACTACTACCGGAAAGTCAATGACGAGGGCTTGTTCGCCTGGTTTAGCGAGGTGATTCACAAAGCCGCGCCGGCTGATGGAACAGTGCTGGGCTATCATATCCCACCGGTTACGGGCATTCCATTTTCGCTGGATCTGTTGGAACGCTTGAAATACACTTTCCCGCGCCAGTTCGCCGGCATTAAAGACTCCTCGGCTGAACCGGAACATGCCCGCCGCCTGGGGGAGCGCTTTGGCGCTGAGTTGTTGGTATTCAACGGGAGCGACCGCCTGCTGACGTTGGCGCTCCAATCGCATGCCGCCGGCTGCATCACCGCCCTGGCCAATGTCTGTTCACCCGATCTGCGCCTGGTGTGGGAGGCCTATTTCCGCGGGGAGATTGATATCCGCGCCCAGTCCCGTTTGAATACGGCGCGGGATGTGCTGGAAAACTTTCCGCCGGCCCCGCCGTTGTTAAAAGCGCTGCTGCATCACCGCTACGGACTGCCTTTTTGGCCGGTGCGCGCCCCGCTGTGCCAGGTGACCGCCAATCTGGTGGCGCATGCGCTGGCCGAAATGGAATGGAGCGGCGATTAGGAAGTCAAACGCGGCCGCTCATTGCTGGTTCACCGGTTAAGCGCGGCGGCTTCTTCATCCTTTGAACTCAAACTCTTCTCCTTTCCGTAGATTTGCGCCGGCGATCGCTTTGATGGGGGTGATCGGCTTGCTGATCTTTATGGCGCTGCGAGTGATGTTCCCAGCGACGCCCCTGGCGCGCCCGACCTCGACCGCGCTTCCGAGCCTCACACGCACCCCCTCCATTACCCCCACCAGGACGCTTACGCCAACGCTCGTTCCGACTGCAACGCGCACCTCGCGCTCAACCCGCACCCTGCCGCCGACGCGCACTCTACCGCCGACCATTACCGTCACGCGCACGCCTACCCTTTCGCCCACCTCGGTCAGTTACCCGCCTGCGCCGACCCTGGCCACGCCCTACCGCTACAACGATCTGTATGTATTTAAAGACTGGACGCCGGAAATGGCTGACGCCGCGGTGCAGGTCTTGCAGGGCTACCCCGATACCCTGTTCCCGGTGGTCAGCAAGCGCCGTGATCCGGCTTACGACGCCGCGTTTGCCTATGCGGCTTACGCTCAACGCGAGGCGCTCCTGCGCTTTCCCGAATCCCCTTACGCGACCGGTTGGCGTTGGGGACTGGCCTATAATGCGACGCGCTTGAATGAGGCGGATGCGGCGGCGCTCTACGCCGAACTGCTGCAAAACGCTGACTGGCCGCCGGACGAGGGGCGGGCGGCGTTGAGCGTCATCCAACTGCCCCAGGGCGACCTGCTCGAAATTCGCAGCGAGGGCGGCGCAGCGTACCTGTGGCGCGCCGGCGGGCAGATCATTCCACTCTTCTCACGCTTCGATTACGCCCGCCGTTTGCAAGTGCGCGCCGTCACCGGCGATCTGACCGGCGACGCTTTGCCCGACCTGGTCATTTACGCCGGTTATGCAGACGACTCTGCGGCGCAAACGCCGCTGGTCTTCGACCTGGCAGCCGCGCCCGTGAATTTACCGGTGAAATTGAAACGCATTGACCTGGCCGCGGCGGTGGAGGTGAATTGGGCCATCCTGGAGGGCCAGTTGACCCTGAGCTTGTCCGCTTTTCCAGCCTGCCCGGCGCTGCTTTCGCAGGTCTACCAATGGAATGGGGAGCAAGTTGGGCTGGCGCGCGTCTCTGCCTACCGCATGACCCCCAATGCAGAAACGTTGGTTGAGTGCGACCTGGTCTTGGATCATATCGAGCGGGAATGGGGCGCGCCGGCGGCGCTAGATGTTCTCAATGCCCTGCTTCCCTTGTGGCCCCCGGCCGCGGATGCCAAGGGGCGTCCCTATCCCGCCGACGCGCGCGATGAACTGCGCTACCGCCAGGGATTGAACTATGCACTGGCAAACCGGATGGCCGAGGCGCGGGCCGCGCTGCAAGATTTGATCACTGCGCCGGCGACGAAAGAAAGCGCCTGGGTCGCCCCGGCGCAGGCTTTCCTCGATCTCTACCAGCAGCCTCAAGACCTTTACCGCGCCTGCCAGGCAGCGCCGCTCTGTCAGTTGCGCCAGGCTTTGCCGGTACTGGCGCGCCTCTCTGAGGCCGACGACGCGGCGCAGACCGTGTATTTCTTGCAAGATCACGGCGTGATGGCGCGTTCATCGGGGAACTTTGACTTCAACGGCGACGGGACTTTGGATCGCTGGCTGGTTTTGCGTCCACGCCAGGGCGAGCAGTTGGAGCTTTGGCTGGTGTTGGAGAAGCAGGCTATTTTTGTCTCGAATATCGCGGATGGCTCGCCAAAGCCCTATTATCATGAGCCATTGAGCGCGCCGCCGGTGGTGCAGTTGGAGATGGGCCAGGGCTTCAAGGTGGTGGATGGGCAGTTGGAGTGGGTGAAGCTGGAATTCGTTCCAACCACATTGACGCGCGACGCGTTGGACGCAGCACAGGCCGCCCTGCTCGGCGGCGGCGCACCGCAGACGATCGCCGTGCAATTAGAGCAGCTCCGCGCCGACCCGCGCTTTAACTGCAAAAACCACCGCATTTGCGACCGCTTTTTATACACTTTGGGACTGGCTTATGAGCTGTCCGGACAGGGGCGGGCGGCGGTGGATACCTACTTAAAATTGTGGTGGGAAAATTTGCACAGTCCTTATACCAGCCTGGCGCGCCTGAAGATGATACAATACAAACCGGCGCGCACCGATACCCCCACCTTCACCCCCTCGCCAACCATCACGCTGACGCCGACGATCAGTATGACGCCCACGGTGACTCATACGACCGATCCGAATGCGACCCCCACCGAAACGCCGACCGAAACCCTTACACCTACCCCTACGCTGACCGCGACCCCGTAGAGCAAAAAAATGACCACTTCCTGGCGATTAATTCACACTCCCCCCGCCGGCGGCGCGTGGAATATGGCGGTGGATGAAGCAATTCTGGAAGGCGCCCGCGCCGGGGCGGTCCTGCCCACACTGCGCCTGTATGCCTGGCAGCCCCCCTGCCTTTCCCTGGGGTACGCCCAGCCGTTTAGCGATGTCGCTCTCCCACGCCTGGCGGCGCTCGGCTGGGATGTGGTGCGCCGGCCGACCGGCGGGCGGGCGATTTTGCATACCGATGAGTTGACCTATTCTGTGACCGGCCCGCAAGACGAACCGCGCCTGGCCGGCAGTGTGCTGGAAAGTTATCAGCGGCTTTCCGCGGCCCTGCTGGAGGCCTTGCGCCAATTGAATCTGCCGGCGCAAGCTGCGGGAGCGCATCTGTCAGCGGCGGAGGGCGCAGACCCCAAAGGGCCGGTGTGTTTTGAAGTCCCGTCCGATTATGAGATTGTGGTGGGCGGCAAAAAGCTGATCGGCAGCGCCCAGGCGCGGCGCAAAGGGGGGGTGCTGCAGCACGGCGCGCTGCCGCTGCACGGCGATTTGCGGCGCATCGTCGAAGCCCTGGCCTTTCCAGACGAGACTGAACGCCAGGCGGCCGCGCAACGTCTTTTGGAGCGGGCCGTCACGGTCGAAACCGTGCTAGGACATCCAGTCACCTGGGCCGCGGCGGCGCAGGCCTTTGTGTTCGCCTTTGAGCGCGTGTTGGAACTTGAGCTGATCCCCTCCGCCCTGACAGAGCAAGAACTGGGGCGCGCCGGGGAACTGATGCAAGAAAAGTACGCCAACGATCAATGGACGCGAAAAAGTTGAGCGCTTAAGGGGCGGGCGTGGCGGTCGCCTCTGGCTGCACAAAGATCACGTCCGGGTAGCCCAGCTCGCGCAGCAGGCGCGACAGGTAATTTTCGGCGTTCTGGCGCGCCAGGTTGAGAATCCCGTCCTCCAGAGCGGCCTTTAAGATTTCGTCTTCGGCGGCGCGGCGGGCGGTAGTCTCCAGGTTGGTATCGCCCCAGGTCAGCAGGCCGGTCTCGCGGTCATAGACATAGGACTTCTCATTGTCCAAAGTCGCCACAAACACTTCCATTGCCGGCAAAGTGACGTAAAGCACGCCGCTTTCGATTTTCAAATCTTCTGGCCCAAGCTTTTCCAGGTCTACCCCGGCGATCACTGTCCCATGCGCCACGAAGAGCAGCTTATCGCCCACCAATGCGCTGAACATGCCCTGGTTGGTCTCAGCCGTAATGACCTTTTCCACACTATATTGGATCGTTTCCAGGCGCGCCAGCGTCCGCACCGAGTGAATGATCGTGACCGGATCCGGGATGATGGTTGGCGTCGGGTTGAGCACTTGCGAGACTTGCGTCCCCAGGTTCTTGGAGAGGTCTGTCACCGGTCGAATGGCCTCGCGCGTATCGGCCGCCGTCTGTTGGATAATTTGCATAAGCGAAAAAGCCAGCGCGGCAAACACGATCACCATGACCACCATCAATACTGAAAAGAAACATGAACCTCTGCGTTCCATTGTTCACCTTGCCTTTCTAACTCACAAACCAGATTATCTCCAGGGCGTCTGCCCCGCTGCACACCTCAGCCAGGTCAACAGTGCGCCTTACTTACCTGCTATGTCGCTCGGTATTCTTACCTTACAACTACTTTTGCCCGGCTGCACTTCGTTGAAAGAGAAGCGCAGCCGCCTGAAATCCCTGTTGGCGCGCCTGCACCGCGAGTTCAATGTATCCAGCGCGGAGGTCGGCCGCCAGGATGACCGCGACGAGGCGTTGATTGCCTGCGCGTTGGTCTCGAACGATGCTGGCTTTACCCAAAAAGCCTTGCAGCAGACGGCGCGCTGGGTAGAAGAAAACTGGCCGGATGTCAGCGTGGCGGACGAGAAATATGAGTTGATAAGTATTTAACGCCCGGCGCAGACGGCTTGTTCCCCTAGCGCAGCCACACCCGCAGCGCGTCAAAAAATTCGTCCAACGGCGCCTTGCGCAGCGCCTCCAGATCGGCGCGCAGCATCAGATGAACCGATTTGCGCTGGAGTGAAAGCCGCATGATCGCCCGTGGGTATTTGGCTAAGAACGCCTGCAGGCGGGCATTGGCCTCTGGATCGGATTTGCCGCGATAGGCCAGGTCGAAATGCTCGTTCCCCGGCAGCGTGGTGTAGGGTTCATCTTGAGTTTCAATGTACGTCTTTAAGCCGCGACTGCCCCTGCGCCCGACTTCAAACTCTTGCAAGGGCATCAGGCGCAAATCGGCGCGCAGAATCAATTCGTCGCGCCGCCCCCGCAGCAGGCGCGGCAGCCACACCAGCAGGTTTTCGCGCGGCTCTAAGACGAACAAGACTTGCACCGTACGAAAAGGCGCTTTTACATTGGCGACATCCAGGCGCGCCGCGGAATGCAGGGGGGAATGCCAGCGGAATTCGCCGGCCTTGCCCAATGGCGATAAACCGGCGGTGATCCAGGTTAAGATGGATTTGGCGCGCCGACGGTTGTACAAAGCGCCGACGGCGTAAGCTGCTAATAAAATGACACACAGGATGATGACTGAAATTTGGCTGCGATCCATGCGGCCTCCTGCCGCACAGTTTAGCCCAGATATGGCATAATGTAAAGTAAGGGATAGGCTCCGCAGCCTACCCGGCTCGATCTTGAATTAAAGGAGTTTTTATGGATCTGAAATTGAATGGAAAACGCGCCCTGGTGACTGGCGCCAGCCGCGGCCTGGGCTATGCCACGGCCAGGGGGCTGGCCCTGGAGGGCTGCCGCGTGGCAATTAACAGCCGCGACGCGCAGCGCATCGCCGCCGCGGCGGAAAAATTGGAAGCCGAAACCGGCGCGACGGTGATTGGTCTGCCCGGCGACGTAACCGAGGCGGACGTCCCCAACGAACTGGTGCGCCAAAGCGCAGCCGCCCTGGGTGGGCTGGATCTGCTGGTCACAAACGCCGGCGGCCCGCCTCCCGGAAAGTTTGAGAGCTTCGACGACGCGACCTGGCAAAAGGCGATTGACCTCTCCTTGATGAGCCACGTGCGCCTGATTCGCGCCGCCCTGCCCTACTTGCGCCAGTCGCCGGCTGCCAGCGTACTGGCAATCACTTCCTATTCCGTCAAACAGCCCATCCCAAACCTGATCCTTTCCAACAGCATCCGCGCCGCGACGGTGGGGATCATTAAATCACTGGCTTTGGAAGTGGGCAGCGAGAAAATCCGCTTCAACTCCATTCTACCCGCCTGGAGCGAAACTGAGCGCATCTACGAATTGATGGCCAACCGCGCCAAATTAAACAATTCCACCGTTGAAGCCGAAATCGCCAAACAGGCCAAAGACAGCCCCCTGGGGCGTATGGGTACGCCGGAGGAATTTGCCAACGTGGCGGTGTTCTTGCTTTCGCCGGCCGCCTCCTACCTTACCGGGGTGATGCTCACGGTTGACGGAGGGATGTATAAAGGCGTTTACTGATCGAGCGAACTTATTGCAAACGCAGCAGCACTTTTCCCTGGTTCCATAACTCTTCCAGGCGGTAATAATTGCGCTTCTCCGGCGCAAACAGGTGCAAGATGACATCGCCAAAGTCCACCAGGATCCACCCGTCGCGCGCCGCCCCCTCCACGCGCCCGTGAAGATCGTGAGCGGCCTGGGTTTTCTCCCAGGCGGCGTCTGCCAGCGCTTGCAGCATGCGTTCGCTGCTGCCCGTGCAAATGACGAAATAATCTGCAAAGACTGCCAGGCTGCGAATATCCAGTAAGACGATGTTTTCCCCTTTTTTCTCTTCGAGCGAATCGACAATCGTGTGAGCAAGTTCAAGCGTATCCAGATTTCACCTCCAGAAAAATTGGTTTATGCCAGCGGCGCAGTGAAGAGTTTGGTATAGACTGCGCCCGTAGGGTTTAAGTCGCTTTTGTACAAATGAACCTCGCCTAAGGTCGCTGCGCCCAAAAAACCGACTTTTGAGTTGGCGACAACATTGCCGATCGAGCGCACTTCTTGTGGCGAGGCGTTGCGCGCCACCCGGCCCAGGGTCAGGTGAGGCGAAAAATCTCGTTCTTCGCGGGCATACCCCAGGCGTTCTAATTCCAGCTCGATCCCGTTTTGCAGGCTCGCCAACTCCGCCGGCGCCTCCACGCCCGCCCAAATCACGCGCGGGCGATGCACCGAGGGAAATGCGCCGAGGCCGCCCACGCTGATCTCAAACTTGGGATGACGCGCCGATTCTGCTTGAATGACTCTTCTAAGGACATCCAGGTTTGAGAGCGATACATCCCCCAAAAACTTGAGGGTGAGATGGATATTGCTCCCCGGCGCCCAACGAATGGGAACTCCTGCCAGCCCATCTTTGAGTTTTGCTTCTACTTTGTCCAGGCGGCCGCGGATTTCAGGGGTCAAGTCTAATGCGATAAAAGCTCGAATCACTGACATTGTTAAACTATCCGTTTGTTGGGGCGAACCATTATTGATCTACCTCGTCACATCAATCATTGTCTTGCATGGCAGTCGTCATCAAAGCACTCTCGACGGCCTGGCGCAGTTCCAAAAACGCCACGGGCTTGGTCAAATAAAACGTCGCCCCGGCTTCCAGGCCAGTCCGGATATCCGAGGGCATATTCTTGGCCGATACGATAATGACTGGAATGTCGGCGAGCATTGGATCGCGGCGAATGAACTGCAGTACCTCTAGCCCTGAGACATCTGGCATCATGACATCCAACACCACCGCATCGGGCCTTTCCTTGACAATCATGCCCATAGCCGTGGCGCTGCCGTATGATTTCAAGACATAGAACCCGCTCAAACGCATCATTTCGGCAAACATTTCAGCGGTATCTGGTTCATCCTCAATGATAATAATCTTTTTTGGCAGATTTGCCATACTGCGGCTCGCTCCTGATCATATAATTTACCTAACATAGCATAAGAATGGCTAGAAAGCAAGAGGCCAAAGCGAGTAAAATGGGGTATAAATCAATACCTATCTGTCTGTGAGGAATCCATGCCCAAATCACCCTTTTCTCAACCGATCACTCCTGACTGGGAGGGATTTTTGCAATGCCTGACGCGCCAGGGTCGCCCGGCGCGCGTGCATTCGATTGAACTATTCCTGGATGGCGAAGTGAAAGACGCGGTTTGCGCCCGCTTCGATCTGACCGCTGCGCTCAACCCCGACGATCCGTGGTATGCCCACAAACGAGAAATTGCCATTCAGCGCTTCCTCGGTTATGATTATGTTGTCTGTGGTTTGGAAGGGCTGGATATGCCCATCCATCACGTGATTACAGACGACACTGCGCAATTAAAGCGTTCCGGCGGGCGGGCGTTTGTTGATCAGCACACTGGCCCGATCACCTCTTGGGATGAGTTTGAAAAGTATCCCTGGCCCGATCTGGAGCAGGTGACTGCTCGCTCGCTGGAATGGTACCAACAGAACCTGCCGGATGATATGTGCATCATTGGCGGTTTGACAGGCCACTTTGCCGAAAACCTCTCGTGGCTCATGGGATATGAGACCTTGTGTTACAAGCTCTACGATGAGCCTGAGTTGGTGCAGGCAATCTATGAGCGCAGCCTGGCCATGTATCGTGTGGTCACACAGCGCATGTTGACTTATGACCGCGTCAGGGTCATTTGGGGCTCAGATGATATGGGCTTCCGCTCTGGCACTTTGATCAGCCCCAAAGCCATGCGCCAATATGTCCTGCCCGGCCACAAGGCCCTGGCTGCCCTGGCGCACGCCGCCGGGCGGGTGTATATTTTGCACTCTTGCGGCAATCTGGATGCGATCATTGAGGATTTGATCACCGATGTACAGATTGACGGCAAGCATTCTTATGAGGACGCCATCATTGATCCGCGCGCAGCCAGGCGGCGCTGGGGGGAGCGGTTCGCCATTTTGGGCGGAATTGATGTGGATTTCCTGTGCCGTTCGAGTGAATCTGCCCTGCGCCAAAGGGTGCGCGAGACGCTGGACGTCTGCCAGCCTGGCGGAGGGTACTGCCTGGGAACAGGCAATTCTGTTACCAACTACATCCCGTTGGATCGCTATCTTGCGATGTTGGATGAAGGACGAAACTTTGTTTAAGCCACTCTAGTTTACGATAGGATTAAAAAAAATGCTTACAATCCGTTCTCGCCATTTTCAAGCCAATTTCGACGCGGCAACCGGCAATTGGGAAGGACTGCTCACCCGCAAAGACTCTACTCCTCTCCTGGGCCGCGGCCCTGCTCTCGATCTACAGATTGACGGCAATTTCTGGTTTACCAACACTTCGCGCCAGATCAGCGCCACGCGGTATTTTGCCGAAGGGCGCGGGGCGGCTTTTATCTGTGAAGTGGATGGAATTCGTATAACGCACGCCATTGAGCTGGATGCAGCGCTCCCGATTATGTATCAAAGCGTCGATCTGCAAGACATCGAAGCGACCGAACGTCCCCCACGTCAGCTAACCGGTGTGGTTTACCAACTGCCGGGTTTCGTAGTGGGCGATCCGCAGGCCTGCCTGCTCTATGCGCCGGACCAGGGGATCCCTGAGTCTCCCTACCCCGAGGCGGCGGCCCTGTTATCCGACGCGGGACGCCAGGCCGCGCCGGCCTACCTGGCCGGCTGGCCGCAGCCGGCTGAGGGCCAAAACCCCGGCCTGGTGGCGGTCGAAAACACCGTTCAACACCGGCTCGCTTCTTGCTGGCTGCGCTCAGAAAACGCCAAAACCTTTACCACCGTTTGCGCCAGGAATGAACAAGGGGCGGCGGTGATTGATGTGGCGCAGCGGCAGCAGTTATCCGGCTGGTTGAAGCCCGGCGTCACGCTCATCTCGCAGGGCTTCTCATTATTGGTAACGGACGGCAGCCTGGAACAGCACCTGGCGCAGTTCCAGCGTTACGCCTACGAAGAGATCTGGTAACAAAGATTTCCGAAGTCTGAAAAAGGCTTCGGAAATCGCTCTCATTTTATCGGTAACACGTTTTTAGGAGCAGCAATGTTGAAGACACGTTTGGTTCGTGAGATGATTGAACCGCTCGCGGTGATGGAAGGCGCCGGCGTCCGCCTGCGCCGCTCGATTGCCACGCGGCGGTTGGATTACCTGGATCCATTTTTATTGTTTGATCACTTTGGCTCCGCTGACCCGGCGGATTACCTGGCCGGCTTTCCCATGCACCCTCACCGCGGCATTGAGACTGTCACCTATATGCTGGCCGGGCAGGTGCATCATGCAGACAGCCTGGGCAACAGCGGCGATCTCTACGCCGGCGACGTGCAGTGGATGACCTCGGGCCGCGGGATCATGCACGAGGAAATGCCGCGCCCGGTGGATGGCAAGATGGAAGGCTTCCAACTGTGGGTCAATTTGCCGGCGCGCCTGAAAATGACGCGCCCGCGCTATCAAGAAGTTCGAGCGGCCAGCATCCCCGCCGTGGCGCAAGACGGCGCTCTGGTGCGGGTGGTGGCTGGCCAGGTGGGTGAAACGCGCGGCCCGGTGCGCGAGATCGCCGCCGACCCGGTTTACCTGGACATCCGCCTGCCGGCCGGGACGACATTCACCCAGGCGGTGTCGCGCGGCCATGCGGCATTTGTCTATGTGTTTGAGGGGTCGGGCGTAATCGGGTCAACCGGCGTCGCCGCCACGCGCATGCTCATCCTGGACGATGGCGATCAGGTGCAGGTGAGCGCCGGCCCGCAAGGCATCCGCTTTCTGCTCGTCTCCGGCGCGCCGCTGGGCGAGCCAATTGCCCGCTATGGGCCGTTTGTGATGAATACGCGCGAAGAGATCGAGCAAGCGCTGCGCGATCTGCGCAATGGTACGTTCGTCGCCCCCACTGATTGATTAAAAGGTTACTATCCCGGCCATGTTTGAAATCGTCTTTCTCGGCACCTCCGCCTCCGCCCCCTCCATCCATCGCGGCCTGTCCAGCCAGGTCATTCTCCACGATGAGTATCGCTTCCTGGTGGACTGCGGCGAAGGCACGCAGCGCCAGATTTTGCAATCGGGCCTGGGTTTTAAGCGCCTGAATCGCATTTTGCTCACCCACGGACATCTCGACCACATTTTGGGGCTGGCCGGCCTGCTCTCCACCTTTATGCGTTGGGAGAGCATTGAAAATCTGCAAATCTATGGCGGCAAGGCGGCGCTCGACCGTGTGCGCGATCTGCTGTTTGGAGTAGTGCTGCGAGGGGCGCAGCCGCCCATGCCGCTTGAGTTGATTGACATCCAGGCGGGAATGTTTTTGGAAGGCAGCGATTTTTGTGTGAAGGCGTTTCCGGTCTGGCATCGCGGCCCGGATTGTTACGGCTATGCCTTTGAGGAGCGATCGCGGCGGCCCTTCTTACCCGAACGGGCCGAAGCCCTGGGCATTCCCCCTGGCCCCTGGCGGCGCGATCTGGTCAATGGACAGGCGATCACCCTGCCCGATGGCCGCCGCATTCAGCCCGAAGAGGTGTTGGGTCCTGAGCGCAGCGGGACGCGCTTGATCCACATCGGCGACGTAGGGCGCACCACTGACCTGGTTGAGGTGTGCAGCGGGGCGGACGCCCTGGTCATTGAATCCACCTACCTGGCGGAAGAAGCGGAAATGGCGCGCCAGTTTGCCCACATGACGGCCAAATCGGCGGCGGAACTGGCGGCGCGCGCCGGCGTGGGCCAACTGATCCTGACGCATCTCTCGCGGCGCTATCGCGAGCGGGATGTGCTGGCCGAGGCGCGGGCGATATTCCCGAATACGCTGGTGGCGCGCGATTTCGACGCCTTTCAGGTGCGGCGCGGCGAGTGCCTCAAGCTGGAAAAGCCCTCGCAGGCGGAAGAAGGTTAATTGTGAAGACCCTGAGGGGGTTCCCTCAGGGTCTTGTTTAAGCGTTATAGTTGGCTGGAGCGGCTCTTAATGCGCTCCTGGACGCGGGCGGCGAATTCACCCACCGGCATCCCATCCTGGCGCGACCCATCGCGGCAGCGCAGGGAGACAGCTTCATTGGCGACCTCTTGATCGCCCACGACAAGCATGTACGGCGTTTTCATCAGTTGCGCCTGGCGAATCTTGGCGTTCATGCGCTCGGCGCCCAGGTCGGCGCTGGCGCGCACCCCGGCCTGGCGCAGCTGCTTTTCCAGGCGCAAAGCATACTCGTGATGACCGTCGGTGATCGGGATGATGCGCACCTGTTCGGGGGCCAGCCAGACCGGGAAGCTGCCGGCGTAATGTTCGATCAAGAAGCCGATCATGCGCTCGTGCGTGCTGAGCGGAGCGCGATGGATGCACAGCGGGGTCTCTTCGCTGCCCTCTTTGCTGACGTAGCTCAGGTTGAAGCGCGCCGGCTGGGCGAAGTCCACCTGGTTGGTAGCCAGCGTAAACTCTCTGCCGATGGCGCTCCAGATTTGCACGTCAATCTTTGGCCCGTAGAAGGCAGCCTCGTTGGCGGCTTCTACAAACGGCACGCCGCCGTTCTTCATCGCGCTGCGCACCATGTCTTCGGTCTTGATCCACAGACGCTCATTGTCAATGTATTTCTTGCCCAGGCCCTCTTTGCCGTGCAGGCTGAGGCGCATGACAAACTTCTCGATGCCAAACAGGTCGAAATACTGGCGATACAGAGCGACCACACCCATGAATTCCTGCTCGAACAGTTCTTCCGAGGTGTAGATATGGGCGTCGTTCATCTGCATCGAGCGCACCCGCATCAGGCCGAAAAGCTCGCCGGATTTCTCATAGCGGTAGCAGGTGCCGTATTCCGCCAGGCGCACGGGCAGCTCTCGATAGGAGCGCGGGCGCGAGCCGAAGATTTTGTGGTGCATGGGGCAGTTCATCGGCTTGACGTAATACTTAACACCTTCCATTTCCATCGGCGGGTACATGCTTTCGGCGTAGTAGGGCAGGTGGCCGGAGTGCAGGAACAGGTCTTCTTTGCACAGGTTCGGGGTGCGCACACGGAAGTAACCAGCTTTGTCCTCGACCTCTTTGGCCAGGCGCTCCAATTCCTCAATCATGATGCCGCCGTTGGGCTGCCACAGCGGCAGGCCAGGGCCGACCTCATCATCGAAGAAGAAGATTTCAAGGTCTTTGCCCAGTTTGCGGTGATCGCGCTTCTTGGCCTCTTCAAGCTGCTGCAGGTAACGCTCCAGATCGGGCTTGTTCTTCCAGGCCGTGGCGTAAATGCGCTGCAGCATCTTATTGTGTTCATCGCCGCGCCAGTAAGCCCCGGCCACGTTCATCAACTTGACCGCATCCGGGCGAAGCTGACCGGTATGCTCCACGTGCGGGCCGCGGCACAGATCGGTGAACTTATCGTGCTGGTAGATCGAGATGTCCGGCTTGCTTTCGAGCGGATTGCCGTACTCGTCCAGGCTGCCTTTCTCCAGGCCGTCAATCAGTTCCAGCTTGTAGGGCTGATCTTTGAAAATCAGGCGCGCCTCCTCCGCCGAAACGACCTTCTTGATAAAAGCATGCTTGCCGGCGATAATCTGGCGCATGCGTTTCTCGATGGCCTGCAAATCTTCGGGGGTCAACGTGCGCGGCAGATCAAAATCATAGTAAAAGCCGTTCTCAATCGGCGGCCCAATGGTATATTTTGCCTCCGGGAACATTTCGACCACCGCCTGCGCCATGACGTGCGCGCAGGAGTGGCGAATCCGGTACAGTTCGCTCTCTTCGTAACGTTCAACAGGTTGGTCAGACATAGAAGCCTCCTTAAAATGACAGACGCTCTCTACCACTGGGGCGAGAGCGTCTGATTTCTTCGCGGTTCCACCCAGATCAAGCAAACCAGCGGTTTGCTTATCTCTGTAGACCGGTAACGGGGTCAGCCGTTTGCCTTACAGGCTGCATGAAAATGCAGCTTTCTGGTTCACGCTCGCGGGGGGTGTTCACCGTTCCTGCCCGGAAGAGACTCTCAGTCTACGATCCCTTCTCCCTGGCGGCGCGGGGGGCGGCTACTCGTCCCGGTCATCGCGTTCATTTCAGTTATTCGTATTATAACCTTGCATTGCGGAGTTGGCAATACATCCATTGCGTCTAAGACAGGGACGTAACGCCAGAATGACAACGGCGGCGGTTAATGCTTCAGGCCCTCTGACTCTTCCCCAAGAGCAGCGCAAGGATCAGCACATTCAAGACCAGATCGATCAGCAGAAAAACCATCATCGAAGTCGCCCCCAAAGGCTCAAAAGCCTGGCCGATCAACCAGGGTAACACCATGTGGCCCACGCCGCCGCCCACAAAACACCAGCTTGTGACCGAACCGGTCAGGTGCAGGCGCTGCTCCATCAGCGTCAGCATGGTGGGGAAGACCGAAGCAACACTGCCGCCCAGGATGATCGTCCCGCACCAGAGCGCCACCGGGGAGGCCGGCAGCAGCCACACCAGGCCCAGCCCCACCGCCGCGCCGGCAAAGTCGGCCAGGAGGATCTGCTGCGGCGAAGCCTTGGTCGAGATCCACACCGCCGCCAGCCTGAACAATGTGTACGCCCCCCAAAAAGTGGAACTCAGGTAAGCCGCCCAAGTCGCATCGGCCAGTTTGAGCGTGACCGCATAAGTATAAATCCAATTGCCATAGCCGACCTCCACCCCAACATAGAGAAAGAAAAAGGCTACCAACAGCGTCAAGATCAACGGCGAAGCCCGAACCTTGGGCGCATCCACCGGGGCAGATTGGGCGCGCACAGGCGGGCTGGGCAGCGTCCAAATCCACCATGCGATAGGGAGGTTGAGCAGCGCAAAGAGCCAGTAGACCCAGTAAATCTCGCCGCTCAAGCTGCCGATCTGAGCAACGACCAGCGGGGCCACAAAAGCGCCAAAGCCAAAGGAAAAGTGCAGCCCGTTCATCAACGGCCCCACCTGCGCCCCGTGCAGCCACAAGATCAGAGTGTTTGCGCCCACATCCACCGAGCCCTGGAAAAAGCCAAGCGCCGCCATCACCGCCGCCAACAGCCACAGGTTGGAAAGCGTCGGTACAAGAAACAGCATCCCGCTGGCGAGGAGCAGTCCCCCTGCCAACAGCCAGTGGCCGCGAAAGCGGTCGTACCCTCGCCCGCCGATCCCGGTGCCGGCCATGTAGCCAAGCGCATGGGTGACGAAAATCAAACTGATCCCATCCAACGCAGCCTGGGTGTGCTGCGCCAGCACCGGCAAGACCGGCCCTGTCGCGCCGACAGCGAGTCCCAGGGTGACGAAAGCGAGGTAATAAGCAATGGTAATGATCAGTTTTTGTGATTTCTCATTGGAGGACATACTTGACTCATTCTAACGCTTCCCAATCTTCAGCGCTTAGAACTGCGAAGCGTTTTCCTTTCACCGTAACAAACTGGACAGACTGCAAAGCCTGTGTACCAATCATAGAAGCCTCCATGCAAGAGTATTGATCACTGGCGATCCTCCGAATCATTATAACAAATGTGATCCCAAGTGAAGATTAGGAAGCCGGCTACTTCATCCGCCGCAGTTGTATGGGCGCTGCGCTTAATTCAAGAGCGCCGGGGACGCCCAACCGATGTTCTGGATGTTTTGGGCTTGCCATTATCGGATGAGACACAAAACCTGGCTTCCACCATCCTATCCAAGACTGCCCAGGTGTATTTTTTCCGGCGCGACGGGAAGGTGAAAAATATTTCGAACCTCGACCCTGGCGCTGATGAAACAGATGAAGCCGGCTGGGGAGGGCTGACCGAATTCAGCAGCAACGTGAGCGAAGTGGTGGCGCGGGTAGTCAACCGCGCAGAACGGGAAGAGTCGTAAGGTAATCATAAAAACACAGATGGAGATTTTCTTTCCATCTGTGTTTTTATGCCAAAGGGGAGCGGAGATAGGTTAAGCTTTAATTGCTCCAGCCGCAATCCCGCGCACAAAAGTCTTCATCGTCAACAAGAACAAAATAAACATTGGAATGGATGCGATCACATAACTGGCCATCTCGACCCCAGGGGCCGGCATCTTAGTATCCCGCAGAAACGTCAGCCCAACCGCAATCGGGCGCTTGCTCTCCTGGGTCAGCACAATCAGCGGCCAAACATAGTCATTCCAGGTGCTGATGATGTTCAAAATGGCGATCACGCTCAAGATCGGCCCGGAGAGCGGCAGGGTAATTCGCCAATACAGGTCAAAATGCCCGGCGCCATCCAGCCGCGCCGCCTCAAACATCTCTTCGGGCAGGCTTTCAAAGAAGGTGCGCAGGATATAAATGGCAAAGACCTGCCCGCCCGCCCAGTAAGGCAGCAGCACCCCCAGATAATTGTTGCTCAAGCCGAACGTCTTCAACACCAGGACGATGGACGGCACAAAGCCGATCACGCCCGGGATCATGAGCAGGGCCATGATCATGGCAAAAAAGAAATTCTTGCCAGGGAACTTATAGCGGGCAAAGACATAGGCGCTGATCGAAGAGAGCAGCAGCACCCCGACTACCGTCATCAACACGATGAAGACCGTATTCACCAGGTATTGGCGCACCAATTCCCAGGCCTCGATGTAGTTGCCGTAATGGAAGGGAAGGGTGGGGAAGATTTGCGAGCGCCCTACCTGGGGCAGAGTTTTCCATGAGCGGATAAACATGATCACGACCGGGATCATCGAAAGCGAAAACATTCCGAGCAGCAAGACAATCGAAATGAAATTCGAGATGGCTTGCGAGGTTTTCACAGAACGAAAGCGTTTTGCGGGGCGTTTCATTGCGTCATCTCCGGTTCTACTTTGCGCAAGATGCGCAAGTTAAAGACGGTGACTGCCATAATCACCAAAAAGATAAACACACCAATCGCCGAACCAAAACCCATTTGCGGCGCCGATCCCGCGCCGAGCGAACCGGCGGTCATCACCGTGTCGTACATGCGCATGGCCGGCACCATCGTCGAATACCCCGGCCCGCCGCTGGTCATCACCAGGATGTTTTGAAAACCTTGCATGACGCCAATCGTCGTGGTAACGACGATCAGCCGCATCTGCCCCATCACCATGGGCAGTTCAATATGCCAGAAAAGCCTGAGGGGGTTGGCCCCATCTACCCTGGCAGCGTCAATCAATTCAATCGAGATCGCTTCCAGGCCAGCCAGGAAGATCAGCATATTGACTGGCGAGACCCACGGAAAACCGGTGAACAGCACCGCCGGCAAAGCAGTATCCATATCCCCCAACCAGGAGCGCGGCAGACCAGCCGGGGTCAGCGTCAGTTCGTGCAGGCCAATCGCATTCAAGATCGAGTTCACCCCGCCGTTGGGGGTATACATGAAGATCCAGATCAAGAGCATGACGATGCCCGGCACCACCATCGGCACAGTGTATAAGACGCGAAACCAATAGCGCAAGTTTGAACTGCTCAAGTGAAAGATCAGGTATGCCACCAGAAGCGGCATGGTCGTGTTCACGAGGATGGAGAAGGGCAGGATAATGGCCATGTTCTTATAGGACTGCACCATCGCCGGGTCTTCAAAAATACGGCGATAGTTTTCCAGGCCAATCCAAAAAGCATGCATGCCATCATAGCGCGTGAACGAATAGTAAAAGCCCAACAAAATCGGCGTGTAGTTAAAAATGGCGATCAGCGCGATGGTTGGGAAGATGAGAACATACAATCCCCGCGCCCGCCAGATCTGCTTCAGCAGCCGCTGTCGCCATGCCGGCGAGCCAAAGGCTGGCAGCAGGCCAGGAGAAACTTGTGAAGTCATGGGAGCCTCTTTCGGATATTGCGAGTCAGGCCATTACGGCGTAGATGGTTCTTGTCACTGCGCCCGGTCTTGACCGCTAAAACAACAATCAGGCTGAGGGGCGCAACGCTGTAGGCGATGCAGCCCGTTTCCACCCGGTCGCTCTGCTCAGGAACAAATTCCATCCCGGCCACCGTGGTCGCGCGGGCGACCCGCGTGGCCTCCACCGAATCGGCATGCGACTGAGCCGCAGCGGCGGCCTCTTCGTTGATAGCCGGCCCATAACGGAAAATGCCATCCTGGCTGCCGGCAAAAATCTGCCGGCTGTCGGCGTAATCGGGCGGAAAGGCGAGAGTGTCCACTTTATAGCTAAGCACCGTTTCAGCGCCAATTGAAGCGAACGTCTTTCCCATATCTTCGCTCAGGAAAATTTTCGAATCGTCCGTCCCATAAGCGATCGCCCCAAAGGTTGAAAAATCACCCGCTACCGTCAATGACTCAATGCTGGCATTTTGTTCTGGCTCGGCAATCAAAGCCCAATTCATCCCTGCATCTTTAGACATATAGACGCCGGCCGCCCCAAAGCAAAACATTGTGCGATCCTGGGCAAAATTGGCCGAGAAAGCCACGCCGCGCACACTTTTCATGGTTTCAGACAGACCACTGCCGCGCGTCTCAAAGGTTTTGCCGCCATCGGTTGAGACCATCACCTGGCTGCCGGTGGTGGCCAGTGCCAGGAAAGGCTCATCAGGAAAATTGGGCGGCGCAAAAATGTTGGTAATGTCCTTGATCGGGCTGAGAACTTCCCAATTGCGACCTTTGTCGTGACTGGCATACACCCCTTCGCCGGCCGCCGCCCCAACCATCAACCCGTCCTCTGCTATCTTCGGCGAGATCACCAGGCCGATCAAATCCTGGGATACTTTGCCGGTCAATTGGCGCAAAGGGAAGCCTTTGTAATCAATCTCGCTCCAGGTAGCCGCATCATCAGTGGATTCCCAAAGGCCGCCAAAGGCTTCTTTCACCGCCAGGGAAGTTTTATGCCCGGTCAGCCACAAGGTCGAATCCGAGGCATAAGTAGGTGAGAGCTTGAGGGCGGTGTAATAATCGCGCTTTTTGGCGGTCAATCCCTCCGAAACCTGTTTCCAGGTAGCGCCGCGATCCTCCGAACGATAGACCCCGCGCAAAGAAAGCTTTTCCAATGCGCTGGTCGCGATGAATACTGTATTATCCGTCGCAAAATTGGGAGAAAAACTCCAGACCGCGATCCGGTTTGGCCCTAGCTTTTCCCACAGACGCGGGGCAGGTTGCTGAGCCGTCCCTGGGCCGAACACCAGGGTCAAAGCAAGACAGACAGCAACCAGACCCAAACATCCTCTTTGCCAGGCTTTTTTCGACGAAACCCGCTTCATCATGGTTATTTTCACCTCCGCGTTCCATCTTATTCTACTGGGCTTGTTTAGCCAGGCGCGGGCGACAATTACGTTCTTCGTTTCGCAGCGATCTTGACTGCGCCGGGCTCTTCAAATATCCGAATACGGGGGAATGCAACAAGCATCCCCCCGTACCGGGTAAAGCGGTGCGCGGTAGAAACCCGCGCACCGCGGTGTATGGATACCGAGTCCAGTTACTTGCTCAAATCCAACTCGCTGCAGAATTCCCAGCCCTTGATGCCCACATCCAGGGCATGCTTGCACTGATCAATGGCATTCTGGCGGATATCGTTCATCATCGAGGCGACGAATTCATCCTTAGTCATCTTGCCTTCGTAATACTCAGTGAAGCGGCGGTTCAACTCGGAAAAGCTGCCGGGCACCCACTGCACGGGATTCATCGTCCCACGGCTCACATATTTGCCATCGCGCGGCGGGTTGTAGAAACCGTAGAGCTGCATGCGCTTCTGTTCGTCATTGCCGACGATCTCATCGAAGCTGGTGCCGGGTTCGGTGCAAGGCACTGACTGATACTGGCACCAGGTCTCATTCGAGGCGGGGGCGGTCATGTACATGGCGAAGTCAAGCGCAGTCGCCAGGACATCCGGATCCTTGGCCGAGGTGGACGAAATGCCCAGGTGCACCATTTCGGCGGTCGCCGGCTGTTGGCCCACGTCCAGGCTGTAATGATCAGATGCATACTGGCTGAATTCCTGATCCGGCTTGGGGAACCAAACCGTGCCCCAGGTGAAGGGCAGGCCAGGATAGCGAGCGACTGTGCTGACGCGCCAGACGCCGGCGAAGCAGTAAGCAACGTTGCCCTTCAGGAATTCGGTCGGCGTCTCAGCCACCATTTCAGGCACAGCCGCGAAACCGGGCTGCATGTGATCGAAGAGTTTCTTGCTGACCTCGAAGAACTCCCAAACGCGCGGGTCCTCAAGCGTCCATTTGCCCTCAATCACGGCCCGCACCAATTTCTGACCCGAAATCGTGCCTTGTGGGTTCTCGGTGCCGTCTTCCATAATGGAATACAGTTCCTCGCCCAGGTTGCCGCTGAAGTAATCGCCCGTCCACCAGACATACCAACCGGACCACTCCCACAAAGTGTTGCCAGCCAACGGCAGGAAGATGGGGATCTTGCCGTACTGCTTGACCTTCTCCAGGTTGTCCATGAATTCGGTCCAGGTCTTTGGCACCAGTTGCGATTCGGGGACGCCAGCCGCAATCAGCAGATCGCGGTTGTAGAACAGGGAGGTCAGGCCATTTGAGCCAGGGCGAACGCCCGGGCGCACCCAATAGGTTTGACCATCGGTGTAGGGCATGTAGAAGATTTCGGGGAACAAGAAGTCTTCATACCAGGTGGCATTGTCGGAATAGGGGTTTTTCTGCTGGAAATATTCGTCCAAAGGCAAAACCCACTTGTTCTCGACGCCAGCTTTTTGAGCGTCAATCCAGGTGAAGACCACATCGGAGTTGGTGCCAGCCGTCCAGCGCTGCTCATTGATGTTCGGCGAGGTGCCTTGCGGGACGCGCTCCACTTCCATGTCAATGCACTTCTGCATCTTCTGCCACTCGTTCATCAGCACGCCCACGCCAAACAAGGCATCCTGATCGCGCGATTGGAAATCGCCATGCGTAGCAACAGTTAATTTGACGCGCTTGGAGCATTCACCCTTTGCTTCGTCCCAGAAGAGGGGTTGAAATTTCTTCTCAACTTCGACAATTTTTTCGACTTCGACTTCGACGGTCTTCTCGACGATTTTTTCAACTTCAACCTCAACCGTCTTCTCAACGATCTTTTCGACCGGCTTCTCGACGATCTCAGTAACCTTCACTTCTTTTTCAACTTCGACGGTTTGAATGACGACCTGCGGGGTCGGGGTGGCGCAAGACAAGAGCATTACCGCCACCACAAGGATGGAAAATAGTACATTCCAGCGTTTCATTTTTTTACATTCTCCTTAGCAGTATTGGCGAAACACAGTCCATCATCCAGCAGCGATCTTTAATGCTGCGGTGATTTGTATCGCGACTGTCGTTTCTATAACGACATCCAGTAGTGAACGAAGTGAATGAGTGCCGCAAAGCCTCCTTTCCCATACCGCGGAAAGCCTGGTTCCCATCAGAGATTCTCACCTCCGAGACGTGCTGAACTTGTCGAAGCGTGGCCCGTATTTTTATGAAGCTGCCGCGCCCTTCAACAAGCCCAGGACGCCTGGCTTCATGACAACTTCCAATGAGCCCCAGGCATATTTCAGGTATGAACTTTTCAAGATGGTTGTCTTTACCGTGAGTCATCCAATCATTGCTCAACATTATATCATTTCCAACGAATTAGGAGTAGAGCAACGACACACAAACACAATAATCTTGTTGACTTTTCAACACAAATGGAATTAAAATAGGGATTATGTTCGAGAATAAACATTTCGCCTTCAGATACTCTCAGGATGATGATTGAAAAACACAGAACGATGGAACGCGATTGTAAAGGAAATCGGTGAATACGGTTTCCTGACCGTGGCAGAGTTAAGCGAGAAATTTCAAGTCTCTGCCATGACGATCCGTCGCGATCTGGAAAAGCTGGCCGCCGAGGGGCGCATCCAACGCCCTTACGGCGGAGCAGCCCCACTGCGGCCCGAATTGACTGAAAGAAAAACCGAACCCTCTCAAACGGAGCAGCCCCCTGAATGCAAGCCGCCAGGCGGCGAATGCGATGTATTAATTTTGGGTTCGCTCGATCCCCGCTTTAATTTGCTCATCTCAGAACGCCGCCGGCTGAAGCGCCTGCCAACCGTTGCCGAAAGCCTGCCCTTGCCCGGCGCTTTAACCTGGGTGGGAGTGAACAACTATCAAGCCGGGCTGGCTCTGGGACGCTGGGCAGCTCAGTACTGCCGCCAACACTGGGCTGGCAGAGCCTCTGTTTTAGACCTGACCTACTCTTTCGATAACACCGTTGAGCGCAGCCAGGGGTTTTTGGAAGGCCTGCGGCTTAACTTATCCTCAGAAGTGGAAGTCCTTTCGCTTAACGCCCAGGCCAATTATGACCAAGCCTATCAATTTGCCCATGACGCCCTCTCAGTCCATCCGGGGATCAACCTGGTTTTTGCCATCAACGATATCACTGCCTGGGGCGCGATCAACGCTTGCGCCGATCTGGGCGTCAACCCAGAGCAGTTGCTGGTGCTGCCCTTTGGACTGGAAGGCAGCCAACTCAAAAACGCCCTGATGGCCGGTCGTTACTGCAAAGCCGGCCTGGCCATGTTTCCCGAAATCGTCGGCCCGGCATGTGTGGAAGCGGCCATTTCTGCGTTTAACCAGGCTTCTCTGCCGCCTCAGGTCGTAACACCCTATGCCATTCTGACCAGTGAAACTCTGGGAAATTTTTATGCCCGCGATGGCTCGCAGTGGAAACTGCGCTGGGAAACGGTCCGCGCCAACTTTGGCGATGTGTTTGATTTTGGCGCCGCGCGGCCGCCCAGGCAGCCCCTTCGACTGCCGCGCTGCGTCGGGACGCTGCTGCCATTCCACGAACATGAGTGGTATCAAAATCTCCGGCTGATGATCCATGCTTACGCCGCCCGCCTGGGGATCGGGATCGAAGACATGGATGCGGAACAGGTGATGAAAGACGAACTGGAGCACCGCCGGCGCGGCATTGCTCTCCAGGCGCTCAGGGAGATCGAGGACGAGAATGTCCTCATCCTGGACGCCGGGCCGATCAATCAATACCTGGCGGAGGCGCTCAGCGAGCAGCGCGGTCTAACCGTGATCACCAATTCCATGCCCGTCTTTAAGATGTTGGAGAACCAGCCGGCAATCACCCTTGTCTCCACCGGCGGCATCCTGCGGCGCAACAGCCAGGCGTTGGTTGGCCCGACGGCGGAAAAGTCCTTGCAAGACCTGCGCGCCGACCTCTTGTTTTTAAACGTCAGCGGGGTTTCATTACAATTTGGCCTGTCCCATACCACCATCTCCGAAGTTAGCATCAAGCAGGCCATGCTCCGCTCGGCGCGCCAGGTGATTCTGCTGGCTGATCACACCTGTTTCGCCGAAGAATCAACCCTCCAGGTTGCTCCTTTGAGCGCGGTTCACAAATTGATCTCGGACGATGCACTGCCGGCCAATCTGCGCCTGAGGCTGAGTCAGCTTGGGATCAAAGTGGTGATCGCCAAAACTTAACCCAACCGCGCCAGCAAGAACGGCTTGCTCACCCTGCAAAGCAGCGATCTTGACTGCTGCGGCCGCGCTTTTCACGTTTGAATCTATCCCGCAGTGATCTTTACTGGGCAGTGATCTTTACTGCTGCTATCCGAGGAACCCATGCGTACTAACTTACTCCGCGAAAAACTAAACGCCGGCCAGCCTACCCTGGGCACGCGCCTGCACAATATCTGGCCGGCGGCGGTCGAGGCTGCCGGACATAGCGGCATGTTCGACTACGTAGAATTTTTGGCCGAATATGCGCCCTTCGACCTGGCCGGGCTGGACAATTTTTGCCGGGCGGTCGAGCTTTTCCCAATGTCGGCGGTGATCAAAGTGGATGCCGAACCGCGCGCCTTTCTGGCGCAGCGCGGCATGGGCGCCGGCTTCCAGGGGGTGCTGTTTGCCGACGTGCGTTCAGCGGCAGATGCACGGGAGTGTGTGCGCATCTGCCGCCCGGATACCCTCGAAGACGGCGGCAATTTTGGCGTGGCGATGCGCCGCTTCACCTACATGGGCTATGGCGGCAAGCCCGAATACGTCCAGGCGCTCAGGGAAATGGTCGTGATGATCATGATTGAAAAACAGTCAGCGGTGGATCAAATTGATGAAATCGTCGCCATCCCTGGCGTAGATATGATCCAATGGGGGCCGGCGGATTATGCGATGAATGTGGGCAAAGCCGGTCAGCGCAGCGATCCTCAGATCCAGGCCACCGAACGCCGGGTGATCGCCGCCGCCCTGCAAGCCGGGGTGCAGCCGCGGGCCGAAATCCACCGCCCGGAGCAGGCGCGCTACTATCTGGACCT
>CAIQJJ010000351.1 GCA_903872065.1 uncultured Anaerolineales bacterium | reverse complement strand
TCTTTAGCCAGAGATCATGTTTAGGCAACACCCCAAAGGATGAAAAAAGACGCTTTCGTAGTGACGGCTTCAGCCGTTATGGGCAAGGTTAGCGACTGAAGTCGCCACTACAAGCGCCCGACCGGTCTATTTTCGTAATAGGATATGGTATCATACCCCTCAGCATCCACATCGCCCATAACAGCCCATGACCTCAACACAAATCCGTGTCAATCCGTGCAAAATCCGTGTCAACCGTGTTTATAGCCCTATGACCTCCAAAGTATCCGCACCTCACGAAGATCTAACCTACAAAATCATCGGCGTCGCCATGTCCGTACACCGCCGGTTAGGGCCGGGGTATCAAGAGAGATTTTACCAGCGCGCCATGGAAGACGAACTGGCGGCGGCCGGCTTAGGCTTTGAAGCCCAGAAGAAACTGACCGTCTATGACCAGGAACGACTGCTAGGATACTACATCCCCGATTTGATCGTCGAGGGCAAAGTGATCGTCGAACTGAAAGCCTTTGCCAACCTGCACCAAAAATACCTGGGACAGGTCGTTACCTACCTTAACTTCACTGGCCTGGCGATTGGCCTGCTGATCAACTTCGGCGAAAGCAGCTTGCACCCGCGGCGGGTGTTCCCCTCGCCCCAGGCCAAAGAGTTTCAAATCAATCATCAGTGGATGTTTGTCCCGGATTGGCTGCAAGCGCAAAAAAAGGAGCAGCAGCCATGACGCCCCCTTTGGGTTCTGAGCGCGCCGCGGTGCAAAATCCGCTCATCCGTTACGCCCAAGAAGCGGGCTGGACTTACCTGGCCCCCGAGGATGCCCTGGCGCAGCGCGGCGGGGATGGCGGCCTGCTGCTGCACGAAACCTTCATTGCCCAGGCCCAAAAACTGAACCCGGGCGTGGTGGATCGCTCCCGCGCCGAAGACCTGGCCAAACGCCTGGGGCGAGTCTTGCCGCGCATCGAGGGCAGCCTGGACGCCTGGGAATACTTGCGCGGCTTGAAGACAGTTTTTGTGGCGGAGGAGAAGCGTGAGCGCAATGTGCGCTTGCTGACCGGTAACTGGGAAGGCAATACCTACCACGTGACGGATGAACTGCGTTTCAACAATGGATCTTACAAGATTCGCCTCGACGCGGCCTTTTTTATCAACGGTATCCCGGTTTTGCTGGTGGAGGCGAAGGCGGCCACCCACCCGGATGGCATCGCTGAGGCGCTCGACCAGGTGCGGCGCTATCAGCGCGAGGGGCCGGAACTGCTGGCTTTGATCCAGGCCGCTGCGCTGACCCATCTGATCTCGTTTTACTATGGCCCGACCTGGAACTTGACCCGCAAAACGCTCTTCAACTGGAAACAGGATGCACAGCAAGCCGGCGCCCGTACCGATTACGAAAGTCTGGTGAAAAGTTTTGTCCATCCACAGCGCCTGGCGCGAATGTTGACGGATTTCATCTTGTACACGCGCAAGGATGATGAACTGAGCAAAGTCATTTTGCGCCCGCACCAGATGCGCGCCATTGAACGCATCGTACAGCGGGCGGCTGAGCCAGAGAAACGCCGCGGCCTGATCTGGCATACACAAGGCTCTGGCAAGACCTATACGATGATCGTGGCAGCCAAGCAGATCCTTGAACACCCGCGCTTTGAGCATCCCACTGTCCTGCTTTTGGTGGATCGCAATGATTTGGAGGCGCAGTTGTTTGGCAACCTGGCCTCCCTGGGCATGGGCAGTGTGGAAGTGGCTCAATCCAAGCGCCATTTGCGCGAACTGCTGCAAAGCGACCGGCGCGGTTTGATCGTCAGTATGATCCACAAGTTCGATGACCTGCCAGCAGCGATTAGCCAGCGCCGCAATATCTTTGTCTTGGTGGATGAAGCGCACCGCACCACCAACGGCGACCTGGGCACTTACCTGGACGCCGCCCTGCCCAAGGCTACCTGGATCGGTTTCACCGGCACGCCGATTGACCGCACCGCCAGCGGCAAAGGCACCTTCAAGATTTTTGGCGGGGCCGACGAACATGGCTACCTGGATAAATACAGTATTGCCGAATCGATCGCCGATCAGACGACCGTGCCGCTGCACTACAAACTGGCCCCCAATGACCTGCGCGTCGATCGTGAGACGCTGGAAAAAGAATTCCTGGCGCTGACCGAGGCTGAGGGGTTGACGGATGTGGAAGAACTCAACCACATTTTGGATAAGGCAGTGACCCTGCGCAATATGCTCAAAAACCGCGAGCGCATGCGCCGCGTGGCGGAGTATGTCGCTGAGCATTACCGCCAGGTAGTCGAGCCGATGGGGTATAAGGCGTTTGTGGTGGGCGTGGATCGCGAAGCCTGCGCCATTTATAAGGACTTGTTGGATGAACTGCTGCCGGCGGACTATTCGGCGGTGGTGTACAGCCCGGCGCACAATGACTCGCCCAGCCTGGCCCGTTTTCACCTGGCCGAGGACAAAGAGCAGGCGGTGCGCAAGGCGTTTCGCAAGCCCGGCGCGCTGCCCAAGATTTTGATCGTTACCGAAAAGCTGCTGACCGGCTTCGATGCGCCGGTGTTGTACTGCCTGTACCTGGATAAGCCGATGCGCGACCATGTTCTGCTGCAAGCGATTGCCCGCGTCAACCGGCCCTATGAGGACGAATTTGGGCGCGCCAAGCCGAGCGGCTTTGTGCTGGATTTTGTCGGCGTTTTTGAGAACCTGGAAAAGGCCCTGGCCTTCGACAGCCAGGATGTGGCCGACGTGCAGCAAGTGGTCACGGATATTGAACTGCTCAAAGGTGACTTTGCAACCCGCATGGCGCGCGGCCAGGCGGAATACCTGCCTTTAGGCCGCGGCAAACCGCTGGATAAGGCCGCCGAAGCGGTATTGGAACACTTTCGGGATGAAGCCCTGCGCCAGGCTTTTTACCAATACTTCCGTGAACTCTCCGAAGTCTATGAGATCATCTCGCCGGACGGTTTTCTGCGCCCTTATTTGAGCGATTATGACCAACTGGCGCGGATGTACCGCCTGCTGCGGGCGGCCTACGAAAGCGTGTTTGTGGATCATGATCTAACCCGCAAGACCGCCCAATTGGTGCAGGAGCATACTCACGGCGGCGAAATTGGCAGCAGCCTGAAGATCTACGAGATCAACGAACGCCTGTTGGAGCGCCTGGCCGGGGATGATGCGCCGGAAACGGTCAAGGTCTTTAACCTGCTCAAAAGCATCGAGCAGATGGTGGATCACCAGGGCGGCCAGTCTCCCTATCTGTACACCATCGGCGAACGCGCCCTGGCGATTGCGCGCGCCTTCCAGTCGCGCCAGCAAGCTACTCAGGACGCGCTGCAAGCGCTGGAAGAAATCATCCGTGAGATCAACCTGGCCGAAACAGAGCGCCGCGCCTTGAATTTGAAGCCCGAATCATTTGCCATTTACTGGCTCATGCAGCGCGACGCCGTCCCGAACGCCGAATGGATTGCGCGCCAGATGGAAGATACGTTTCATAAATATCCACATTGGCGTATCGTTCCGGCCCAGGAGCGCGATGTGCGCGCCGCGTTGTACGGCGTGCTGCTCAAAGAGATGGATCTCAACCAACCCGAGGACAAGAAAATCAAAGAGATCGCCCGCTTGAACGAGACAGTGCAACAAATCATGCGGATTGCCAGCCGCGCCGGAGAGCTCCGTTGATGGAAGAGATTGCGGCGCTGCCGCCGCCGCCGCTTGAGGAGAGCATTCCGCTGGAGGTCTTCAAGGCTGAAGTGCGCGCCTGGGCTGAGCGCATCGGCGTAGAGCCGCACGCCATCGTCATCCGCCCAATGAAGCGCAAATGGGCAAGTTGTTCCAGCAAAGGCAACCTGAGTTTTGACGCCGCGCTGCTGCGCCAGCCGGCGAATTTTCGTCGTAAAGTAATTGTGCATGAACTGCTGCACTTGAAGGCTCCCAATCATGGGCCGCTCTTCCGGGCGTTGGAACGGACTTATTTGCAGGAGAGCTTTTGATTGGCCGGAAAATTTACCCCACGTTTTCCTGTCGCCTGATTTTTGCCTCAGTCCACGCGCTTATAGCGGCTGTAGCCTCCCTGCTCCGGCTCGCGGGGCGACAGCACATAGATCGTCTCTGGCGGCAGGGTCACGGCTGCCAGGCCGGCCTCGACGGTCGCGACGGGCGGCGCGCCGGCCGGGCCGAGCAGGTCTATCAGCAGGCTTACGTCCATCAAGTCGGCGTTGGCCAGCAGCACTCGCTCAGTGACCGGGGCGGGGGATGGGTTCGCCAGTACGATCACCGTCTCCAGGGCGCGGTCGGTGCAGCGCTCGAAGCCTAACAGTCGCTCGGCTTCGACCAGGCGAAAATTGCCGATGCGCAGGGCGCGCTGTTCTTTGCGCAGCGCGATCAGTTGCTTGCTCCAGGCCAGTTCGGGGTTGGCGTCATGCGCCAGGTCCCAGCGCATCGGGGCGCGGTTTTCCGGGTCGTCGCCGCCGGTCATGCCCAGCTCACTGCCGTAATACAAGTTCGGCGAGCCAGGCAGGGTAAACTGGAGCGTCTGCACCAGCCGGCGCCTGGGCGTTTCAGGGATCAGGGTGGCGAGGCGGGGCAGATCGTGGTTATCAAGCATCATCCAGGACTTGAGCATCGCTTCGATGCCGCAGTCGTTGACCATGCGCTGGATCATCCGCCCGGCCGCCGCCGGGGAGATTTCTCCGGCGGCTGCGCCCAACACTACCTGGCGCAGGGTGAAACCCATCACCGCGTCAATCGCCTTAAGCCATTTGTCGGGGTAATTAACGATCTCGCCGACGACCAACGAGCCGGGCTTCTCGGCATGCGCCGCCTGGGTCAGATCGCCTAAAAAGCGGTAGCCCAATTCGAAGGCGGTGTCCAGCCGCCAGCCATCCGCGCCATCGCGCAGGAAGCTGCGCGCCACCGAATCGGGGGCTTCGTAGAGATAGGCGCGCACGGCGGGATTTTCGAGATTCAATTCTGGCAGGTTGTGAAAGCCGCACCAGGCGCGCGCCCCGCCGCCGTACTGCTGGCCGATGAAAAACCAGTCGCGCCAGGGGCTGGCCGGGTTGGCGAGCGCCTCCTTGAAGATGGGGGCGTTGCGACCAAGATGGTTGAAGACCCCGTCTAAGACGAGCTTCATGCCGCGCCGGTGGACTTCATCTGCCAGGCGGATGAAGTCGTCGCGCCCGCCGAACTCGGGGGAAATCTGCTGATAGTCCAGAGCGTCGTATTTGTGATTGGTATAGGCCAGGTGGATCGGATTCAGATACAGCACGTCCGCCCCAAGCTGCTGGATGTAGTCGAGGCGGCTGAGAAGGCTGGCCAGGTCGCCGCCCCAGAACTCAATCTCATGGCTGGACAGCCTGGCCTCCGGCAGATAGTCCCCTTTTTTCGGCGTTTCGTCCCAGGCGCGCAGCCGCTTGGGCGGCGCGTACAGGTCGCGCTTGGCCGGCAAATTTGCAGAAGGGGCAAAGCGATCCACCAACACCTGGTAGACGAGACTGCCGCTGCGCCAATCGCGCTCCCGCTCCGCAAATACCTGGGCGAGCGCTTGAAAATGGTCTGTGGACTGTTCTGCCATGTTTCTCCGATCCTTCCTGGCCGCTGATTAGCTAATTTGACCGAGCAGGTAGTTCTGCAAGCCCATTTGCTCAATCTGATCCAACTGCGCTTCCAGCCAGTCAATATGCGCTTCCTCATCTTTCAGGTTGGCGTCAAGCAGTTCGCGCGTGCCGTTATCGCCCACTTCCTGGCACAGGCGGATGCCATCGTTATAGGCCTTGACCGCGCCGGCTTCGGCCTCGTGATCGTTTTTGAGTTGGATGTCTACCTTCGCGCCGATGTGCATCTTCTTCAGGTCGCTGACGATCGGAAGCCCTTCCAGGAACAAGATGCGGGCGATCAGCCTTTCGGCGTGCTTCATTTCGTCAATGGCCCGCCTCTCGATGGCGGCGTGCAGTTTCCCATAGCCCCAGTTGTCGCACATTTCCGAGTGGACAATGTACTGGTTGACGGCGGTAAGTTCATCCGCCAGGAAATCATTTAAAATGGAAATGACTTTTTCGTTGCCTTTCATAGAAAATCTCCTTAATCGAAAAGATAAATTTGTTGAGATTATAGCGCAGTTTAATAAGGGCTGCTTATCATAACTCCTCAAAGTTTACTCGTAATCGTCTATCATGGGAAGTAGTTCTTGACTCTTCTTTTGTGCGAAAAGAGTATCATTTGAACCAAGAGGATGCTAGAATCATCGCAGTCAAGTTTTTTCAAAGGAGCTTTCGATGATGCCAGGCTTTACCATTCCCCATTTCGACACCGCGGCCCAATGGCTGACTCAGCAGATCGGCAGGGACATGCTCCCCATTGCAGAAAGCGCTCAACCTGCGCCAGGGGCGGCTGCCCTGCGGCGCTGGATGGGCGCGCTGCTGGCGGATATGGCCGCCCACCCGGCGGCGTATGAAATCCCGCTTGAACCGTTCATCGAGGTGTACGAACAGCCTCTGCAAGAAACGCACCCCCAGCATGAGGCCGCCCAGGCGCAGCGCTTGAAGGCGCGCAAGGCGATTGAGCAAGGGGCGTTGGACTTTCTATACCGCTTTGGCCAGGATGGGCAGCTTGCCGAAGGCAGTTTGTCCCTGGCGCGGCCTGTGTATGAGGCGCTCCTGGCCGAAAAGCGCAAGCTGGTTAAAAAGCTAAATTTTCTCGCCCGCTTTGAGGCGCTCGGCTTGCAAATCCAGGCCGGCGCGGAGGAGGTCGCTCTGAATGTCCCCGGCGAACCAGCCCTGCCGGGCGCGCTGTCCGCCCTGGCGAAAGGCAGCGCCGCCGCCGGCAAGGATGGCTTTTTCTTCTTCCGGCGCTGCGATTTTGGCGTGCTGCAGGGCAAGCGCCTGCCGGCGCTCGAGGACGCCCTGTCCTGCGTCCCAGAAGTGCTGCGCGCCCAGTTGCAGGCTGTGGACGAGGGGCTGCGGGCGCGCCGCTACCGGCGCGAGATCTTGGTCAACCCCTGGGCCGATGGCGGCTACCGCCTGCGCTACACCCGCAAGGGCGGGCAGGCGGTCTACTGGTTTCGCATTTACAACTGGACCAATTACCCCCTTTGTCAGCAGCTTCGCTGGGATATGCGCTCCGATCTGAGCGCCCGCCTCTTCGCGCGGCTGGACGAAACTGCGCCCGGCGTCGCGCTGCGGGTGTTCGAGTCGCTCAAGACCTGCCGCCAGTGTTATGAAAACTGCGCCGCGCGGGCAGTCCTCGCCTATCGCGGCCGGGAGCGCACGGTGTGCAGCGACGCCGGCTGGTTCGACCTGGGCCTCGCCCCTGCCGATTTCGCCCTGCTCAATACCGTCCTGGACGCGTTGGAAGACTGCTTCTAAAAGGCGTCATCCCCGCGGAAACGTGAGTCGGACTGGTAGAGCCGGCGCACCGCCTCGAATTGAAGATGCCGAACTTTTTTGCATTCTTACTGCTTGACAAATTACTTTATTGTTATACAATAACTTTACCGCTATTCGAAAATACAACCTATCCTAAACAGGAGCAATATGAACGAGCTGCAAAAGGAACTCGACGAGTTAATTGCCCCCTGGCAAAACATCCCAGGCGCGGCGGTGTGCATCGTGTTCGCCAACCAGCCCACTGTTTTTGCTTACAGTGGTTACGCGAACCTGGAATATGGGCTGCGGATTGACGCGCATACCCGCTTCAATATCGCCTCAGTCTCCAAACAATTCACCGGTTTTGTGACCCGCCTGCTCGAAACGCGCGGTCTGCTCAAGTTGGATGACCCGCTGCGGAAATTTTTGCCCGAATTGTCGTCCACCTATCAAGAGATTCAAGTTCACCATCTGCTCCATCACACCAGCGGCTTTCGCGATATGTACAATATCCAGGCGTATGCCGGCTTCCGGCGGGACGATGTATTTACGCGCGAGCAGCTCCTTGCCCTCACTCAACGCCAGACCACGTTAAATTTTAAGCCCGGCGAACGTTTTAATTACAACAACACGGGGTTTATCATGTTGAGCGAAATTGTTCACCGCCTGACGGGGAGCACTCTGCGCCATTTTCTGGCCGCCGAACTTTTTAAGCCCCTGGGCATGGACAACACCTTCTTGTGCGACAATCACAAGGAGGTCATCCCCAACTTCGCCGGCCACTACAACTTGCTGGAATCGGGCGAATACAACAAGGCATTTGAAAATGTAGCCGTCAGCGGCTCGACCAATATCATCACCTCGATCACTGATTTCTCCCGTTGGCTGTCCAACTACGTTGCGCCGGTCTATGAACCCGAGGTGATGCGGGGTTTGAACCTCACCCACCCGTTCAATGATGGCAGTGAAAACCAATATGCCTGCGGCCTGGAACTTTCGCAGCGCGCCGGGAAAAAGCTGTGGACGCACGGCGGCGGCGCGGGCGGCTTCCGCAGCGAAATGATCTTCGTCCCCGAAGCGGGGGTGGCGGTGGGGGTGCTTTCCAACAATGGTTCGATGGATGCCATGACCCTGGGCGGGAAGGCGCTTGGCCTGGTCATCCCTGAACTGGCGACCCAAACCCCGCTCAAAGTCGGGAGCAAATCTTTCCACTTCTCCGACAGCGAAGGCAAAGACCTGCCGGGGGTCTACCGCATGCAGGATGGTCTGCTGGCCAAGGTCGAGAATGTTGAGAACAAGCTCTTCATCTACACCCCCTTTTATCCTACCCGGCTGCCGCTGATCAAAGTGGCTGAACAGCGCTATAAGATCGAAGCTCTGAGTGCAGACCTGCAGCCGGAATACAGCGACCAAGGCAAAGTGCGCGCCTTCATCAGCCAGACCCCGCTCGGTACGATGTACGCTGAGAAACTCCCGCCGCTGGAAGTCCCGCCGGAAAAGTTGGCGGAATACGCCGGCCGCTATTGGAACGAGGAACTGCTCAATCTCTGGGAAGTCGGCGTCGTGGAGGGAAGGCTCACATTCTTCCACCCTCATTACCCGGCCATCACCTTCTTTCCGGTTCTCGAAGATGAGTTCTCCTCAGAAGTGGAAAGCTTCGACAAGTTGAAATTTATTCGCGGCGACGACAACCAGGTGATTGCCTTTGAATTGAGCGGAGACCGGGCCTTCAATATCCGTTTTGGTCGCGTGCAGGCGATCACCTGCCGTTAGGCAAAGGAGTACGATCTTGGCGGAAGAAAACAAGCCCTCGCCAGAACCAGGCACTCGCCAGCGCCGCCGTGAGCGCACCAAGGTGTTGATCCTGCAGGCTGCCGAGAGTTTGCTGGCCGAAGGCGGCTTGCAGAATATGACGATGGCGAACATTGCCCACCGCGCGGCTTATAGCAAGCCGGCGATCTATGAATATTTCACCGGCCTCGAAGAGATCCTCTCTGAACTGGCCGATGCCGGCTTTATCCGCCTGGGCGAGCGCGTGCAGGCGGTCCCCGCCGCGCTATCGCCTGAAGAACAGATCATGGCGGCGTGCCGCGCCATGCTGGAGTACGCCTCCGAAAACATGGAGCTTTACCAGCTCATGTTCACCCATATCATCTTTGCCAGGCAGGAGCGGCCTCTGCCGGCGGACGGCAGCGACACCCAGGCGGCGTACCTGGCAGTGTCCCGCATCATCCAGAATGGCATTGCGCAGGGCGTTTTCAAGACGCGGCCTGGTTTTGACGGCGGGGCCATGCTTTACCTGTGCTGGGTCACGGTGCATGGTATGGCGAGTTTGAAGCAAAAATTGTTGGAAGAGGTCGGCCTGGTGAATATGCAGCAGTACCAGGCCGAGGTGTTCCAAATCTTGATTCACAACCTGAAAGGCGTCGCGCCAGGCGAGCAAGGCGGCGCGGTCGTCCAGGGTCTTCACGAAAACAGCAGGTAACCATCGCTTGCAAGAAAGGGATTTTCAATGAGCTTATTCGATCTACCGTCAAGATTGGCGCAGCTGGTTGTCCACTACAGCCTGGGTGTTCAAAAGGGTGAAATGGTCGCCATGCAAGGCTCCACCGAGGCGATCCCGCTGATCCGCGAACTATACCGCGAGATTCTGCGGGCTGGCGCCTTCCCTGAGACAGCCATCCAGTTCCCCGGCCAGGAATACATCCATGTCAGCGAGGCGTCTGAGGAACTGCTGCAGCGTGAAAGTTCGGTCGAGCGCCACATCATCGAAAACTGCGCCGCCCTGATCCTGATCCAGTCCGATATCAACCCCTTTGAAACCAGCAAACTGCCGGCGGCCAGGCTCAATCTGCGCCGCATGGGGAAGGCCGGCGTTTTCATGACCTTCATGCAGCGGGTGGACAAGCCCGGCTTCCGCTTCATTTCTCTGCCCTGGGTCACGCAGGGGCAGGCGGTTCTTTCGCGCATGAGCCTGGATGAACTGTCCGCGCACCTCGAAACGGCCTGCTTCCTGGATCGGCCCGACCCGGCCGGGGAATGGGAGAAACAACGCGCCTGGCAGCAGAAGTTAATTGACCGCCTGGCCAGGGTCAAAAAGCTGCGCATCTGCGCCGAAGGTACCGATATCGAAATGTCGGTGGAAGGGCGCAACTGGTTGAATTGTTATGGGCGCGCCGATCTGCCGGATGGGGAGGTTTTTACCGCGCCGCGCGAGGATTCGGTCAACGGAACGGTGAAGTTCAGCTTTCCGGCGCGCAACGCCTCCGGCGTCCAATTGACCTTTCAAGATGGGGTGGTCGTCTCTGCCAAAGCGGACGCCGGCGATCCCTATTTACAGGAAACGCTGCGCACGCCCGGCGCGAACCGGCTGGGCGAGATCGGGATCGGGACCAATTTCAACCTTGCCAATCCCATCGGGCAAATCCTGTTCGATGAGAAAATCGGCGGCACGGTTCACCTGGCGCTTGGTTCGGCTTACCCGGCTTCTGGCGGGGTGAACCAATCGCCGCTGCATTGGGATCTGATCCTGGACTTGCGCAAGGAGGGGGTGCTGTATGGGGATGGGGAGATTATTATGAAGGGAGGCAGTTTCGTTTGAGAGTTAAGACATCGCATGGGTGACATCCTTTGGCGTCCTTCGACATCCTTCGACATCCTTCGACAAGCTCAGGATGCCTGATGCCTGATGGCAGGATGATTCGAGATGCGTTGTCTCACCGGTAAGCCCACAGAGTCGTTGAATAGCACGGCGGCGAACAGCCGCTATTGACCCAATCGCACGAGGAGAATGCAATGAACAGCGCAAAAGAAAAACCCGCTTCCACCGAAAGCGTCAACAAAGAACTGATCTTGAAGGTAGTCCTGCCGTTTGGCTTCTTGCTGGCCGGCTGGAGTACCTTATGGGCTGTGTACAATAATTTTGTGCCGGTCTTCTTACAAGCTGGCAACCCGGTCTTCGACAAGGGCGGGGCGGCGGTCACTTATGGCTTCGGCTTATCGGCGTTTGCCGCCGGGCTGCTCATGTCCATAGACAACCTGTTGAACTTGATTTCAGGGCCATTTGTTGGGCGTTGGAGCGACAAGACCGGCAAGCGGCTGCCCTTCATCCGCTGGAGCGTTCCCCTGGCAATTCTTTGCTTTCTGGCGCTCCCGTTCGTGGTCAAGCTGATCCCCTCGGAATCCAATGGCAACCTCTCGCAACTGCTTGTCCCCTTCAGTATGATGTGTGTGTTGGTTTTGGTGATCGTCGTCGGTTCGGTTTTCTCAGGCGTGCCGGCGTACGCTCTGCGCTACCAACTGATCCCCTCCAAAATCCGCAGCCAGGCGACCGGCTACATCGAATTGATCGGCGCCTTTGGGAGCGTGCTGGCTTATGCCTTGAGCGGAGTGCTTTATCAAATCAATGCCGTCCTGCCGTTTATCGTCTTTGGCGGGCTGTTCATGCTGGCGATCTTCTACTTCCTGGCGGTGGTCAAGGAACCGACCCATTGGACGCCGGCCGCAGAAACCTCCGTCGAGGGGCGCTCCTTAAAGGATGTTCTTGATGTGTTCCAGGATTTCAGCCCCAAACAGAAGATGAACGTTCTGTTGGTGATGCTGATCGGCTTTTTGTTCAATTTTGGCATCGGGCCGATTGCCACCTACGGGAGTTCTTACGTGGTCAATGTCCTGGAGCTTTCAGAGGGTATGGCCGCCTCGATGGGCGCCATCTTCTTCATCGGCTATTTGTTGGGAACGGTGCCGATGGGCTACCTGCCCAAGTGGATCACACGGCGCGGCGCGTTGATGTTAGGAGCGGGCATCGCGGCTGTCTCCGCCCTGGTGATTATCCTTGCGCCGAATTTCACTCTGCTGCAAATTATGGTAGGCATCATGGGCTTTGGCTTTGCCGCCCCGCAGGTTATTCTCTACCCGGTGTTGAGCGATATTGTCCCCAATGAAAAATCGTTTGGGGCGATGATCGGCCTGCTGATCTTCAGCCTGGCTTTGGCGACGACCATCTCAGTGCCGTTCTGGGGTAAGATGATTGACATCTTCCGCAACTATGAACTGGTGTGGGTGGCGGTGGTGCTTGCGGCCGCCCTGGCGATCGTGACATCCTTCTTCTTGAGCATGGGCGAAGCCAAAGAAGAGCAGTCATGACCAGCTACGACCTGATCCTGAGGGATTGCACCCTGTTTGACGGCAGCGGCCGCGCCCCCTATGCCGGCGAGATTGGGGTTCGCCATGGCCGGATTGCAGAGATGGGGGCGCGCCTCGCCGGTTCGTCGCCGGTTGAACTGCACTGCAGCGGGCTGGCGGTCGCGCCCGGCTTCATTAACCTGCACAGTTGGGCCGCGACCGACCTGTTGGCCGATGGGCGCGCCATGAGCGATATTCTGCAGGGCGTCACGCTGGAAGTGTTTGGGGAAAGCTGGTCGGAAGGGCCGCTTTCCCCAGAAATGAAAGCCTACATTCAAAGCCTGTATGGCCTGCCGGCCATCCCCTGGAACACCCTGGCTGAATTCCTGAACATGTTGGAGCAGCAGGTGGGGACGTCGGTAAATGTGGCGTCTTTTGTGGGGGTGGACAATTTGCGCTACCACACCGTCGGCCAGGAGAGCCGCCCGGCGACCGCCGCCGAACTGGCCCAGATGGAGGCGCTGCTGGAAAAAGAGATGCTGGCCGGCGCGATGGGGGTTGGCTCGGCGTTGATTTACGTGCCGGGCATGTTCTTTCAGACCCATGAACTGCGCGCCCTGGCGCAGACCGCTTTCCGGCATGGCGGGGCCTACATCTCGCACATTCGCAGCGAGGGCAACCAATTTGCCGAGGCGCTGGAGGAATTCATCGGGATATGCCGCGGCGGGCGCGGCATCCTTTATCACTTCAAGGTTCAAGGGGAAAAGAACTGGGGCAAGCTCGCCGCAGGCCTGGCGCGCATCGTCGCGGCGCAACAGGCGGGAGCCGACCTCGCCGCCTGCGCGTACCCCTACACCGCGGGGATGACCGGCCTTTCGTCAGTGCTGCCGCCCTGGGCGCGCGCCGGCGGCATCCAGTCCGCCCTGGAGATCATCGCCAGGCCTGAAAACCGGCCGCGCCTGGCGTCCGAGATGGGGCGCGATCAGGACGAATGGGAGAACCTGTATGTGCTGGCGGGCGGCGCGGCGGGCGTGACCATCCTGGACCTGAAGAACCCGACTTATACCCACTTCAACGGCCAAACGCTGGCCGCGATCGCCGCCCAAAT
>CAIQJJ010000350.1 GCA_903872065.1 uncultured Anaerolineales bacterium | reverse complement strand
GTCTTTCCCTCCGCCGGCACCCGCCTGATCTTCACCGATCTGCTGGCCGAGGGCTTCGAGCCGCACCAGGTCAAGCGCGTGTATTTGAGCAGCACGCAGAATCCCAACACCTGGGTGGACATTGAAGCCACGATCGCCCTCAAGGTCGAGGCGCTGCGCAAACACGCCAGCCAGTTGGGCGACTGGGACCCCAACGAGGAGATGCGGCGTTGGGCGGCGGAGAGCGGCAAAGAAAAAGGCCTGGCGTTTGCTGAAACCTACCGCGTGATGAAACTGGCGGATTGAAGATGAAAAAAGCATTGCGCATCACAGCCGCCCTGGCAGGGTGCATCGTTCTCTTGTTGGTTGTTGGGCCGCTGCTCGTCCCCCTCCCCCCACTGGAAGGGACGCAGCCGGTTGAGCAGTTGGCCGACCGCGACAGCCGCTTCCTCGAAGTCAACGGCGTGCGGCTGCACTACAAGAGCGCCGGGCAGGGAGAGCCGGTCTTCATCCTGCTGCACGGCTTCGCCTCGAGCGAATTTAGTTGGCGCGAGGTGATGCAGCCGCTGGCCGGCATGGGCCGGGTGATCGCCTATGACCGCCCGGCCTTTGGACTGACCGAACGCCCAATGCAGTGGACAGGCGAGAATCCGTACAGTTTTGAGGCGCAAGTTCACCTGCTGCTGGGCTTGATGGATCAGTTGGGCGTGGAAAAAGCCATCCTGGTGGGCAACTCGGCCGGCGGGACGGTGGCGGTGCAAACCGCCCTGGCGCATCCCGAACGGGTGGAGCGGCTGATCCTGGTGGACGCGGCGATTTACGAGGGCGAACGGCGGCAGTCTGCGCTGCTCAGTTGGCTGATGCAGACGCCGCAGGCGCGCCGCCTGGGGCCGCTGTTTGTGCGCCGCATCCAGGATTGGGGGCGCGACTTTGCCGCCTCCGCCTGGCACGACCCCAGCCAGATCACGCCGGCCATCTGGGAAGGCTACACGAAACCACTCAAAGCCGAAAATTGGGACCGCGCCCTGTGGGAATTCACCGCCGCCAGCCGCGCCCTCAACCTGGCCGAGCGGCTGGACGAATTAACCCTGCCCGTTTTGGTGATCAGCGGCGATGATGACCGCATTGTACCGACCGAAAACAGCCTCCGCCTGGCGCAGGATATCCCCCAGGCCAGGTTGGTGATCGTGCCGGCCTGCGGGCATGTGCCGCATGAAGAACATCCCGATCAATTCATGAATGCGATTAAGGAATGGTTGAAAGAATAATATGGCAAAAGTCGCTTTGGATAAACCAGCCCCCGAATTTACCCTGCCCGATTTCAACGGTCAGCCGGTCGCCCTGGCCAACTGGCGCGGCAAAAAGCGTGTTCTGTTAGTCTTCAATCGCGGGTTTGTCTGACCATTCTGCCAGCGGCACATGGCGCAGTTGCGCCAGGACTATGCACAATTCGTCGCCCGCGATACCGAAGTGGTCGTGGTAGGCCCTGAGGCGGCCGCCGCCTTTAGCAGCTACTGGCAGAAAGAGCAGCTGCCTTTCGTGGGTTTGCCCGACGCCAAGTCCAGTGTATTGAAGTTGTACGGACAAGAGGTCAATTTGTTTAAACTGGGGCGCATGCCGGCGCAGGTGCTTGTTGACCGGCAGGGGATGGCGCGCTACGCCCACTACGGGCACTCGATGAGCGATATCCCGGCCAACGCTGAGATCCTGGCCCTGATTGACGGGCTGAACGATTGAGGCGCGGCGCGCCTCACGCGCCCTGCAAGTCGAACACACTCACTTCCGGGCGACAGTTGAGGCGCAGTGGGATATGCGCCTGCCCAACGCCGCGGTTGGTGTACAGCTTCATTTCATTGACCTGGTATAAGCCCAGGGGATACTTGCGGGCGCGCCTGGGATAATAGAGCGCGCCGATGGCCGGGAAGCGCAGTTGTCCGCCGTGTGAATGGCCGGAAAGCTGCAAGTCGAAACGTCCCGTGGCGGAGCTAAAATCGGCAAAATCGGGTTCATGCGCCAGCAAAATGGCCGCGCCCTCCGCCGGCAGTCCCCGCATCGCCGCCGGCAGATCGTCATGATAACAACCGGACGTATCTACCCCGACGAAATGCAGCGCAGCAGTCGCGCGCCGCAAGGTATGGGCGCTGTTGCGCAGTTCACGCACCCCTGCGTTTTGTAATACTTCACGCAGCCGGCACAAGCGGTGAGGGTAGTCGTGATTCCCCAAAACCGCCAGGACGCCGTCTGGCGCATTGAGATTGGGCAGCGCCTGCGCCAGCAGTTTCGCGCAGTCCCGCGCATCATACGAGACAAAATCGCCGGTCAAGGCGATCAGGTCTGGCTTTTGCTGGTTCACCAATTCGATCGCCGCCTGCAAATAGCGGGTGTTATCCCATTGGCCAATGTGAAAATCGCTGATCTGCGCCAGGCGGTAGCCGTTAAACGCCGCGTCCAGGCGCGGCAAATGGAGGCGGTGGATCGTTACCTCAAATTCGGTGGAAAAGTCAAAAAGAAAAGCCATCCAGCAAATAATCCTGTCAGTAATTTCAAAAAAGTAATTCTACCGCAGAAAACTGAACTGAACGATGATTTTTTGGTAAACTTGTCCTATGCAACCTATTCTTACTGTCAACCTCAGCACTGGCCAGATCGGCCAAATGATCATCCCGCCCGCCTGGGAACAGGCGTACCTGGGCGGGGCTTCGTTGGCGGCGCGCCTGTTGTATGATAGCCTCAACGCTCAGCTTGACCCGTTGAGCGCGGAGGCGCCGCTGCTCTTCTTAAATGGACTGCTCTCCGGCACCGCCGGGCCATCGGTGGGGCGCTTTGTGGTTTGCGCCAGGTCGCCCGCCACCCGGCTGTGGGGCGAGGCGAACTGCGGCGGCTTTTGGGGGCCAGAACTGCGCGCCGCCGGCTTCGATGGCATCTGGATCGTTGGCAAAGCCGCCGCCCCTCAATGGCTGTGGGTCAAGGATGGACAGGCCGTCTTACGCGATGCGGCGGAATTCTGGGGCCGCGATCCCTACACAGTCCAGGCCCTGGTGCAGCAGGAGGTGGGCCGGGCGCGCGTGGCAGCCATCGGCGTCGCTGGCGAACAAGCGATCCCCTTTGCGCTGATCTTGTGCGATCACGGGCGGGTGGCCGGGCGCACCGGTATGGGCGCGGTGATGGGCGCCAAAAACCTGAAAGCAATTGCGGTGCAGGGCAGTGGAAAGCCGCCCATCGCCGACCTGAGCCATTTTCTGCCGCTGCGCTCCGAGGCCAACCGCCAGTTGCGTTCAGACAACATGAGCCAGGTGGCGCGCGCCCTGGGCACCGCCAGCGTAGCCGATTACTTTGACTACCTGGGCAGCATGCCCAAGCGTTACTTCCAAGACGGCGCGATGGAAGGGGTGGACAAAGTCTCCGGCGCGACCATGAGCGAGACGATCTTGCGCGGGGTGAGCGCCTGCCACGCCTGCGTCATTGCCTGCGGGCGCGTCGTCGAGGTGGATGGCAAACGGAGCAAAGGGCCAGAGTATGAGACGGTCGTCGGCTTCGGCCCCAACCTGTTGCTCAACGATCTGCCAGCCATCGTGCGCTGCGGCGATCTGTGCGACCGCTACGGCATGGATTCAATCAGCCTGAGCAACACGATCGGCCTGGCGTTCACATTGTTCGAACGCGGCCTGCTCAGCGAGGCGGAGGCCGGCATGACGCTGCATTGGGGCGACGCGGCGCTGATTGAACGCCTGATCCACCTGACGGCGCGGCGCGAGGGGCTTGGGGCGCTTCTGGCTGAGGGGGCGCTGGCGCTGGCCGCCCGCTGCGGCGACGCCGGGCTGGCCGTCCAGGTGAACGGGCTGGAAATGGCCTATCATGACCCGCGCGCCGTCTCTGGCATGACGCTGTCTTACATCGCATCGCCGCGCGGCGCGTGCCACAATCAATCGGATTACTTCCTGGTGGATATCGGGCAGGTGGATTCCAGCCTGGAGTTTGAACGCCACGAGCGCCAGGGCGGGGTGGAAAAAGCGGCGCAAGTGGCGCGCCACCAGGACTGGCGCAGTGTGTGCAACGCGCTGGTGATGTGCTTCTTCGCCAATGTGCCGCCGGAGACTGTCACGGCGCTGGTCAACGCCGCCGGCGGATATGATCTCTCCCTGGAGGATCTGCTGCGCTCAGGCGAACGGGCGTGGAATTTGAAACGCCTGATCAATCTGCGCCTGGGCTTGAAACCAGAAAACGAAAAACTGCCCAAGCTGCTGCTGCAAGCCTACGCTGAGGGCGGCGCGGCCGGTTTTGTCCCGGATGTGGCCGCGATGCGCGCCGCGTATTACACGGCGCGCGGCTGGGATCTGAACACCGGCCGGCCCAGCGCGGCCAGGCTGGTGGAATTGGGATTGGATCAAGAAGGAGAAGATTGAAATGAAACTCGTCACCGTCGCCGAAATGCGCGCCATTGAGCGCGAGGCCGACGCCAATGGCCTGAGCTATGCGCAAATGATGGAAAACGCCGGGCAAAACCTGGCGCGGGAGGTAGCAACCGCTTATGGCTATTCGCCGGATAAGAGCGTCTTGGGGCTGGTCGGCGCCGGCAACAATGGCGGCGATACACTGGTGGCGCTGGCCCACCTGGCGCTCAAAGGCTGGCGGGCGACGGCTTACACAGTGCGCCAAAGGCCCAATGACCCTTTCATCGAGCGCCTGCAGCGGGCCGGCGGGCGTTATGTCCCCGGCGAAGAAGACCCCGATTTTCGCAAGATCACCGCCCTGTTGGATGAACACAATGTCTTACTGGATGGCATCTTAGGCACCGGAACCCACCTGCCGCTGCGCCCCGATCTGCTGGCCATCCTGGCCCACATCCAAAAGATATTGGCGACGATCAAAGAACCGCCGCATATTGTGGCGGTAGACTGTCCGTCGGGGATGGACTGCGACACAGGCCAGGCCGCGCCGGAATGCCTGTCGGCGGAAATGACCGTGACCATGGCGGCGGTGAAACAAGGGCTGCTGCGCTTCCCGGCCTTCAAGCTGGCCGGCGAGATCTGCCTGGCCTCGATTGGAGCGATTGAGGAACTGCCAACCTGGAAAGGCTTGAAGCGGGTGGTGGCGGAGGCGCGCCTGGCGCGCAGCCTGCTGCCGCGGCGCCCGCTGGATGCGCATAAAGGCACATTCGGCGCGGCCTTGGTCGTGGCCGGCAGCTTGAACTACACCGGCGCGGCGCTGTTAAGCGGCGAGGCGGCCTACCGCAGCGGGGCCGGCTGGGTGACATTGGCCGTCCCGGCTCCTTTGCACAGTCCGCTGGCGGGGCGCTTCCCCGAAGCCACCTGGCTGCTGCTGCCGCACGACAATGGCTTTATCGCCTCCGCCGCGGCCGAGATAGTGCTGCAGAACCTGGCCCGCCCAACGGCGCTGTTGATCGGGCCGGGCTTTGGCCTGGAAGACACAACCGCCCAATTTTTGGATCGCTTGCTGGATGGTCAGAATGGGGGCGGCGTGCGCCTGCCGCCGGCAGTGATCGACGCCGATGGGCTAAAGCTGCTGGCGCGCCTGGAAAACTGGCCGGCGCGCCTGCCCTCCCCGGCGGTGCTGACCCCCCATCCGGGCGAAATGGCAGTGCTGACCGGCCTCGCGCGCGAAGAAATTCAAGCTGACCGCATCGGCGTCGCCGAAAGGTACGCCCAGGCCTGGGGGCATGTGGTGGCGCTAAAGGGCGCCTGCACAGTGATAGCTGCGCCGGATGGTCAAACGGCGATCATCCCGGTGGCGACGGCGGCGCTGGCGCGGGCTGGCACCGGGGACGTGCTGGCCGGCCTGATTGTGGGACTGCGGGCGCAAGGGGTGGAGGCCTTTCCGGCCGCGCTGGCCGGAGCGTGGCTCCATGCCCAGGCCGGGCTGCGCGCCGCAGATAC